>NZ_JBIUBL010000007.1:146773-332574 GCF_044548015.1 Streptomyces sp. NPDC052236 | reverse complement strand
GGGCGGGCGACCTAAAATGTGGGGGGGGGGGGGGGTCACGGCCCCCGGGTTGTTGCGGGGGGGCCCCCCCCCCCGCCCCGGGGGGGGGGGGGGGGGGGGCGCCCCCCCCCCCCCCGCGGCCCGTCTCAGGCCTTCACCTCAGGCCTTCAGTGCCTTGTCCATCACCGTGTTGAACTGCTCCACCGTCATCGGCGGGTTGTCGCTGCCCTCCACCGTGAGCTTCTTGTCGTCCATCTTGAGCGTCGGCGTGCCCGTGACATCACTGTCGTTGAACACATCCGTCATCTTCATCGCCCACGCGTCGAACGTGCCGCCCTCGACGTTCTTCTTGAACTCGGTGTTGCTCTTCAGCGCCGGGACCGAGTCCGCGACCTCCAGCAGATACGAGTCCTTGGAGAACTTGTCGTCCGTCTCTTCCGGGTGGAACTCGGTCGAGTACAGCGCGCTCTTGTACGCGACGAACGCCTCCGGGCTCACATTCAGCGCCGCCCCCAGCGCGCTCAGCGCGTTCTTCGACCCCTGGCCGTTGATCGACTTCGCGCCGTCGATGAATGTGGCGCCGATGAACTCGACCTTGTACTTGCCCGCGTCGACGTCCTTCTTGACCGTCTCTCCGACCGTCTGCTCGAACTGCGCGCAGACCGGGCAGCGCGGGTCCTCGTACAGCTCCAGCGTCTTCTTCGCCGTCGCCTTGCCGATGACGACCGTCGTCCCGTTCTCGCCTGTCGTGTTCTTCGGCGCGGTGATGTTCTTCTCGTCCGCCACCGAGTCCCAGTGGGTCGGCTTGTTGGCCTGCATGACCGCGTAACCGATGCCGCCCGCGATCGCGAGGACGACCAGCGTCGTACCGATCACGACGAGCTGCCGACGGGTCTTGTCCTTCTTGGCCTGGCGCTCTTGCTCTTGGCGCAGCCGCTCGCGGGCCGCGGCCTTGTTGGCCATTTTGTTGCGTGCACTCATGTTCATTCACTCCATCGGGACATCTGGAACGGGCGGGACTGCGGGCTCAGGCGCACACTGCGGCCGAGCGCGGCGGTCCTCTCCGTACGACGGAGTGCACCAGCAGGCGGGCCCCGGAGGCGACACCGGGCCGACGCGCCACAGGCCGCGCCGCCCCCCGGCGTACGGCATACCGCGCCGTCCCGGCCACGGCGACCGCCACCCGCAACGGCCGGAACGCGCACGCGCCCGCCGCCCGCACCAGCCGTGCCAGCGCGGATTCGCCGCGCCGCAGCCAGGCCGCGGCGAGCAGCCCGACCGAGACATGCGCGGCGAGCAGCAGCCAGGGCAGGGTGGCGGGGTCGGTGGAGCTCAACAGGCCGGCGGCACCCTCGTCGGGGGCGCCCACCCCGGGCAGCGCCGTGCCGACCTCGCCGCCGCACAGCGCACCGAGGCCGACCGAGCGCAGCGAACCGGCGACCGGCCCGCCGCCCGGGCCGTAACAGGCGTCCTGACCGGCGGTGAAAAGGGTGTCGGCGGCCAGTTCCAGCGGGACGAGGAGGCCGGCGATCCGCCAGAATCCCCGCTCCCGGCCCGACAGCGCGAACGCGACGCCGAATACGGTCGCCGAGACGAAGGCGAGCGTGGACAGCGGCAGCGGAACCCTGGACAGCAGCACATGAGAGGCGGCGGACAGCGTCACGACGAGTGCCGTGAAGACCGCTGCCCGCAGCCCCCTGAGCCGCATCCCGGATATGTCCATCACCGGCGAGTTTCCCATGGGTCCCTGTAAGGGCCCCCTAAAGGATCCGGCCACCCGAGCCGGACTACAGCCCCGGGATCCGTCCATTGCGGAACAGGTCCACAAAGATCTGGTGGTCCGCCCGCGCCCGCGCGCCGTAGCTGTGCGCGAACTCCACCAGCAGCTCCCCGAAGCCGTCCTCGTCCGCCGCGATCGCCGCGTCGATGGCCCGCTCCGTGGAGAACGGCACCAGCGACTGACCGCTCCCGTCGTCCGCCGCCCCGTGCATCGTGGCCGTCGCCCTGCCCAGGTCCGCGACGACCGCCGCGATCTCCTCCGTGTCGTCGATGTCCGACCAGTCCAGATCCACCGCGTACGGCGAGATCTCGGCCACCAGCTGGCCCGTCCCGCTCAGCTCGGTCCAGCCCAGCCACGGGTCCGCGTGGTCCTGGAGCGCGCGCTGCGAGATCACCGTGCGGTGGCCTTCGTGCTGGAAGTACTGCCGTACGGCCGGGTCGTCGATGTGCCGGGAGACCGCAGGGGTCTGCGCCTGCTTCATATAGATCACGACGTCGTTCTCCAGGGCGTCGCTGTTGCCCTCCAGCAGGATGTTGTACGAGGGCAGTCCCGCCGACCCGATGCCGACGCCGCGCCGCCCCACGACGTCCTTGACCCGGTACGAGTCGGGCCGGGCCAGGCTGGACTCGGGCAGCGTCTCCAGATAGCCGTCGAACGCGGCCAGCACCTTGTAGCGGCCGGCGGCGTCCAGCTCGATGGAGCCGCCGCCGGGCGCGAACCGGCGCTCGGAGTCGCGGATCTCCGTCATCGAGTCGAGCAGCGCGAAGCGGGTGAGTCTGCGGGCGTCGCGCAAGGCCTCCAGCAGCGGCCCCTCCGCGGTGTCCAGCGTGAACGGCGGCACCTCGTCGTTCTTGGCACCCGTGGCCAGGGCGTGGATGCGCTCGCGGTAGGCCGCGGCGTAGATCCGTACCAGCTCGGTGATCTGCTGGTCGCTGAGGGCCTTGGTGTAGCCGATCAGCGCCAGGGAGGCGGACAGCCGCTTGAGGTCCCATGTGAAGGGCCCCACATAAGCCTCGTCGAAATCATTCACGTTGAAGATCAACCGGCCATTGGAGTCCATGTACGTGCCGAAGTTCTCAGCGTGCAGGTCGCCGTGGATCCACACCCGCCCGGTCCGGTCGTCCAGGTAGGGGCCGCCGTGCCGCTCCTGCTCCAGGTCGTTGTAGAACAGGCACGCCGTACCCCGGTAGAAGGCGAAGGCGGAGGCGGCCATCTTCCGGAATTTGACCTGGAAGGCGGCTGGATCCGCAGCCAGGAGCTGGCCGAAAGCAGTATCGAATACGGAGAGAATCCGCTCGCCGCGCTGATCGGCTTCAGCCTGCTGGACCGACATCGCTGGGTGCCTCCTGGTGCATGACAAAGGGGATGGTGTTCCGCCCACTTCCCAACGCACGAAGGTACGCGGGAGTGCCCGCCAAGGTACGCGGGAGTGCCCGCGACTGTCAGTGTCAAGACGTAGACTTCCAGGCTGATCCCCCGGACTGTCTTCAGTCTGTCGACCACCGTTCTCCGGAGGCCTCCCGCCGTGACCAAGCCGCCCTTCACGCACCTTCACGTCCACACCCAGTACTCCCTGCTGGACGGTGCCGCGCGGCTCAAGGACATGTTCGACGCCTGCAATGAGATGGGCATGACGCACATCGCCATGTCCGACCACGGCAACCTCCACGGGGCGTACGACTTCTTCCATACGGCGAAGAAGGCGGGTGTGACGCCGATCATCGGCATCGAGGCGTATGTGGCCCCGGAGTCCCGCCGGAACAAGCGCAAGGTCCAGTGGGGCCAGCCGCACCAGAAGCGGGACGATGTCTCCGGTTCCGGTGGTTACACGCACAAGACGATCTGGGCCGCCAACAAGACCGGGCTGCACAACCTCTTCCGGCTCTCCTCGGACGCGTACGCCGAGGGCTGGCTGACGAAGTGGCCGCGGATGGACAAAGAGACCATCTCCAAGTGGTCCGAGGGACTCATCGCCTCGACCGGCTGCCCGTCGGGCGAGCTGCAGACCCGGTTGCGCCTCGGCCAGTTCGACGAGGCGCTGAAGGCCGCCTCCGAGTACCAGGACATCTTCGGCAAGGAGCGGTATTTCCTGGAACTGATGGACCACGGCATCGAGATCGAGCGCCGGGTCCGCGACGGCCTGCTGGAGATCGGGAAGAAGCTCGACATCCCGCCGCTGGTCACCAATGACTCGCACTACACCTACGCCCACGAGGCGACCGCGCACGACGCGCTGCTGTGCATCCAGACCGGCAAGAACCTCTCGGACCCGGACCGCTTCCGCTTCGACGGCACCGGCTACTACCTGAAGTCCACGGACGAGATGTACGCCATCGACTCCTCGGACGCCTGGCAGGAGGGCTGCGCCAACACCCTCCTCGTCGCCCAGCAGGTGAACACCGACGGCATGTTCGAGGCGAAGAACCTGATGCCGCAGTTCGAGGTCCCCGAGGGCTATACCGAGGTGACCTGGTTCCGCGAGGAGACCATGCGCGGCATGGCCCGCCGTTACCCCGGCGGCATCCCGGACGACCGCCTCAAGCAGGCCGAGTACGAGATGGGCATCATCATCGAGATGGGCTTCCCGGGGTACTTCCTCGTGGTCGCGGACTTCATCATGTGGGCCAAGAACAACGGCATCGCGGTGGGTCCGGGCCGTGGTTCCGCGGCCGGTTCGATCGTGGCGTACGCGATGGGCATCACCGACCTCGACCCGATCACGCACGGGCTGATCTTCGAGCGGTTCCTCAACCCCGAGCGCGTCTCCATGCCCGATGTCGACATCGACTTCGACGAGCGCAGGCGCGGTGAGGTGATCAGGTACGTCACCGAGAAGTACGGCGCCGACAAGGTCGCCATGATCGGCACGTACGGAAAGATCAAGGCGAAGAACGCGATCAAGGACTCTGCCCGTGTCCTCGGCTACCCGTACGCCATGGGTGACCGGCTCACCAAGGCGATGCCCGCCGATGTCCTCGGCAAGGGCATCGACCTCAACGGCATTACCGACCCGAAGCACCCGCGCTACAGCGAGGCGGGCGAGATCCGGGGGATGTACGAGAACGAGCCGGATGTGAAGAAGGTCATCGACACCGCCAAGGGCGTCGAGGGACTGGTCCGGCAGATGGGTGTGCACGCGGCAGGCGTGATCATGTCCAGCGAGACCATCACCGACCACGTCCCGGTGTGGGTGCGGCACAGCGACGGCGTGACCATCACGCAGTGGGACTACCCACAGTGCGAGTCGCTCGGCCTGCTGAAGATGGACTTCCTGGGTCTGCGCAACCTCACGATCATGGACGACGCCGTCAAGATGGTGGAGGCCAACAAGGGCATCAAGCTGGAGATGCTCGACCTCCCGCTGGACGACCCCACGACGTACGAGCTGCTCTGCCGCGGTGACACGCTCGGCGTCTTCCAGTTCGACGGCGGCCCGATGCGCTCGCTGCTGCGGCTGATGAAGCCCGACAACTTCGAGGACATTTCCGCCGTCTCGGCCCTGTACCGGCCGGGCCCGATGGGCATGAACTCCCACACGAACTACGCGCTCCGCAAGAACGGCCAGCAGGAGATCACGCCGATCCACCCGGAGCTGGAGGAGCCGCTCAAGGAGGTGCTGGGCCTCACCCACGGCCTGATCGTCTATCAGGAGCAGGTGCAGAAGGCCGCCCAGATCATCGCGGGGTACTCCCTCGGCGAGGCCGACATCCTCCGGCGCGTGATGGGCAAGAAGAAGCCCGACGAGCTGGCGAAGAACTTCGTCCTCTTCCAGGCGGGCGCGAAGAAGAACGGCTTCAGCGACCAGGCCATCCAGGCGCTGTGGGACGTGCTGGTCCCGTTCGCCGGATACGCCTTCAACAAGGCCCACTCCTCGGCGTACGGCCTGGTCACCTACTGGACCGCGTATCTCAAGGCGAACTATCCGGCCGAATACATGGCGGCGCTGCTGACCTCGGTCAAGGACGACAAGGACAAGTCCGCGGTCTATCTGAACGAGTGCCGCCGCATGGGCATCAAGGTGCTGCCGCCCAATGTGAACGAGTCCGAGTCCAACTTCGCCGCCCAGGGCGACGATGTGATCCTTTTCGGTCTCACCGCCGTCCGGAACGTCGGTACAAACGTCGTGGACTCGATCATTCGCTGCCGCAAGGCGAAGGGAAAGTACACGACCTTCCCCGACTTCCTCGACAAGGTCGAGGCGGTCGTCTGCAATAAGCGCACCGTCGAATCACTGATCAAGGCCGGCGCCTTCGACGAGATGGGCCACACCCGCAAGGGCCTGGTCGCCCACCACGAACCGATGATCGACAATGTGGTCGCGGTCAAGCGCAAGGAGGCCGAGGGGCAGTTCGACCTCTTCGGCGGCATGGGCGAGGAGGACAGCGACGAGCCGGGCTTCGGGCTCGACGTCGAGTTCTCCGACATCGAGTGGGACAAGTCGTATCTGCTCGCTCAGGAACGCGAAATGCTCGGCCTGTACGTCTCCGACCACCCGCTCTTCGGCATCGAGCACGTCCTGTCCGATAAATCGGACGCCTCGATCTCCCAGCTGACGGGCGGAGAGCACGGGGACGGCGCGATTGTCACCATCGGCGGCATCATCTCCGGCCTGCAGCGCAAGATGACCAAGCAGGGCAACGCCTGGGCGATCGCCACCGTCGAGGATCTGGCCGGCTCGATCGAGTGCATGTTCTTCCCCGCGACGTATCAGCTGGTGTCCACCCAGTTGGTCGAGGACACAGTGGTGTTCGTGAAGGGGCGGCTCGACAAGCGCGAGGACATCCCGCGGCTGGTCGCCATGGAGCTGATGGTCCCCGATCTCTCCTCGGCCGGCACCAACGCGCCGGTTACCGTCACCATCCCGACGGTGAAGGTCACCCCACCGATGATCAGCAGGCTCGGGGAGATCCTGAGCCACCACAAGGGCAACACCGAGGTACGGATCAAGCTGCTGGGCCCGCGCAAGACCACGGTGCTCCGGCTGGACCGGCACCGGGTGCAGCCGGATGCGGCCCTGTTCGGGGATCTGAAGGTGCTGCTCGGCCCGGCGTGCCTGGCCGGCTGACCGACAGGCGACAGGCCACTAAAACGGGGCGAGAACGGAGCAAAAAACGCCGCAAGGGGTGCGCCCCTTGCGGCGTTACCACGTCACTGGTGTTGATCAGTTGAGGCGATCAGTTGTGGCCGAAGCGCCGCTGGTGCTTACGGGCGACATCCGACGGACTGCCCTGCGCGTGCGACTGTGTCCGCGACTGCGACTGGTACGCGGCGGACTTGGCCTGCTCGCTGCTGCGCTCCGCGGTGGACGAGCGGTCCTGTTGCTGACTGCCCTTGCGATTCTTGTTCTTGGCCATGGGGAACGCCTCCTGTGGAATTCTCGGGGCCAGGCCCGCTGTCAGCGTCACATACCAAGAGAACCAGCGCATTTTGGATCATTGCGGTGGGTAAGGGGCCCTTGTCGCTCCAGGACTGGGGATCCGCCGCACCGATGATCGAGTTCCGGCCGTTAACCCTTCCGTGTTCGGGCAGACTCGAAGAAAACCCGGAACAATCCCCGATCTGGAACAATCCCCCGATCCTAGGATTCCCCGTTCCGGGATTTCCCCAAGTTCCTGAAGTGCCTGAAGTCTTGAAAGAGGGTGGAGCGCGTGGACCGTTGCGTCGTCCTGGTGGACGCCGGATATCTGCTGGGCGCCGCCGCGAGCCTTCTCGCCGGAGAACCGGCGCGTTCCCGGATCACCGTCGACCACACCGCCCTCATCCAGGGTCTGCGCGAACTCGCCGAAGTGGATACGGAGCGCCCCCTGCTCCGTATCTACTGGTTCGACGGCGCCCCCGACCGCGTACCGCAGCCCGAGCACCGGCGGATGCGGGTCATGCCGCGCGTGACCGTCCGCCTCGGCGCGCTGACCCGGAGCGACGGCCGCTGGGCGCAGAAGGGCGTCGACGCCGCCATGCACGCCGAGCTCACCGAACTGGCCAGAAACCGCGCCTGCTCGGATGTGGTGCTGGTGACCGGCGACGGCGACCTGCTGCCTGGGCTGATGTCTGCGAAGGAGCACGGCGTCGCCGTCCACCTCTGGGCGGTGCAGGCCGCCGACGGTGATTACAACCAGTCCGAGGACCTGGTCGCGGAGGCCGACGAGCGGCGGGTGCTGGACCGTGTCTGGATCACCAAGGCCGTACGGGCCAAGGACTTCTCCGGCAACTGCGCGCCGCCGCCCGCGCCCCGCCCCGAGATCGCGGCGATCCTCTCCGCGCCACTGCCCGAGTCGGCGCTCGCCGCCTCGCAGGAGCGGGCGGCGGACGAGGCCGCGCGCAATGGATCGCGCCGCACGGTGCCTTCCGTGAACGGCTCCGACCACGGACCCGACCACGGCGGGCACGGCTCTGACCACGGCTCCGGGCATGGCTCCGACCACGGGTCCGACCACGGGTCCGGGCACAGCGATACGGGCTCCGCCCCCGCCACCGCCAGGGGTGTCCCCACCCCCAAGGACCTGGCCAGCCTGCGCGCCCCCGGCCAGCACGCCACGCCGCCCCCCGCGAGCGCCACCCTGCGCTGGTCCTCCGACCGGGGCTGGGTCGAGCGCCCCGGCTCCAACGGCTCGGGCCCGCTCGGCGAACCGCCCGAGACCGCCTCGCTGCCGACGCTCGCCCAGCTCACCAGCGCCGAGCAGCGCTGGGCCGACCGCGAGGAGGACATCACCACGGTCGGCGGCGATCCCTTCGAGGTCGGCCAGGTCTTCGCCCGGCGCTGGATGGAACGGCTGCCCGAGCAGAGCCATGTGCAGAAGCTGTCCACCATGTACCCGCGGATTCCGCACCGCATAGACGGTGAGCTGCTGCGGTACGCGGCGCGTTTCGGTCTGCTCGCGCACAAGGACGACCAAATCGACGAACACGACCGGTACGCGATCCGCGCGGGATTCTGGCGTGAGATCGACGTACGGGCCGCCGCGGAACACGCCCCCGCGGGGGAGTAGTCCGGCCGACCCCTTAGGCTCGACCCTTGTGAGTACGGTGTGTGTGGTGCGGGAACTGGTCAAGACGTACCCCGCCGTGCGTGGTCGCCGCGGTCGGGCAGGGACGCCCGAGGTGCGCGCCAGCGACGGGATTTCCCTCGTGGTGCGGTCCGGTGAGATCTTCGGTCTGCTCGGGCCCAACGGCGCGGGCAAGACCACCCTCGTACGACAGCTCACCGGGCTGATGCGCCCGGACGCGGGCGGTATCGAGGTGCTCGGCCACGATCTCGTACGCCACCCGGAGCGGGCCTCCCGGCTGATCGGCTACCTCGGGCAGGAATCCACCGCACTGGACGAACTGACCGTCGCGCTCGCCGCGGAGACCACGGGCCGGCTGCGCGCTCTTTCCCTGCGGGACGCGCGGGCGGAGCGCGACACCGTACTGGAGGAGCTCGGGCTGACCGGGCTCGCCGCGCGCCCCCTCAAGCAGCTGTCCGGCGGGCAGCGGCGGCTGGCCTGCTTCGCGGCGACGCTGGTGGGGGAGCGGCCGGTGCTGATACTGGACGAGCCGACCACCGGCATGGACCCGGTCGCGCGGCGCGCGGTATGGGCCGCGGTGGACCGGCGGCGCGCGGAATACGGCACGACCGTGGTGCTGGTCACCCATAACGTCATCGAGGCGGAGACGGTCCTCGACCGGGTCGCCGTACTGGAACAAGGCCGCGTCATCGCCTGCGACAGCCCCTCGGGGCTCAAGGAACGGGTCGCGGGCGAGGTGCGGGTCGAGCTGGTGTGGCGCGAGCGGGCGCCGCTGGAGGTGCCCGAGGTGGCGGCGCTGCGCGGATCCGCGCAGGAGTCCGGGCGCCGGTGGGTGCTCAGACTGGCGCCGGAGGAGGCGCGGGCGGCGGTCGCGGCGGTGACGGGCGGGGCGGCGTTCGCGGCGCTGGACGATTTCACGCTGGCCACGCCCAGCCTGGAGGACGTGTACTTGGCGCTCGGGGGGAACGCGATGAAGGGGCTGGTCAAGGCGTGAGTACCGTGCCGGCGGAGGCGGAGACGGAGGCGGTGGCCGGGGGGTTCCCCCGGTCGTCCCACCAGGTCAGCTCGGAGAACGTGTCCGGGGCAGCAGCCGCGCCCTCGCCGCTGGCCCCGCGGGCGCGACTGCTGCCCGCGCTGGGCGCGGTGTACCGGGCGCAGTTGTCGCGGGCGCGGGTGGCGAGGCTGCCGCTGCTGTTCGTGGCGACGTTCCAGTCGATCGGGATCATGGTCCTGATGCGCGGAGTGGTGGACGGAGGCAGCGGTGGAGAGGCGCAGGCGGTCGTGGCGGGGTCGAGTGTGCTCGTCGTCGCCTTCGTCGCGCTGAATCTGCTCGCCCAGTACTTCGGACAGCTGCGGGCGAACGGCGGTCTCGACCACTACGCGACGCTGCCGGTGCCACCGGCGGCGGTAGTGCTGGGCACGGCGGGTGCGTACGCCTCCTTCACGGTGCCGGGCACGGTGGTCACGGCGGTCGTCGGCAGTGTGATGTTCGACCTGCCGCTGACGCATCTGTGGGTGCTGGCGGCGGTGATCCCCCTGGCGGGCGCGGCCCTCGCCGGGCTCGGCGCGGCGCTCGGGCTCCTCGCGCCGCGCCCCGAACTTGCCACGCTTCTCGGCCAGTTGGGGATGTCGGCGGCGCTGCTGCTGGGTGTGCTGCCGGCCGAGCGGCTGCCGGGCCCGGTCGGGTACGCGCGTGATCTGCTGCCTTCGACGTACGGCGTGGAGGCGCTGGCCAGGACGTTCGGGCCGCGTCCGGACTGGGCGGCCGTCGGATTCGACCTCGCGGTCTGCGCGGTTGTCGGGGTCGTCTCGCTGGCGGTCGCGACGTGGGCGTACCGCCGGGCGGCGGTCCGGTGAGGCGCTGTCCGACCGCGCCTGGCACGATGGCGGGGTGACCGCACATCTGACTCCGCCGCAGGGCACTCCGCCGCACCAGCCATCGCCGATAGGCCACGCGCCTCTGTACGGGACGGAAGCGGAGGAGGGCCCGGACGTGAAGACGGAGCTGCGGGAAGCTGCTGTGGTGCTGGTGGCCGTGGCGGTCGCGGGTGTGGCACTGGGCCTGCTGTGGCTGTGGCTGGCGCCACGCGTACCGCTGATCTCGGACGGCAAGGCGGTCTTCCTGAAGGACACGGAGGGCGAGGAGGCGGTGGGCGCGGACGGTACGTTCGTGCTGCTGGCACTCGCTCTGGGCGCGGTGTGCGCGGCGGCGGTCTTCTTGTTCCGCAGGCGCGGCGGCGTCGCGCTGGTGGTGGCCCTGGCGGTGGGCGGTCTGCTGGGCTCGCTGCTGGCGTGGGGCATGGGCGTGTGGTTCGGCCCGCCGGAGGATGTGGTCGCGCAGGCGAAGGCGGTGGGCGCGGGCGTGACGTTCGACGCGCCGCTGAAACTGAAGGCGTACGGCTCGCTGCTGGCCTGGCCGGCCTCGGCGATGGCGGTCCACCTGGCGCTGACGGGACTGTTCGGCCCGAGGGACCCGGAGCCGGAGTGGCCGGCTACGGGGTACGGCCAGACGGGCCCGACACCGATGGGCCCGGGGGACGGCGCGGCTTGAGCCCGGGGGTGTGTGCCCCCGCCCGTACTGTCGCGTAACCGGGGACTCCCCGCGGGCCCCCGACCCTTGCCGGGAGCTGCGGCTGCGGCTTCGTGCCGCAGGCGGATGAGCGAACCGGCCCGCGACGCTTGGCGGGTCGGGTAGGTCGGAGGCCCTCTGTTCCAGTGGTACCGGCCGGAGACGGCGCGGCCTGAGCTCGGGTGTGCTCGCCGGCCGCCCTCGCCCTCCGGGCGTGGGAGGTACACCAGCCGCAGCGCGGCAGTTTCGCGCCGCCTGGACCGGCCCGGGAATCGGGAGCCCTCGGCCACGTGGCCCTCTGCCGGGTGCGCCGATTCCGTAC
The DNA here is from genome assembly GCF_044548015.1 of Streptomyces sp. NPDC052236. Taxonomy (NCBI): domain Bacteria; kingdom Bacillati; phylum Actinomycetota; class Actinomycetes; order Kitasatosporales; family Streptomycetaceae; genus Streptomyces; species Streptomyces sp. NPDC052236. Next base: position 320,920 of record NZ_JBIUBL010000007.1, on the reverse strand, counting down.
GTCTCGTACTGCCGGAGACGCCCGCGGGCTGAGCCTGGGCTGCCCCCAGCCGCCCTCGCCGGCCCCCAGTGCGGCAGCTTCGCTCCGCAGATGCGTACGGGCGCTGCGCCCCCGAGACGGCGGACGGAGCTTGACGGCCCGGGCCCCACTCGGGACCTGCCACCGCGGCTTCGTGCCGCAGCGTGCCGTGCCCGCAAGGGGGCCTGGGGAAGTCCCCCAGTTACGCCGGCCGGCGGCCGTGGTTCGCGCGGTGCTTACGGATGCGCCACTTCCGCTTGCGGGTTCGCTTGGACATGCGCCGCCGCCCTCCCCCTACGCCCTGGCGGGCGTGGGTGGTACCCCCACCGTAGGGACCGTCCTCCTCGGACCGTCCCTACGGTCGTAACCGACTGCAGCCCTCCCGTCGAGCCCCTACACGCGGCCGATCCGCGCCAGCACCGCCGACGTCAGACTCGCCAAGTCCCCCGGCGCGAGCTCGACTTCCAGCCCCCGGCGCCCCGCCGAGACACAGATCGTGGCGTGGTCCGAGGCCGACGCGTCCAGCACCGTGGGCAGCGCTTTGCGCTGGCCCAGCGGGGAGATGCCGCCCCGTACGTAACCCGTCGCCCGCTCCGCCGCCGCCGGGTCCGCCATCGCCGCCCGCTTCCCGCCCACCGCCGCCGCCAGCGCCTTGAGGTCCAGCTGGCCCGCGACCGGGACGACCGCCACCGTCAGTTTGCCGTCGACATCCGCGACCAGTGTCTTGAAGACCCGCTCGGGCGCGACGCCGAGCGCTTCCGACGCCTCCTCGCCGTACGACGGTGACGCGGGGTCGTGGTCGTAGGCGTGCACGCTGAACTCCGCGCCCGCCGCCGTCAGCACGACCGTCGCGGGGGTACCACCGGAACTGCCGCTCTTCTTCTGCTTCTTCGGCACGGTGAAGCGACTCCCGTCAGTTGGGGTTCGTCGGCGCCCGCGTCAACTCGACCGCCGGCAGCGAAGGAAGATGCCGGATCACCGCCGTCTCCGAGCGCAGCAGCGTCAGCTCCTCCCGCAGCCGCGCCGCCGTGTCCGCCACCTCCAGCAGCCGCTGCTTCGCCGGAACGTCCAGCACCGCCGCCGCCGCGACCAAGTACGACACCACCGACGGTTCGTCCGGCAGATCCGCGTCGGCCGACGTCGCGAGCGACCTCTCCCGCGCGCCCGCCAGCCGCTTCTGGTAGCTGCGGAACGCCCTCAGCACGCCCTCGGCGAGCGCGCCCGCGCCCTCCCCGGACGCCTCCGGGATCTCCTCCACCTCGGCGGTCAGGAACGGCCCGCTCGCATCGACCGAGACCAGCCTGATCCGCGTCGTACCGGTCGCCAGTACCTCGAAACTGCCGTCCGGGCGCTCGCGGATCGTCGCCGCGTCCGCGACGCAGGCCACCGTGTGGAACGCCTGGATGGGGTCGGCGCCGAAGCCCGCCGCCGGGCCGCGTGCGGGCACCGCCGTCTGGTCCGGCAGGCCCGGCGCCGTGGGCGCGACCTCGTGACCGTCGCGGATGGCGACCACGGCGAAACGGCGCGGCTCGGACTCGTCCGTCTTCAGCAGCTCGCGCATCATGGCGCGATAACGCTCCTCGAAGACGTTCAAGGGCAGGACAAGGCCGGGAAACAGCACCGAGTTCAGCGGAAAGAGGGGAAGACGTGCGGTGGTCACAACGGTAGAGACTAATGGCCTACGGACCTGGGCCGTCCGGCCCGTCCACACAATGGCATCGCCGAGGCGATCTGAATCCGTACGCCGTCCCGCGCGTCGAGGAACTGCCCCAGCGCGTCATCGGTGACGGAGGTCCACGGGAAGGACGTCGCGTACGGCCCGATCAGCCGGAACTGCTCCAGCGCTGCCGCCCACCGCCCCCGCCTCACCAGCACGTACGCCAGCAGATTCCGCACTTCCGCCGGCCAGGGGTCGCCCGCCGGGTAATCCGCGGAGAGCGCGATGGCGAGATCCGCGGCGGCGTCGATCCTGTCTTCCTGTACGGAGGTGGTGTCGCCGCTCAGCAGCTGCGCGAAGGCCGCGCGGACCGGCAGCGCCTGCACCAGCGAGCCGGGCAGGGCGTCCGCCGCGGCCTGCTCGGCGAAGTCGAAGCACTCGCGGTGGGAGCCGTACCACTGGGCGGACAGATACCGCAGGGCCGCGACATGGCAGCCGTAGTGGTGCGAGGAGCGGCGCACGGCCTGCTCCCACAGCGACTCGAAGGCGGTGTGGCCGGCGTGCGTGCCGCGCGCGTGGTCGAGAGAGATGCGCCACGGGACGGGGTCGGCGGGGTCGCCGTCCGCCGCCGCGTCGATCAGCGGACCGACCTCGCGCAGCCGCTCGGCGCGGGCCGGCGACTGCCACGCCCTGCGGACGGCGAGCTCGGCCTTGAGGACGAGCGCGTCCGGGTCACGGGGGGAGGCGGCGAGCCAGCTAGTCAGCCACTCGTCACGGTTGAGCGCGAAGGCGGCGAGGCGTATGACGTACCGGTCGCGGTTCTCCCACTCGGCCGCCTCGCGGGTGGTGGCGAGCAGCTTGGCGGCGGATTCGTACTCACCGAACGCGGCGGCGACGAGCGTGGGGCCGAGCCGCTGGTCGGGCGCGTCGAGCAGCACTTCCTCGTCGGGCGGCAGTCCGTCGGCGAGGAGTGGCGTATGGCGGATCATGCGCGCGGTACGGATCAGGGCGCGGAACAAACTCATGGTGCGGCCATTGAAATCCGCAGGTCGGGGGCGCGCCAGAGGGTAGCTGTGAAGCTTTGGTAGGGGCGGAATGGTTGTCCTGGCAAAAGTCAAAAGAACGCAAAGAAGTGCGGTGGTGGGGGCGGGTGGGTGCACGTTCTGAGGTTCATGAGGCTGGTGGGGCAGTGGGGCAGTGGGGCGGGGGCCTGTGGGTGTGCGTGGCCTCCGAGGCCTCTCAGGGCCGGAGCCTGCCAGGTGTACGGGGCACGTGGGCCTGGAACCTCCCGGGGCTTGCGGAGCCCCCGTACCCCGCACTCCGGGGGCCGGGCGCAGCCCGTGAAGCCGTGCGCCCCGCACCCGGCAAGGGTGCGGGGCGCAGGGCGGCCCAGCCCCCACCCCCCACCCCTCAACCCCGCCGCAGCAGTCGAGACGCCCCCGCCGCCACCGTCGTCGCCAGAATCCAGCCCAGCAGGATCAGCGCCGCCGACGCCCACTGCCAGTGCGCGTCCAGGCGCCAGTAGCCGTCCTGGCCCAGGTTGATCACCGGCACCAGCAGGTCCAGCGCGTACAGCGCCGCGTTCCACCGAGGGTGCTCCTCCGCCTTGATCGGCGCCGGGTCCACCTGGGCGAACGCCGCCGCCCCCGCCGCCCACAGCACCGCCATCCACAGTGCCGCCCTCCCCGGCCGGTAGCCGTACGCCACCGTCCAGTCCTGGAGATAGCCCCACAGCTTCGCGGCCAGCGGCAGCGTCTCCCGGCGGCGGCGCTGCTTCGCCAGCAGCACCTGCCGCGCCTCCGCGTCCTCGCCGCTGTTGCGCAGGACCGTCGCCAGGCGTTCGTACGGCTCCGGGGAGTACTCCGGAGTCGCCGACTCCACCCACTCCAGGCGCTTGCTGAGCGGGAAATCCTCGTACGAGACCAGGTTCTCGTACACGAACCCCGCCATCGCGAGACCGCCGGGCCCCGGCCAGCTCGCAGCCAGGTCCACCAGCGTCACCACCTTCGCGCCGTTCAGCACGACGCGCCCCTCCTGCGGGCACTCCGCGTTGAACCGCAGCTCCGGCGCGGCGATTCTGCGCAGCGACAGCTCCTCCAGAGGGCTCAGCACGAACCGCGCGTGGTGCAGGTCGATCGCGTCGCCGAAGCGCCCGTCGTCCAGCCGCACCCCGCCGTGGCACTCGAAGCGCTGCATCCGCGTGCCCCGCGCGGGCGTGGCCGTACTACCGGTCCCGAACGGCGGAGTGGATCCCGGATTGCCCGTGGACTCGCTCACCCACGCGCCCGTCATATGGAGCGTCCGCTCCACGCTCAGCTGCGGCGCGTTCAGCGCGCGCCGCTCCGCCGCCGCCCGCAGGCGACTGCCGCGCAGGCTCAGCGAGACCCCGATCTTCGCGCCGCGCAGGCTGAACTCGCCGTATATCTCCATCAGCTCGGCCTGTAAGTCCTGCGCGACCGACAGCCCGTCGGCGGTGATCGCACGGCCCCGCCGGTCCGGCCTGACGTTGATCTGACTGATCAGCAGGTCCGTGCCGATCTGCGCGTCCGTGAGCCGGATGCCGTGCTCGACCCGGCAGCGTGGCAGATGCAAATCACCCTCCGTACGCAACCGGGCCGCCTCCAGCCGCGGTATCGCGCAGCCCACCATCCGTACCGTGGTGAAGTGCGCCTCCGGCATCAGCACCTCGCTGTCGAAGCGGCAGCCGTTCAGCTCGACATACGGGGCGATATTGCCGCCCGCGAGCTTGAGGGTCCCGGTGATCTGCACCCCGCGGAGCTTGAGCGCGGCGACCCGGCCCGGCCGCGCCGACGGACCGCTGAGCAGCAGCCGGGCGACCGCGGACGCGCTGACGCTGCGCTCGTCGCCCCAGGGGCGTGGGGAGAACGGATCGTTCAGCAGCGGATTGGCCTCGCTCAGATCGCAGGTCGATCCGTTCCGGAAGGCGTTCCACATCCGCTGCTCGGTGGCCGTCAGCCCATCCGGAAGTACGTCGTCCGGCGGCACTGTCACTACCTGTTCCTCCGCTTCTCTCGCCTGTAAAGGCTCGTACAGCTGTTCTTCCCGCTCAGTAACGGAGCGAACGCTAGTAGTCATTCGCAACGGCTGGGGCCACCGTGGCGTGTATCAGCCAGTGATACGGACGACCAGGGGCGGATTTCGGTCTGCGAGAATTGATTCCGTGCTGCAATCTCACTTTCTGGCCCGCATCGATCTGCGCGGCGACGCCCTCCCCGACGGCGGAGCCCTGCGCGACCTCCTGCCCCGAGCCGAGTTCGACGTGGCAGCCGCCCTGGAAAAGGTGCGGCCCATCTGCGAGGACGTACGCCATCGCGGCGACGCGGCGCTGATCGAGTACGCGGAGAAGTTCGACGGCGTGCGACTGAAGCGCGTACGGGTGCCCGCCCAGGCGCTCGCCGACGCCCTGGAGCAGCTCGACCCGCAGGTGCGGGCCGCCCTGGAGGAGTCGATCCGGCGCGCCAGGATCGTCCACCGCGCGCAGCGCCGCAGCGAGCACACCACCCAGGTCGTCCCCGGCGGCACCGTCACCGAGAGGTGGGTCCCGGTCGACCGCGTCGGGCTGTACGCGCCGGGCGGCCGGTCCGTCTACCCGTCCTCCGTGATCATGAACGTGGTGCCCGCGCAGGAAGCGGGCGTCGAGTCCATCGCCCTCGCCTCCCCGGCGCAGAACGAATTCGGCGGCCTGCCGCACCCGACGATCCTCGCCGCCTGCGCGCTGCTCGGCATCGACGAGGTGTACGCCGCCGGCGGCGCCACGGCCGTCGCGATGTTCGCGTACGGAACCGAGGGCTGCGCCCCCGTCAACATGGTCACAGGCCCCGGCAACATCTGGGTCGCCGCCGCCAAGCGCTACTTCGCGGGCCGCATCGGCATCGACACCGAAGCGGGCCCCACCGAGATTGCGATCCTCGCCGACCACACCGCCGACCCGGTGCACGTCGCCGCCGACCTGATCAGCCAGGCCGAACACGACCCGCTGGCCGCCGCCGTCCTCGTCACCGACTCGGCGGACCTCGCCGACGCGGTCGACAAGGAGCTGGAGCCGCAGGTCGCCGCGACCAAGCACATCACGGACCGGGTTGTGCCCGCCCTGTCGGGCAGGCAGTCCGCGATCGTGCTCGTCTCGGACCTGGAGGACGGCCTGAAGGTCGTCAACGCGTACGGCGCCGAGCACCTGGAGATCCAGACCGCCGACGCCGCCGCCCTCGCCGCCCGGGTCCGTAACGCGGGCGCGGTCTTCGTCGGCCCGTGGTCGCCGGTCTCCCTCGGCGACTACTGCGCGGGCTCCAACCACGTCCTGCCGACCGGCGGCTGCGCCTGCCACTCCTCCGGTCTTTCCGTCCAGTCCTTCCTGCGCGGCATCCACGTCGTGGAGTACACGCGCGACGCGCTCGCCGAGGTGAGCCGCCACGTGGTGACGCTGGCGGAGGCCGAGGACCTGCCCGCGCACGGCGCGGCGGTCAAGGCCCGCTTCGACGACTGGAAGGTGCCCCAGCAGTGACCGGCATCGACGTGACCCGTATCGACGATCTGCCCATCCGGGACGAGCTGCGCGGCAAATCCCCGTACGGCGCGCCCCAGCTCGACGTACCCGTCCAGCTGAACACCAACGAGAACCCCTACTCGCTGCCCGAGCCGCTGGTCGACCGCATCACCGAGCGCGTCCGCGAAGCCGCCCGTACGCTCAACCGCTACCCCGACCGGGACGCGGTCGAGCTCCGCACCGAGCTGGCCCGCTACCTCACCCGCACCGCCGGGCACGAGGTCGGCCTCGCCAACGTCTGGGCGGCCAACGGCTCCAACGAGGTCATCCAGCAGCTGCTGCAGACCTTCGCCGGACCCGGCCGTACCGCCATCGGCTTCGAGCCCTCGTACTCCATGCACGGCCTGATCGCCCGCGGCACCGGCACCGGCTGGATCTCCGGGCCGCGCAACGACGACTTCACCATCGACGCGACCGCCGCCGCCGCGGCCATCGCCGAGCACCGTCCCGACGTGGTCTTCATCACCTCGCCCAACAACCCCACGGGCACGGCGGTCGAGGCCGGGACGGCCCTCGCCCTGTATGAGGCGGCGCAGAGCGCGAAGCCCTCACTGGTCGTGATCGACGAGGCGTACGTCGAATTCAGCCACCGACCCTCCCTCCTGCCGCTGATCGAGGGCAGGCCGAACCTGGTGGTCTCGCGCACCATGTCCAAGGCCTTCGGTGCGGCCGGTCTGCGCCTGGGCTATCTTGCCGCGCACCCCGCCGTGGTCGACGCCGTCCAGCTGGTGCGCCTGCCGTACCACCTCTCCGCCGTCACCCAGGCCACCGCGCTCGCCGCGCTGGAGCACACGGATACGCTGCTGGGGTACGTAGAGCAGCTCAAGGCCGAGCGGGACCGCCTGGTCTCCGAACTGCGTGACATCGGCTACGAGGTCACCGACTCCGACGCGAACTTCGTCCAGTTCGGACGATTCCAGGACGCGCACGCGGTGTGGCAGCAGATCCTCGACCGGGGTGTCCTGGTCCGGGACAACGGCGTACCGGGCTGGCTGCGGGTCACCGCGGGCACCCCGGCAGAGAACGACGCGTTCCTCGATGCGGTGCGCGCACTCAAGAAGGAGCAGAATCGATGAGCCGCGTAGGCCGGGTCGAACGCACCACCAAGGAGACGTCCGTCGTCGTCGAGATCAACCTCGACGGCCGCGGGAAGGTCGATGTCGCGACCGGGGTCGGCTTCTACGACCACATGCTCGACCAGCTCGGGCGCCACGGCATGTTCGACCTCACCGTGAAGACCGAGGGCGATCTGCACATCGACTCGCACCACACCATCGAGGACACCGCCCTCGCGCTCGGCGCCGCCTTCAAGCAGGCCCTCGGCGACAAGGTCGGCATCTACCGCTTCGGCAACTGCACCGTGCCGCTGGACGAGTCCCTCGCCCAGGTCACCGTGGACCTCTCGGGCCGCCCGTACCTCGTACACACCGAGCCCGAGAAGATGGCGCCGATGATCGGCGAGTACGACACGACGATGACCCGGCACATCCTGGAGTCGTTCGTCGCGCAGGCCCAGATCGCGCTGCACGTCCACGTGCCGTACGGCCGCAACGCCCACCACATCGTGGAGTGCCAGTTCAAGGCGCTGGCCCGCGCGCTGCGGTACGCCTCTGAGCGCGACCCGCGCGCCGCCGGGATCCTCCCGTCCACGAAGGGCGCGCTGTAACTCCATGACCGGCCTCAACACCATCCTCATCATTGTCGGGCTTTTCCTCGCGGGCGGTGTGTACTCCTTCCACAAGCAGGAGATGCCCAAGGGCGTGATCGTGCTTCTCTCCATCGCCTCGGTGATGTGCCTGGTCGCCGGTGTCATGCGGATTCAGGGGATCTGGGAATGAGCGCAGCGAAGAAAGTCGTGGTGTTCGACTACGGATTCGGCAATGTCCGCTCCGCCGAGCGCGCCCTCGCCCGGATCGGCGCGGACGTCGAGATCACCCGCGACTACGACACGGCCATGAACGCCGACGGCCTCCTCGTCCCCGGCGTCGGCGCGTTCGCCGCCTGCATGGAGGGCCTCAAGCAGGCCCGCGGCGACTGGATCGTGGACCGCAGGCTCTCCGGCGGACGTCCCGTCATGGGCATCTGCGTCGGCATGCAGATCCTCTTCGCGCGCGGCATCGAGCACGGCGTGCAGACCGCGGGCCTCGACGAGTGGCCCGGCACGGTCGGCCCGCTGAAGGCCCCGATCGTCCCCCACATGGGCTGGAACACCGTCGAAGCGCCCGCCGACAGCCGCCTCTTCGCCGGTGTCGACCCCGACGCCCGGTTCTACTTCGTACACTCCTACGCCGCGCACGACTGGGAGCTCGAAGTCACCAACCCCGCCATCCGCGCGCCCCAGGTCACCTGGGCCACGCACGGCGAGCGCTTCGTCGCCGCCGTCGAGAACAGCGCGCTGTGGGCGACCCAGTTCCACCCCGAGAAGTCCGGCGACGCCGGCGCCCAGCTGCTGACCAACTGGATCGAGACGCTGTAATGCCTGAGGCTGTAACGCAGAAGCTTGAACTCCTCCCCGCGGTTGACGTACGCGACGGCCAGGCCGTCCGCCTCGTGCACGGCGAGTCCGGTTCGGAGACCTCGTACGGCTCCCCGCTGGAAGCCGCCCTGACCTGGCAGCGCGCGGGCGCCGAATGGCTGCACCTGGTTGACCTGGACGCCGCCTTCGGCACCGGCGACAACCGGGCGCTGATCGCCGAGGTCGCCGCGGCGATGGACATCAAGGTCGAGCTGTCGGGCGGCATCCGCGACGACGCCTCGCTGGCCGCCGCGCTGGCAACCGGCTGCACCCGGGTCAACCTGGGCACGGCCGCGCTGGAGACCCCCGAGTGGGTTGCCAAGGTCATCGCCGAGTTCGGCGACAAGATCGCGGTCGGCCTGGACGTACGCGGCACCACGCTGCGCGGTCGCGGCTGGACGCGCGACGGCGGCGACCTGTACGAGACCCTCGCCCGGCTCGACTCCGAGGGCTGCGCCCGCTACGTCGTCACCGACATCGCCAAGGACGGCACCCTCCAGGGCCCGAACCTGGAGCTGCTGCGCAATGTGTGCGCGGCGACCGACAAGCCTGTCGTCGCGTCCGGCGGCGTCTCCTCGCTGGACGACCTGCGCGCGATCGCGGCGCTGGTCCCGGAGGGCGTCGAAGGCGCGATCGTCGGGAAGGCGCTGTACGCGGAGGCGTTCACGCTGGAAGAGGCCCTCGAGGCGGTAGCGGAATGAGCGAGATGAGCAGCGGTTCTGTACGGCGTATCGGCTCGAAGGGTCCCTGGGAGGACGCCATCGGCTACTCCCGCGCGGTCGAGCTGCCGAACGGCCTGGTCCTGGTCTCCGGCTGCACGTCGGTCGTGGGCGGCCAGATCGCGGACGGCTCGCCCTACGAGCAGACCATGACCGCGTTCGCCGTCGCCTTCGACGCCCTGAAGGAGCTCGGGCTCGGCGCCGCGGATGTGGTGCGTACGCGGATGTACCTCACCCACGCCCGCGATGTGGACGAGGTCGGCCGCGCCCACAAGGAGCTGTTCGACGCGGTCCGCCCGGCCGCGTCGATGCTGATCGTCTCCGGCTTCATCGACCCGAGTCTCGTCGTCGAGGTCGAGGTCGAGGCGTACCGAGGAGGTGTGGAGCAGTGACTCTCGCTGTCCGAGTCATCCCGTGCCTGGACGTGGACAACGGCCGGGTCGTCAAGGGTGTCAACTTCCAGAACCTGCGCGACGCGGGTGATCCCGTGGAGATGGCCAAGCTGTACGACGCCGAGGGCGCCGACGAGCTGACCTTCCTGGACATCACGGCCTCCTCCGGGAACCGGGAGACGACCTACGACGTGGTGCGCCGCACCGCCGAGCAGGTCTTCATCCCGCTCACGGTCGGCGGCGGCGTCCGCGCGGCGGACGACGTCGACAAGCTGCTGCGGGCGGGCGCCGACAAGGTGGGCGTCAACACCGCCGCGATCGCCCGCCCCGACCTGATCCGTGAGATCGCGGAGCGCTTCGGCCGTCAGGTCCTGGTCCTGTCGGTCGACGCCCGGCGCACGCCGGAAGGTTCCTTCGAGGTCACCACGCACGGTGGCCGCAAGGGCACGGGCATCGACGCCGTCGAATGGGCGCACCGGGCCGCCGAGCTCGGCGCGGGCGAGATCCTGCTCAACTCGATGGACGCGGACGGTACGAAGGACGGCTACGACACCGAGATGATCGCGGCCGTACGCAAGCACGTCACGGTCCCGGTCATCGCCTCGGGCGGCGCGGGCAAGCTCGCCGACTTCCCCCCGGCGGTCGCGGCGGGCGCGGACGCGGTGCTGGCCGCGTCGGTCTTCCACTTCGGTGACCTGCGCATTTCCCAGGTCAAGGAGGCCCTGCGCGAGGCCGGACACCCCGTCCGCTGATGGTCGCCCACCGCTCGCCAGTTCGATGATTCGCTCGTAGTAGTGACTGCGGTAGTGATTGGGGTACCGGCTGCCCTAAGCTGCTCGCATGCCTGGAATCACGATCGAATTCACCGAAGAAGAACTGGCCGAGCTGCGTGCGGAGGCCAAGGAGCAAGGCGTCGCGATCAAGCGGCTGGCCCACGACATACTGACCGAGGACGTGGTGCGCCGACGGCAGAAGCAGCGCTTCATCGAGGGCGCTACGGAGAAGGCTCGCGAGCTCATCGTGGAGTTCGACCAGAGGTTTCCGAAGGGGCTCCGGTGACCCTGTACGTCGACGCCGGATGGGTCCTCAACATTCAGATCGAGGTCTCCCCGGAAAACACCCCCATCCGCGACTGGGGCGCGCTGCAGTGCATGGCCGTACGGCATCGGTACGAGCGCCTTGCCGGTGAGCCGTACTACGAGGAGGTCGCAACGAGGGCCGCGACCTTCCTGCACACTTCCCTGCGGCTGCGTCCGTTCACCGACTACAACGCTTCGATCGGCATGGCCTGTGCCTGGGAGTACATGGTGCAGTCCGGAGAGCCGATCACGCCGTTGTACGGCGACATGGCGAAGCTCGTCACGGACATCCGCAGCGACGAGGCGGACCTGCAAGAGGCCGCCCGTCTGCTGCGCTCATGGAAGGTCTGAGACGTAAGGGCCATGACCCCGCGCTGAAGACTCCGGCCGGAGGGAGATTCCGGCTGGAGGGAGCTACATCCCGAACGCCTTGATCTCCTCGTGCAGCCGGGTGATCGCCGCCTTGTCGCCCTCCAGCTCCACCCGCGCCGTGTCCTGCCGGCCGAACGCGAACATCGTCAGCTCGCCCGGCTCCCCGGTCACCGTCACCACCGGGGTCCCGCGGTGCGCGACCGCCGTCTGCCCGTCCGTACGGCGCAGCACCAGGCCCACCGGGGACTTGCGGCCCAGCAGCCGGGCCGCCTTCTCCAGCCGGACCCACAGGGCGTTCTCGAAGACCGGATCCAGCTTCCGCGGCGTCCAGTCTGGCTGCGCCCGCCGCACATCCTCGCTGTGGACGTAGAACTCCACGGTGTTCGCCGCCTCGTCGAGCTGCTTGATGCCGTACGGGGACAGCCGCGGCGGTCCCGTACGGATCAGCTGGATCAGCTCCTCGTACGGCTTCGCGGCGAACTCCGCCTGCACCCGTTCCAGACGGCTCTTGAGCGCGGGGATCAGTATCCCGCCGGCCGCGTCCGCGCGGCGCTCGCGCACCACCACATGGGCGGCCAGATCGCGGGCCGTCCAGCCCTCGCACAGGGTCGGAGCGTCTGGACCCGCCGCTTCCAACAGATCGGCGAGCAGAAGCCGTTCACGCTTCGCATGGGTCGACATGACGCCAGCGTACGGCGGCGCCACCCGGTCCGCCCAGTGGACGCACCGTCCACCGGCCCTGCCGTAACCGGCACAATGGCGGTATGACCAGCAGTATCCCCAGCAATGTCCCCAACGGCCCGCTCGATCCCGCCGTCGCCGCCCGCCTCAAGCGCACCGCCGACGGCCTGTTTCCGGCCATCGCCCAGCAGTACGACACCGGCGAGGTGCTGATGCTCGGCTGGATGGATGATGAGGCCCTGCACCGCACCCTGACCACCGGCCGCTGCACCTACTGGTCCCGCAGCCGCCAGGAGTACTGGGTCAAGGGCGACACCTCCGGCCATGTCCAGCACGTCAAGTCCGTCGCCCTCGACTGCGACGCCGACACCGTCCTGGTCAAGGTCGACCAGGTGGGCGCCGCCTGCCACACCGGGGCGCGCACCTGCTTCGACGCCGACGTACTCCCGCTCGGTCACGACGTACTCCCGCTCGGCGACATCGTGCCGTCGCCGGGCCAGTAGGGTCGGGCGCCATGGATCTCGACACCTTCCGCAAGCTTGCCACCGACCGTCGCGTCATCCCCGTCAGCCGCAAGCTCCTCGCGGACGGCGACACCCCGGTCGGGCTCTACCGCAAGCTCGCCGACGAGCGCGAAGGCACCTTCCTGCTGGAGTCCGCCGAGAACGGAAGGTCCTGGGCCCGGTACTCCTTCGTCGGCGTACGCAGCGCGGCGACCCTGACCGAACGCGACGGCCAGGTGCGCTGGCTCGGCACCCCACCCGTCGGCGTACCGGTCGACGGCGACCCGCTCCAGGCCCTGCGCGCGACCGTCGAGGCCCTGCACACTCCCCGCAATCCCGACTCCGGGATGCCGCCCTTCACCGGCGGCATGGTCGGCTATCTCGGGTACGACATCGTCCGCCGCCTGGAGAAGATCGGCCCCGGCGAGCGCGACGATCTCAAGCTGCCCGAGCTGACCATGATGCTCACCTCGGACCTCGCGGTCTTCGACCACTGGGACGGCACCGTCCTGCTGATCGCCAACGCCATCAACCACAACGACCTCGACACCGGCATCGACGAGGCGTACGCGGACGCCGTCGCCCGCCTCGACGCCATGGAGGCCGACCTCGGGCGTCCGGTGGCCGTCACGCCCGCCGTCCTGCCGCCCTCCGAGCTGCCCGAGTTCTCCGCGCTGTGGGGCGGCAAGGACTACCAGGACGCCGTCGAGGACATCAAGGAGCGCATCCGCGCCGGGGAGGCCTTCCAAGTCGTGCCGTCGCAGCGGTTCGAGACCCCCTGCAGCGCGAGCGCGCTGGACGTCTACCGGGTGCTGCGGGCCACCAACCCCAGCCCGTACATGTACCTCCTCCGCTTCGAGGGCTTCGACGTCGTCGGCTCCAGCCCCGAGGCGCTGGTCAAGGTCGAGGACGGGCACGCCATGGTCCACCCCATCGCCGGGACCCGGCCGCGCGGCGCGACGCCGCAGGAGGACCAGGCTCTCGCGGATGAGCTGCTGGCCGACCCCAAGGAGCGCGCCGAGCATCTGATGCTGGTCGATCTCGGCCGTAACGACCTCGGCCGGGTCTGTGAACCGGGCAGCGTCGAGGTGGTCGACTTCATGTCGGTCGAGATGTACTCCCATGTCATGCACATCGTCTCGACCGTGACCGGCCGGGTCGGCGCGGACCGTACCGCCTTCGACGTACTGACCGCCTGCTTCCCCGCGGGCACGCTCTCCGGCGCGCCCAAGCCCCGCGCGATGCAGATCATCGACGAGCTCGAACCCTCGCGGCGCGGACTGTACGGCGGCTGCGTCGGCTATCTCGACTTCGCGGGCGACTCCGACACCGCGATCGCCATCCGCACCGCGCTGCTGCGCGACGGCACGGCGTTCGTACAGGCGGGAGCGGGTGTGGTGGCGGACTCGGACCCGGTCGCCGAGGACACGGAGTGCCGGAACAAGGCCGCCGCGGTGCTCCGCGCCGTCCACACGGCGAACCGCCTCAACGGCTGAACGAGCCGTAGGGGATAGTGGGGTACGTGAGTGCTGTACCTGTACCCCAGCCCGTCCCTCAGCCCGCCACCAACGCCTCCACCACCAACGCCTCCACCAGCGACGCCTCCGCGGCCGTCGCCACAAGCAGCCGCCGCAGCCTTGCCGCCGCGCTGCTCCTCGGCGCGGTCGGCGCGACCGTCGTGCTGCTCGCCTCCGGCCAGGTCTGGGCCGAGGGCACGGCCGCCGTCGCCGGCGGCACGCTGCCGCTCGACGCCAAGGGCGGCGACGTCACCGGCGTCCCCACCGCCCTCGCCATCGTCGGCCTCGCCGCCCTGGTCGCCGTCTTCGCCGTACGCAGCGCGGGCCGGTTCCTCGTCGCCGCCCTGCTCACCCTGAGCGGCGCGGGCGCGGCCATCGCCGCGTACCTCGGCGCCTCCGACAGCGCCGCCCTCAACGCGGAGGCCGCGAAGGCGACGGGCGACACGGCCGCCACGGTCGACGCGCTCACGCACACCGCCTGGCCCTACGCCACGGTGGCGGGCAGCCTTCTGATCCTGCTCGCGGGCCTGCTCGCGCTGCGGTACGGCAGGAGCTGGCCTGCCATGTCGGGCCGCTACGAGCGCGACGGCACCCCCCGGCCCCGCAAGGCCCCGGTCGTGGACCCGGAGCGGCCCGAGGACCTGTGGAAAGCCCTGGACCGCGGCGAGGACCCGACACGAGAAGCGTGACCCCCAGCGTGACCCCCGGCCGCGTCCATGTCCCGGCGTACAGGACAATGACAGTTGAGCGTCCGGCTCAGCACACAGAGCACAGGCTCACCACAGGGCAACAGCAACAAGGAGCGAACTCATGGCGGGCAGCAACCACGGACACACCCCGGCCGCCTGGACCGGTGCCACCATCTGTTTCATCGGCTTCTGCGTCGCAGGCGTCTTCATGGTGGCGGCCAATCCCCTGGGCTTCTGGGCCGGTATGGCCATCATCCCGATCGGCGGAGTGGTCGGCCTCGCCATGAAGGCCGCGGGCCTCGGCATGCCGAAGGAGCCGGAGAGCCTGACGCGCGCCAGGGCGGCAGCGGGGCAGAAGCAGCCTGAGGCCCAGACCTCCGAGGGCCAGACCGCCAAGTCGCACGCCCCCGAGGCGCAGACGACCTCCTCCTGACGCACCACGCACCACGCTCGGCGCAGCCCGGCGGTCGCAGGGCTGCGCCTTTCCCTATGAACGGGGAGAATCACCGGGTGGACGCCACGCCTTCCTCCGCCACACCCGTACCGCCACCGCCACCCGCACCCGCCCCGCTCGCGCGGCGCCTGGCCCCGCCGCTGGCCGCCCTCGCCGGGGTCGCCGCGGCCTTCACGTACGTCGGCACGGTCGATCCGAATGAACCCGGCCACTATCCGGTCTGCCCGCTGCTCCGCTACACCGGGATCTACTGCCCCGGCTGCGGCGGCCTGCGCAGCGCCCACGCCTTCATCCACGGCGACCTGGCCACCGCCTTCGGGGCCAACGCCGTGGCCGTCGTCGGCTACGGCGTCTTCGCCGTGGTCATGGTCATGTGGCTGATTCACGCCGTACGGGGAGCGCCCCTCAGGCCGTCCTGGAGGGGTGCGATCGCGCCAGTCTGGTGGTGGGCGCTGGGGGGCGTGCTGCTGGTCTTCAGCGTGGTCCGTAACCTGCCGTTCGGGGCCGCTCTCGCTCCCTGAGCCCGCCATGAAGCCCCAGGTGAGAGCGTTGGCGTCAACCGGATGCGAACCCTTGGCCCTCCTGCGGATACCATCGACATGGCTGATCCTCACCCATTGATCCCGATCCATGATCCTGAGATCCTGATCAACTCCACCGTCCCGGAAGGGGGCCGCTCGCGTGAGTGTGCTCGACGAGATCATCGAAGGCGTACGCGCCGACCTCGCAGAGCGGCAGGCGCGAGTCAGCCTTGACGAGCTCAAGCAGCGCGCCGCCAAGGCACCCGCGGCGAAGGACGGCGTCGCCGCACTGCGCGGCGAGGGCGTCACCGTCATCTGCGAGGTCAAGCGCTCCAGCCCGTCCAAGGGCGCGCTTGCCGCCATCGCGGACCCGGCGGCACTCGCCGCCGACTACGAGGCGGGCGGCGCGGCCGTCATCTCCGTACTGACTGAAGAGCGTCGCTTCGGCGGCTCGCTCGCCGACCTCGAAGCCGTCCGCGCCAGGGTCGACATCCCGCTGCTGCGCAAGGACTTCATCGTCACCGCGTACCAGCTGTGGGAGGCCCGTGCCTACGGCGCAGACCTGGTGCTGCTGATCGTGGCCGCCCTTGAGCAGGAGGCGCTGGTCTCGCTGATCGAGCGTGCCGAGTCGATCGGGCTCACCCCGCTCGTCGAGGTGCACGACGAGGACGAGGCCGAGCGTGCCGTCGCGGCCGGAGCGAAGATCATCGGCGTCAATGCCCGCGATCTGAAGACGCTCAAGGTCGACCGCTCCACCTTCGAGCGGGTCGTCCCCGAGATCCCGGCGCACATCGTCAAGGTCGCCGAATCGGGCGTACGCGGTCCGCACGACCTGATCGCCTACGCCAACGCGGGCGCCGACGCCGTGCTCGTGGGCGAGTCCCTGGTCACCGGCCGCGACCCGAAGTCGGCCGTCGCCGACCTGGTCGCCGCCGGCGCGCACCCGGCGCTGCGGCACGGCCGGAGCTGACCGACCGATGGCCGCCGCCACCGCCGACGCCTGCGCTGTCGCCCTGCCGGGCCGCCCGGCGGCGACGGCGTACGCGATCGTCGGCTTCGGCGGCGTCGGCCGTCCCGGTGGGGACCAGGCGGCGAGCGCCGTACGTGACCCGTACGCGCGCCTCGCCCGCGGCTGCAAGCCCCGCGGCTGCCGGGCCCCGGCCCGCAGGGTGCACGGCCGCCGCGTGCGGTACGTCATCGGCTCCGAGCCCGGCCAGGTCAACGGCATGCGATGGCGCGCCCGCGCCGCGCACCACCGCCGTTAACACGCTCTGACACGCCCTCGCGCGCCTTCGCACGACCGCGCACGCCCTGGCCGTGACAGACGTAGGCAAGGTGCTCGGCGTCCCGTGTCCCTTGCAGACCAGGCCCCCTTTCGAGGAGTACGTCGGATGTCTTCTGACTTCTTCATTCCCGACCCCGCAGGTCAAGTCCCCAACGCCGAGGGCTACTTCGGCGCGTTCGGCGGCAAGTTCATCCCCGAGGCGCTGGTCGCCGCGGTGGACGAGGTCGCCGTCGAGTACGACAAGGCCAAGTCCGACCCGGCCTTCATCGCCGAGCTCAACGACCTGATGGTCAATTACACCGGCCGCCCGAGCGCGCTCACCGAAGTGCCCCGGTTCGCCGAGCACGCCGGCGGCGCGCGGGTCTTCCTCAAGCGGGAGGACCTCAACCACACCGGCTCGCACAAGATCAACAACGTGCTGGGCCAGGCGCTGCTCACCCGGCGTATGGGCAAGACCCGGGTCATCGCCGAGACCGGCGCGGGCCAGCACGGCGTCGCGACCGCGACCGCCTGCGCCCTCTTCGGCCTCGAATGCACCATTTACATGGGCGAGATCGACACCGAGCGCCAGGCCCTGAACGTCGCCCGGATGCGAATGCTCGGCGCCGAGGTCATTCCGGTGACCTCCGGCAGCAGGACCCTGAAGGACGCGATCAATGAGGCGTTCCGGGACTGGGTCGCCAATGTGGACCGTACGCACTACCTCTTCGGCACGGTGGCCGGTCCGCACCCCTTCCCCGCGATGGTGCGCGACTTCCACCGCGTGATCGGCGTGGAGGCGCGCCGCCAGATCCTGGAGCGGGCCGGGCGGCTGCCGGACGCGGCCATCGCCTGCGTCGGCGGCGGGTCCAATGCCATCGGGCTGTTCCACGCGTTCATCCCGGACGCGTCCGTACGCCTGGTGGGCTGCGAGCCCGCGGGCCACGGCGTGGAGACCGGGGAGCACGCGGCCACCCTCACCGCGGGCGAGCCCGGCATCCTGCACGGTTCGCGGTCGTACGTCCTCCAGGACGAGGAGGGCCAGATCACCGAGCCCTATTCGATCTCGGCCGGACTCGACTACCCGGGCATCGGCCCCGAGCACGCGTATCTCAAGGAAACCGGGCGCGGAGAGTACCGGGCCGTGACCGACAAGGCCGCGATGGAGTCGCTGCGGCTGCTCTCCCGTACCGAAGGGATCATTCCGGCGATTGAGAGCGCACACGCGCTGGCCGGAGCCCTGGAGGTCGGCAAGGAGCTCGGCAAGGACGGGCTGATCCTCGTCAATCTGTCCGGCCGCGGCGACAAGGACATGGACACCGCTGCCCGCTACTTCGGGCTGTACGACGGCGAGGGGGACGCGAAGTGAGCGGCAACATCGAGCTGTTGAACACCACCTTGGCGCAGGCCAGGAGCGAGAACCGGGCGGCGCTCATCGCCTACCTCCCGGCCGGGTTCCCGTCCGTCGAGGGCGGGATCGCGGCTGTCAAGGCGGTGCTGGACGGCGGCGCGGACGTGATGGAGGTCGGGCTGCCGCACAGCGACCCGGTCCTGGACGGCCCGGTCATCCAGACCGCCGACGACATCGCGCTGCGCGGCGGCGTCAAGATCGCCGATGTGATGCGTACGGTCCGCGAGGCCCACCGGGCCACCGGCAAGCCGGTCCTCGTCATGACGTACTGGAACCCGATCGACCGGTACGGCGTCGAGCGCTTCACCGCCGAGCTTGCCGACGCGGGCGGCGCGGGCTGCATCCTGCCCGATCTGCCGGTGCAGGAGGCCGGAGTGTGGCGCGAGCATGCCGAGAAGCACGGCCTCGCCACGGTCTTCGTCGTCGCGCCGAGCAGCAAGGACGAGCGGCTGGCGAAGATCACGGCGGCCGGTTCCGGCTTTGTGTACGCGGCGTCGCTGATGGGCGTCACCGGCACCCGCGAGTCGGTGGGCGAGCAGGCCCAGGACCTGGTCCGGCGGACCAGGGCCACGACCGAGCTGCCGGTCTGTGTGGGCCTGGGGGTGTCCAACGTGGCGCAGGCGGCGCAGGTCGCCGGCTTCGCGGACGGGGTGATCGTCGGGACGGCGTTCGTCAAGCGGATGCTGGACGCGCCGGACGAGGCCGCAGGTCTTGAAGCGGTACGGGAACTGGCGGGCGACCTCGCCAAGGGGATGCGCCGGGGCGCGTAGCCGGTACGTGGCTCGTAGCTCGTACGGGTGGTTATGGGACCGGGGAGGCACGCGAGTGCCTCCCCGGTTCGTTTGTGGGTCGTGAGCGAGAAGAACAGTGGGATGCACCCAGAGCGAAACAAGTCCGCGCGCGAGCGGCTCCAGCAGGAG
This sequence comes from Streptomyces sp. NPDC052236, assembly GCF_044548015.1. Lineage (NCBI taxonomy): Bacteria > Bacillati > Actinomycetota > Actinomycetes > Kitasatosporales > Streptomycetaceae > Streptomyces > Streptomyces sp. NPDC052236. The sequence continues at coordinate 301,644 of NZ_JBIUBL010000007.1, read as the reverse complement.
CGCGCCCGCGAGAAGAAGCGCGAGAAGCGCCGCCGGACGCTGATCGTGTCGGCGGCTGTGGTGGCCGTGATCGGCCTCGCCGCCGTGGTCGGCGTGATCGCCGCCAACGCCGGAAAGGACGACGGCGACTCCGAAACCGGTCCGCTGCTCGCGCCCTCGGGAGCGCAGGGCGAGGACCAGCTCGCGATCCCGGTGGGCGCGAGCGACGCGCCGTCCACGCTCACGGTGTGGGAGGACTTCCGCTGTCCGGCCTGCGCCCAGTTCGAGAACGGCCTGAGAGACACGATTCACGAACTGGAACAGGCGGGACAGATCAAGATCGAGTACCACCTCGCCACCATCATCGACGGGAACATGGGCGGCAGCGGCTCGCTGCGCGCGGCCAATGCGGCGGCGTGCGCGCAGGACGTCGGCAAGTTCGCCCCGTACCACGACGTTCTGTACCAGAACCAGCCGCCGGAGACACAGGACGCCTTCGGCGAGAACAGCAGGCTGATCGAGCTGGCGGGCAAGGTCGAGGGCCTGGACACGCCCGCGTTCCGCAGCTGTGTGGAGGAGGGCAGGCACGACGGCTGGGTGAACAAGTCGAACACCGCTTTCCAGGGCGGCGGCTTCAGCGGCACCCCGACCGTGCTGCTCAACGGAGAGCCCATTTTCCCGAAGAAGGGCTCCGAGCAGATCTCCGTCGCCAACTTCAAGAAGTGGATCGCGGAGGCGAACCAGGGCAAGAAGCCGGGCACCAAGAGGCCGACCCCGACCCCGACCGCCGCAAGCTCCTGATATATCGGGCTTTGTCGGCGTGGCTCGTTATCCACACGTTGCCGGGTGGGTTGCCGCGCGTCCCACCCGGCAGGGTAGCGTCGGTCCTGCCATGGAACTTGCCTACATTCCCAGCCCGTCGACCGGCGTGATCCATCTTGGACCGGTCCCACTGCGCGGCTATGCGCTCTGCATCATTCTCGGTGTCTTCGCGGCCGTCTGGTTCGGCAACAAGCGCTGGCTCGCACGGGGCGGCAAAGCCGGCACCGTGGCCGACATCGCCGTCTGGGCAGTGCCCTTCGGTCTTGTCGGCGGCCGGCTCTACCACGTGATCACCGACTACCAGCTGTACTTCAGCGAGGGTGAGAACTGGGTCGACGCCTTCAAGATCTGGGAAGGCGGCCTCGGTATCTGGGGCGCGATCGCGCTGGGCGCGGTCGGCGCCTGGATCGGCTGCCGCCGCCGCGGGATCCCGCTGCCCGCCTGGGCGGACACGCTCGCGCCCGCCATCGCCATCGCGCAGGCGATCGGCCGCTGGGGCAACTGGTTCAACCAGGAGCTGTACGGCAAGCCGACAGACCTGCCGTGGGCCGTCAAGATCACCGAGGGTGCGAACCGCGAGGCGGGCCTCTACCACCCGACGTTCCTGTACGAGTCGCTGTGGTGCATCGGCGTGGCCGTACTGGTCGTCTGGGCCGACCGGCGCTTCAAGCTCGGACACGGCCGGGCGTTCGCGCTGTATGTCGCGGCGTACTGCGTGGGCCGCGCCTGGATCGAGTACCTGCGGGTGGACGCGGCGCACGAGGTGCTGGGCCTGCGCCTCAATGTGTGGACCGCGATGGTCGTCTTCGTGCTGGCGGTCGTGTACATCGTGATCTCGGCGCGGGTACGGCCGGGACGCGAGGAAGTCGTGGAGCCGGAGAAGGCCGAGCCGGAAGGCGACGACACAGGCGAGGCGGCCGAAGCCACCGAGGACGCCAAGGACGCCGAGGACGCCGACGACGCCAAGGACGCCGACGACGCCAAGGACGCCAAAGCCGAAGAGGACACCGAGGCTGCCGAGGCCGCTTCGGAGGACAAGGCAGACGCGGAGTCGGCCAAGAAGGGCTGACCGCAGCATCACGCGAGGGAGCGACGAGGCCGCCGGGACCGAAGGTTCCCGGCGGCCTCGCGCTTTGTGTGTGTTTGTATGTGTGCCCCCTACGACGGCTCCCGCCGGGCGAGGGAGAGAGTGCGCCGAGCGGCGGCGACCACCGCCGCGTCGACGAAACGGCCGTCCGGCAGGGCGAGCGCGCCCTGGTCCGTGGCCGCCGCTTTGACGATCTCCTCCGCCGCCTCGATCTCCTCGCGCGTGGGGCGGAACGCGCGCTCGATGACCGGCAGCTGGCGCGGGTGGATGGCTGCCCGCCCCAGGAAACCCAGCGAGCGGCCGTGGGCGCACGAGGCGTAGAGAGCGTCCAGATCCCGGATGTCGGGGAAGACGGACTGTGTCGGCGGCGCGAGACCGGCCGCGCGGGCGGCGATCACGGTACGGGTGCGCGGCCAGTCCAGGCCCGCGCCGTCCCGTACCCCGAGGTCGGCCCGCAGGTCCGCTTCGCCGAGGGCGATGCCGTGGACGGCGGGGTGGGCGGTGGCGATCGCGTACGCGTGCTCGATCGCGAGCGCGGATTCGAGGAGTCCGTACAGGGGGACACCGGGGGCGCGGGCCGCGATCCGCTGAATGTCAGTGGCGTGTGCGACCTTGGGAATACGCAACGCACAGAGGCCCGGGAGTCCGGTGAGGGCCTCGATGTCATGGGGGGTGTTGATGCGGACATGGACAGGGAGCGGTTGGAGGGACGAGAGAAGTTCGGCGGTGGCGGCCAGTGCGTAGTCCTTGCGGCCCGGGGACACCGCGTCCTCCAGGTCGACGATCACGGCGTCCGCGCCGGATGCCAGGGCCTTGTGCACGACCTCGGGGCGGTCGCCGGGGGCGTACAGCAGGGTGAGGGGCGTGGTCATAGGGCGCCTTGGGTGCGCAGTGCGGCGATATCGGCCCGGGACAGGCCCAGTTCGGTGAGGACCGTGTCCGTGTCGGCGCCGTGCGGCCGGCCCGCCCAGCGGATGGCGCCGGGGGTGTGGGACAGGCGGAAGAGGACGTTCTGCATGCGCAGGGGCCCGAGTTCGGGGTCGGGGACCTCGGTGATGGTGTCCAGCGCCCGGTATTGGGGGTCTGCCATGACGTCGCGAATATCGTAGATCGGAGCGATCGCCGCTTCGGCCTTCTCGAACGCGGCCAGGGCTTCATCGCGGGTGTGGCGGGCGATCCAGCCGCCGACCGCCTCGTCCAGTACGTCCGTGTGCTCGGCGCGGCCCGTGCCGGTGGCGAACCACGGCTCATCGATCAGGTCCGGGCGGCCCACCAGGTGCATCACGCGTTCGGCGATGGACTGGGCGGAGGTGGAGACGGCCAGCCAGGAGCCGTCGGCCGTGCGGTAGGTGTTACGGGGAGCGTTGTTGCGGGAGCGGTTGCCGGTGCGCTGCTGGACGTAGCCGAGCTGGTCGTACCAGAGTGGCTGCGGGCCGAGGACGGTCAGAATCGGCTCGATGATCGCCATGTCGACCACTTGGCCGCGCCCTGTCGTGGTGCGGCCGGTGAGCGCGGTCAGCACGGCGTACGCGGTGGCGAGAGCCGCGATCGAGTCGGCGAGGCCGAATGGCGGGAGGGTGGGCGGTCCTTCGGGTTCGCCGGTGATGGCGGCGAAGCCGCTCATCGCCTCGGCGAGGGTGCCGAAGCCGGGGCGATGGGAGTACGGGCCGAACTGACCGAAGCCGGTGACGCGGGCCAGGACGAGACGGGGGTTGACCGCGCTCAGCTCGTCCCAGCCGAGCCGCCACTTCTCCAGGGTGCCGGGGCGGAAGTTCTCGATGACCACATCGGCGGTGGCCGCGAGGCGCAGCAGGGTCTCGCGGCCACCGGCGGTGGACAGATCGAGGGTGACGGTGCGTTTGTTGCGGCCGAGCACTTTCCACCACAGGCCGACGCCGTCCTTGGCCGGGCCGTGGCCCCGGGAGGGGTCGGGGCGGGTGGGGTGCTCGACCTTGATGACCTCCGCGCCGAAGTCGCCGAGCATGGTGGCGGCGAGGGGGCCCGCGAAGAGGGTGGCCAGGTCGAGGACGCGCAGTCCGCCCAGGGGAGCGCTGATGGGTGTCATGAGGCGCCGGTTTCCGTGGCGTCGATTTCCGTGCGGTACGGCATGGAGGTGGAGGCCCCGTGGCGCTGGACGCACAGGGCCGCGGCGGTCGATGCCCAGGTGAGGGCCTGCTGCATGGGCCTGCCCTCGCCGAGCGCGACGGCGAGGGCGCCGACGAAGGTGTCGCCCGCCGCCGTGGTGTCCACGGCCCTGACCCTGGGGGCGGGGACGGCGAAGGGCTCGGTCTCCCGGCTCGCGTACAGGCAGCCGGCGGCGCCGAGCGTGATCACGACCTCGGGGACCTGAAGCAGCAGGGCCTCGGCTGCGATGTGCGGGTCGGCGACACCGGCGAGGATCGCCGCCTCGTGCTCATTGGGGACCAGCAGATCGGTGACGGCGAGGAGTTCGGGAGGGAGGGGCTGGGCGGGTGCGGGGGTGAGCACGGTCCGTACGCCGTGGCGGCGGGCGGCTTCGGCGCCGTCGAGCACGGCGGTCAGGGGGAGTTCGAGTTGGAGGAGCAGCGAGTCGGCGGCGGCGATGCGGGCCTCGTCGCCGGGGGTGAGGGAGGTGACGGTGCCGTTCGCGCCGGGGATGACGACGATCGCGTTGCCGCCTTCGTGGTCGACGACGATATGCGCGGTGCCGGAAGGGCCTTCGGCCGTACGGAGATGCTCGGTGTCTACGCCGGAGGAGACGAGCGTCTGCCGGAGCCGTACGCCGAAGTCGTCCGAGCCGACCGCGCCGATCATCGCGACGTCGCCGCCGCTGCGGGCGGCGCGGGCGGCGGCGACGGCCTGGTTGGCGCCCTTGCCCCCCGGGATCGTACGGAACTCACGCCCCGTGACGGTCTCGCCGCGCTTCGGCGCGTGCGCGACGTACGCCACGAGGTCCATGTTGGTGCTGCCGAGCACCACGATGCCGGTCATGGGCGGAGTGCCTCCTGGTGCGTGAGGTGGGCGAGGGTGTCGAAGCCGATGGAGTCGAAACCGGCGACGGAGGTGGTGAGGCGGTTCTTCAGGGGCGCGGTCCAGCGGTCGGGGACGGCGTCCGGGTGCCCGGCGAGCAGCCCGGCGATGGACCCGGCGGTCGCGCCGTTGGAGTCGGTGTCCCAGCCGCCGGACACGGCCCGGCAGATGGAGCCGGAGAAGTCGCCGTCGGCGTGGGTGAGGGCGGCGGCGAGGAGGGCGGCGTTGGGGATGACGTGAACCCAGTGGTAGGTGCCGTAGGCGGCGTGGATGCGGTCGACCGCCTGCTCGAAGTCCTGCCCTCTGCTCGCCAGCGCCATGTCGATGCCGAAGCGGACGGCCCGGGCGAGGCGGGAGCGTGGCGGGACGACGGAGAGGCCGGTCCGCAGCGACTGGTGGACATCGCTCCGGCCGCCCGCCACGGCGGCGATGGTGGCCGCGATGAACATCTCGCCGTACAGGCCATTGGCGGTGTGGGTGAGCGAGGCGTCGCGGTACGCCTGTGCGGCGGCGGTCGCGGGGTCGCCCGGGTGGGTCCAGCCGTGGATGTCGGCGCGGATGGCCGCCCCGATCCATTCGCGGAAGGGGTTGTGGTGGCGGGCGGTGAGAGGGGGCTCGATCCCGGAGAGGAGGTTGCGGTAGGCGACGCGTTCGGCCGTGAAGGTACGGCCCGCCGGGAGCTCGTCCAGCCAGAGGCGGGCGAGGTGGTCGGTGGTGAAGGCCTTTGTGTGGCGCTGGAGGAGCAGCAGATTGAGGAGGGGATAGTTGAGGTCGTCGTCCTCGGGCATGCCGTCGATGTTCTCGGCGAGGGAGTTGGCCGCGCTGCGCCGGTTCCAGGGGTACGCGGCGGTGAGCTCGGCGGGCACGCCGGTGGCGGTGAACCAGGTGGTGAGGGGCCAGTTGCCGGTGGCGCGGGCGAGGTCGCGGATGGCGGTGAGGGGCAGCTTCTCGACGGGTTTGCCGAGCAGACACCCGGCGGCGCGGCCGAGCCAGGCGGCGTGGAGGGCGTGCGGGTAGTCCTTCCCCGGGTCGTGGCGCGGACCGGGCTGGGTCTGCCGGGTCGGCCGGGTCGGCCGGGTCGGCCAGGTGGGGCACGCGGCGATGATCGCGGGCAGGTCGGACGGTTCGTCGTTCGCCAACGGGGAGGACAGTAGGGCCAGTTCGTCCAGGAACTGTTCGGCCAGGGCCCGGAGTTCGGCGGGGGCCGGGTCGGGGGAGGCACCCGCGCGGGTGGGGGCGAGATGGCCGCCGACCGCCAGCCAGCGGGCGCGGATCTCGTGGGCGTCGCGGCCGTCCTCCGCCGCCTGGCGCAGTTCGTGGCCGAGCAGGTCCTCGGGCTGTACCCAGGTGAGGCGCAGGCCGCCGGTCATCGCGCCTCCGCCAAGGGCCCGGCCGCCCCTGTCGCGTCGGCCGCCCCGGTCGAGCCCTCTGCCCCGGCGTTTGCCTCTGCCCCGGCGTCCGTCTCCGCCAGGCGGGCGAACGCCGACTCGTGGGCGCGGCGGCGTTCCGTATCGCGGGCGAAGATCTCACGGGCCACCGCGGCCAGTTCCGCCGCCGGGGCCCGCAGATCGAGGCGGCTCGCCTCGGTGACCCGTTTCGACCAGTCCCGCGGGACGGCGGCCTCGCCGTACAGCGCACCCGCCAGCGCCCCGGCCATCGTCGCGATCGAGTCGCAGTCCCGGCCGTAATTGACCGAGCCCAGGACCGTACGGCAGTAGTCGCCCCCGCCCACCAGCAGCATCCCGAGTGCGATGGGGAGTTCCTCGATGGAGTGCAGCCGGGAGGGGCGGCGGGCGGCGAGGGACGGGGCGCGGTAGTCGGGGCCGACCGTGTCGAAGGGGGCCACCGCCGTACGAAGGGGTTCGAGGGCCGACTCGAAGTGCGAGTGGCGGGCGGCGACTTCCGTCACTGCCTCGATCGCCGCGCGCGTGCCGTCCTTGGCGAGGTGGAGCGCCGCGTCGACGACCGTGGTGGGCGTCGCGCCGGGGGCGCAGGCAGCGGCGACCGCCGCCGCGAAGACGCCCGCCGCCTCCCGGCCGTACGAGGACTGGTGCGCGCCCGCGATGTCGAGGGCCTCGGCGTAAGCGGCGGCCGGATGGGCCGCGTTGACCAGGCCCACCGGTGCCATGTACATCGCAGCGCCACAGTTGACGATATTGCCGACGCCCGCCTCACGCGGGTCGTTGTGCCCGTAGTGGAGGCGGGCGACGAGCCATTTCTCGGCGAGGAAGACGCGTTGGAGCGGGAGCGCCTCGGCTTCGAGCTCAGGGATCCAGCGGGGGTTCGAGATCAGGTCGGGGACCAGGTGGTCGGCGACGGCGTACGCGTCGAGGTGGTCGCGCACGGTCGCGTACACGCGGATCAGCGCGTGCGTCATCAGGGTGTCGTCGGTGATGTGGCCGTCGCCCTTGTGGTACGGCGCGATGGGGCGGGCGGTGCGCCAGGCGTCGCCGTCCCACGGGCCGACGACGCCCTGGACGCGGCCGCGGTGCCGTTTCACGATCTGCTCGGGGGAGTAGCCCTCGACCGGGCCGCCGAGCGCGTCGCCGACGGCTGCTCCGGTCAGGCTGCCGCTGATCCGTTCATCAAGTGTGGGTGTCGTCATGTCGGGATTGTCCACCCGTGGCGGTCAGTTCTGCGTGTGCGAGCAGCCCGGCGAGTTCCACGAGATCCGTACCGGCGAGCCGGGGGAGCGCGCAGCCCGCGAGGACGCGGCAGGCGTCGCGCCAGCTGACGGGTACGGCGTCGCCGCCGCCGAGTACGCCGGTCAGCGCGCCGGCCAGCGCGGGGGCGGAGTCGGCGACCCGGGAGAGGCAGACGGCCGCGGGTACGGCTTCGGCGACTCTGCCGCGGGCGGCGGTGGCGAGGGCGAGGGCGACCGGGACGGTCTCGGCGGCGGCGATGCCGTAGCTGTAGACGTGGTCCACGATCTGATGCTCAAGCAGGGGTACGAGGGCGAAGGCGCTGCTCGCGTCGCGGGCGAGTTTGACGGCGTGGTGGGCGTTGCGGCCGATCTCGGTGGCGTCGGGGAGCTCGGCGAGTGCGGTGTCGACGGCGGTGTCGACGGACGCGCCGCCGAGGGCCGCGGCGACGGCGGCGGCCATGGCGCGGGCGCCGTGCACCCCGTCCCCGTCCTGCGTGTAGCGCGCGTCGAACTCGGCGAGCGCGGCGGCGGCGGTGGGGTCGCCGGGGTGGGCGACGGCGAGGACGGCGGCGCGTACGCAGGCGGCGTCGTCGAAGTAGTGCGGGTTGTCGTGCCCGGTCGCGGGCGGACGCAGCCCGGCGGCGAGATTGCCGAGCCCGGCGCGTACGGAGATCCGGGCGCGGAGGTGGAGCACGGCGGACTCGACCTCGGGGGCGCGGTCGGCGGCGGCGGCGACCTCGCTGGCGAGGGAGTTCCAGGCGAGATCGACGGCGGCGCGGGTGCGGCGGGCCGGGGCGAGCCCGGAGAAGAGGTGCCCGGCGGCGGTGAGCACGGTCTCGGCGGCGAAGGCGGCCCATTCGGCGTCGTCGGAGGGGCCGAGGCGGAGGGGTTCGGGGGGCTGGTTGAGGGCGATGGGGACGGGGAGGGTGGTGGTGGAGTTCTGCTCGGCGAAGGTATCGAGCTCGCGGGTGAGGCGACGGGTCCACTCGGGCATCCGCGCGGCCCGATGCCGGGCGGCGGGCCACCCGGCGGCATCCCCTGCGGCGAGCCCGAGGAGCAGCCCTTCGATGGCCCGCACGGGCTGTTCGCGCGGTGCCTCGCGGTTTCGCGCCGGGGCGGGTGGCCTTGGGGCGGGGCGCGAGGGGGTGGCCGGTGGCTCGGGTGGGGGTTGTTTCCCCTCCCCGCCCCTTCCCGTAACTGGGGCGCCGGTCCCAGACCCCGGTGGTCTCGGCGCTGCGCGCGAGGGGGTGGGCTGTGCCCCGGGTTCCGCGCATGGGGTGCCCTGGCCTTCGTGGGAGCGGGTGGGCTCGCTGGGCCCAGCCCCGGAGGGGCCGGAGGGCCGGGCTCCGGGGCTCCGCGTGGCGCCGTCGGGTGCGGGCCCGGGCGCCACGGAGGGTCGGTCTCCGGGGCGCGGGCGGGTGGCGCCGTCGGGTGCGGGCCCGGGCGCCTCGGAGGGCCGGGCTCCGGGGCGGCGGGTGGAACCCTCGCCTACGGGCCCGGAGGGGCCGGAACCGAGGGGCCCGTACCGTTCTCGGGGGCTCATCGCTCCGCCCGCTGGTCGTCGTCCGGGGTGAGGAGTTCCGCGATGTCCAGTACGTGGTAGCCGCTCATCGACGGGAGGCAGCTGCCCCGTACCGGGCCGATCGCCGAGGACCATTCCGGGGGAATCGACCCGGCTCCGCCCAGCGCTCCCGCCAGCGAGCCCGCCACCGCCGCCGTCGTGTCCGCGTCGCGGCCCATGTTGACCGCCGTCAGCACCGACGTACGAAAGTCCCCGCGGGCCGCCGCGAACGCCCCGAACGCCAGGCCCACCGCCTCCGGCGCCAGATCCGTCCACGGATAGCCGCCGATGACGACCGACGAGCGGACCGCCCGCTCCATCGAGAGCGTGTCCGCGTGGTGGGTGCGCTCCGCCGTGATCACCGCGCGGCGCAAGGAGCGCGCCGTCCAGGAGTCCATCGGGACCACGGACAGGGCCGCCCCGATCACCCCCGCCGGGCCCGTGCCCGTCATCGCCGCGGCGACCCCCGCCGCCACCGCCTGGCCGCCGTAGATGCCCTCGCCGTCGTGGCTCACGCAGCCGTCGATCGCCACCAGCCGCGCCGCCTCCGCCGGGTGGCCCGCCGCGTACACGCCGAACGGCGCCGCCCGCATCGCCAGCCCGTCGCTCCAGGCGTGCCGGTGCTGCGCCGAGATGGGCGCCGCCAGCCCGCGTCGCAGGTTCTCCAGCGTGCCGCGCTCGCTGAAGCCCGCCCCCCGGAATGGGCCTTCGTCCAGGTCGGCGATCCAGTGGTGCCACGCCTTCTCCACATGGGCGACGGTCAGGGCCGAGCCGTGCCGGGCCAGGAGGAGGCCGGAGAAGATGGCGTACTCCGTGTCGTCCGTGCCCGCCGGGTCGTCGCTGACGAAGCCTTCGATACGGCCCCAGCGGCGGCGGATCTCCGAGGGCCGTAAGTTCTCGGCGGGGGCCCCGAGCGCGTCGCCCACCGCCAGGCCCAGCATCGCCCCGCAGGCCCGGTCACGGAATGCCGCAGGCGAGCCCGACGCAACCCCCGCAACCGGCATCGCATTCATGGAGGACATGGAGGATCTCTGCCACCCCCACCGCACGACGAGTCTGCGAAGCCCTTCTGTCACCCGCCCGAACGCAGGTAAGTACGGCCTGCCTTGCTGGCGAGCCCCTTACGTAGAGCGTATTTTCGAATCGTGTCCATCATTGAAAACGAAGCGGCCCTCCACGTGGCGCACCGCGACAACCACACCCACCGTGACGTCAGCGGCGGCTGGCTGCGCCCCGCCGTGTTCGGTGCCATGGACGGACTGGTCTCCAACCTCGCCCTGATGACCGGCGTCGCGGGCGGCGTGGGTGCGGGCGGCGGCGCGGTCTCCCCGCACACGATCGTTGTCACCGGGCTCGCCGGACTCGCCGCGGGCGCATTCTCCATGGCCGCCGGCGAGTACACCTCCGTCGCCTCCCAGCGCGAGCTTGTCGAGGCCGAACTGGACGTCGAGCGCCGCGAGTTGCGTGCCCACCCGGTCGATGAGATGGAAGAGCTGGCCGCGCTGTACGTCTCGCGCGGCGTGACCCCCGCCCTCGCCCGCGAGGTGGCGATGCAGCTCTCCCGGGACCCCGAACAGGCCCTGGAGATCCACGCCCGCGAAGAGCTCGGCATAGACCCGGACGAGCTGCCCTCGCCCACCGTCGCCGCGGTCTCGTCCTTCGGCTCGTTCGCGCTGGGCGCGCTCCTGCCCGTACTGCCCTACCTCCTCGGCGCTACCGCCCTGTGGCCCGCCGTGCTCCTCGCGCTCGTCGGCCTCTTCGCCTGCGGAGCGCTCGTCGCCCGGGTGACGGCGCGCGGCTGGTGGTACAGCGGTCTGCGGCAGCTGACCCTCGGCGGCGCGGCGGCAGCCCTCACCTACGGGCTCGGGGCGCTCATCGGCGCTGCTGTGTGAGCCGCGTGAGCCGTGGGACCGGCGGCTTCACTATCACTGGCCCGCGGGAATAGCGCGGCCTTCCGCAAGGTTGTGACGTACATCTGCGGCAGACCTGTGTCCAGAGGCGGCCTTGAGTGCGAGACTATGCGTCGCGATGCATAAGTGGCCGTAACTCGATGGTTTCGCGCTCTTAACCACGGGGCATGACCCGTGAACGCTGTGGGCAATGAAGCCTGCTCTGCGACGGGTCTGCGGACGGCGATCTGTCCGCCTGTGACCCACCTCCACCGCTTCGCGCGGTGTCCGCATGTTGGAACGAACTATCCGGTTTTCGAGAAGCATTCCATCATGTAACCTGCACGAAATTTCGCAGAGGGCCAACGTCGTCCCTCGGCAATTCTCTATGCCACGACGACGACGGGAGAGCCGATGCGTTCCGACGCCTGGTCGCCCATGGACGGTCGCCCCGCCCCCCAGGGCATGTACGACCCCCGTAACGAACACGACGCCTGCGGCGTCGGGTTCGTGGCCACCCTCACCGGTGTTGCCAGCCATGAGCTGGTCGAGCAGGCGCTGACCGTACTGCGCAACCTTGAGCACCGTGGTGCCACCGGCTCCGAGCCCGACTCGGGTGACGGTGCCGGCATCCTGTTTCAGGTCCCGGACGCCTTCCTGCGCGAGGTCAGCGGTTTCGCGCTTCCCGATGCCGGTGCGTACGCCGTCGGAATCGCTTTCCTCCCCACGGTCACGGACGAGAACGCGGACGCCGTCTCACAACTCGAGACGATCGCCGCCGAAGAAGGCCTGACCGTCCTCGGCTGGCGTGACGTCCCCGTCACCCCCGAGCTCCTCGGTAACGGCGCCCGCGCCACCATGCCCGCCTTCCGCCAGCTCTTCGTAGAAGACGGCGTAACGAGCGGTATCGAGCTCGACCGCAAGGCCTTCGTCCTGCGCAAGCGCGCCGAGCGCGAGGCCGGGGTCTACTTCCCCTCCCTCTCCGCCCGCACCATCGTTTACAAGGGCATGCTGACCACCGGCCAGCTGGAGCCCTTCTTCCCGGACCTGTCCGACCGGCGCTGCGCCACCGCCATCGCGCTCGTCCACTCGCGCTTCTCCACGAACACCTTCCCGAGCTGGCCGCTCGCCCACCCGTACCGCTTCGTCGCCCACAACGGCGAGATCAATACGGTCAAGGGCAACCGCAACTGGATGCGCGCCCGCGAGTCCCAGCTCGCCAGTGACCTCTTCGGCGCCAAGAAGGCCGAAGAGCTGGAGCGGATCTTCCCGGTCTGTACGCCGGACGCCTCCGACTCCGCCTCCTTCGACGAGGTCCTGGAGCTGCTCCACCTCGGTGGCCGTTCGCTGCCGCACTCCGTGCTGATGATGGTCCCCGAGGCGTGGGAGAACCACGACTCCATGGACCCGGCCCGGCGGGCCTTCTACCAGTACCACGCCACGATGATGGAGCCCTGGGACGGCCCGGCCTGCGTCACCTTCACCGACGGCACCCAGGTCGGCGCGGTCCTCGACCGCAACGGTCTGCGCCCCGGCCGCTACTGGGTCACCGACGAAGGCCTCGTCGTCCTCTCCTCCGAGGTCGGCGTCCTCGACATCGACCCCGCGAAGGTCGTCCGCAAGGGCCGCCTCCAGCCCGGCCGGATGTTCCTCGTCGACACCGCCGAGCACCGCATCATCGAGGACGACGAGATCAAGTCGTCCCTCGCCGCCGAGCAGCCGTACCAGGACTGGCTGGAGGCCGGTGAGATCGAGCTCGGAGACCTTCCCGAGCGCGAGCACATCGTCCACACCCACGCCTCGGTCACCCGCCGCCAGCAGACCTTCGGCTACACCGAGGAAGAGCTGCGCGTCATCCTCGCGCCGATGGCCCGCACCGCCGGTGAGCCGCTCGGCTCCATGGGCACGGACTCCCCGATCGCGGCCCTCTCCGAGCGGCCCCGACTGCTCTTCGACTACTTCACCCAGCTCTTCGCACAGGTCACGAACCCGCCGCTGGACGCCATCCGCGAGGAGCTCGTCACCTCGCTGCGCTCCTCGGTCGGCCCCCAGGGCAACATCCTGGAGCCGACCGCCGCGACCTGCCGCAATGTCACGCTGCCCTTCCCGGTGATCGACAACGACGAGCTCGCCAAGCTCATCCACATCAACGCCGACGGCGACATGCCCGGCCTGACCACCGCCACGCTCTCCGGTCTCTACCGCGTCAGCGGCGGCGGCGACGCCCTCGCCACCCGTATCGCCGAGGTCTGCACGGAGGTCGACGTCGCCATAGAGGACGGCGCGCGCCTCATCGTGCTGTCCGACCGCCACTCCGACGCCGAGCACGCGCCGATCCCCTCGCTGCTGCTCACCTCCGCCGTGCACCACCACCTCATCCGCACCAAGCAGCGCACGCAGGTGGGTCTGCTGGTCGAGGCCGGCGATGTACGCGAGGTGCACCATGTCGCGCTCCTCATCGGCTACGGCGCGGCGGCCGTCAACCCGTACCTGGCGATGGAGTCCGTCGAGGACCTGGTCCGCGCCGGTACGTTCATCGAGGGCATGGAGCCCGAGCAGGCCATCCGCAACCTGATCTACGCCCTCGGCAAGGGCGTCCTGAAGGTCATGTCCAAGATGGGCATCTCGACCGTCGCCTCCTACCGTGGCGCGCAGGTCTTCGAGGCCGTCGGCCTGAACGAGGCCTTCGTCGAGAAGTACTTCAACGGCACCGCCACCAAGATCGGCGGCGCGGATCTCGACGTCATCGCCAAGGAGGTCGCCTTCCGCCACGCCAAGGCGTACCCCGCCTCCGGCGTCCCCTCCGCGCACCGCGCGCTGGAGATCGGCGGCGAGTACCAGTGGCGTCGCGAGGGCGAGCCGCACCTCTTCGACCCCGAGACGGTCTTCCGCCTCCAGCACGCCACGCGCACGCGCAGCTACGACATCTTCAAGAAGTACACCGACCGGGTGAACGAGCAGTCCGAGCGCCTGATGACGCTCCGTGGTCTGTTCGGCTTCAAGACCGGCGCAGACCAGCGGCCCTCGATCCCCCTCGAAGAGGTCGAGCCGGTCTCCGAGATCGTCAAGCGCTTCTCCACCGGCGCCATGTCGTACGGATCGATCTCCAGCGAGGCGCACGAAACCCTCGCCATCGCCATGAACCGCCTCGGCGGCAAGTCCAACACCGGCGAGGGCGGCGAGGACGCCGACCGCCTGTACGACCCGGAGCGCCGCTCCTCGATCAAGCAGGTCGCCTCCGGCCGCTTCGGCGTCACCAGCGAGTACCTCGTCAACGCCGACGACATCCAGATCAAGATGGCGCAGGGCGCCAAGCCCGGCGAGGGCGGCCAGCTGCCCGGCCACAAGGTCTACCCGTGGGTCGCCAAGACCCGGCACTCCACCCCGGGTGTCGGTCTGATCTCCCCGCCCCCGCACCACGACATCTACTCCATCGAGGACCTGGCTCAGCTGATCCACGACCTCAAGAACGCCAACCCGGCGGCCCGCATCCACGTGAAGCTGGTCTCCGAGGTCGGCGTCGGCACCGTCGCGGCGGGCGTCTCCAAGGCGCACGCGGACGTGGTCCTCATCTCCGGCCACGACGGCGGCACCGGCGCTTCCCCGCTCACCTCCCTCAAGCACGCGGGCGGCCCCTGGGAGCTCGGCCTCGCCGAGACCCAGCAGACCCTGCTGCTCAACGGCCTGCGCGACCGCATCGTCGTCCAGACCGACGGCCAGCTGAAGACCGGCCGCGACGTCGTCATCGCCGCGCTGCTGGGCGCCGAGGAGTTCGGTTTCGCGACCGCGCCGCTCGTCGTCTCCGGCTGCGTCATGATGCGCGTCTGCCATCTGGACACCTGCCCGGTCGGCATCGCCACGCAGAACCCGGTCCTGCGTGACCGGTTCTCCGGCAAGGCCGAGTACATCGTCAACTTCTTCGAGTTCATCGCCGAGGAGGTCCGCGAACTGCTGGCCGAGCTGGGCTTCCGTACGGTCGAAGAGGCCGTCGGCCACGCCGAGCTGCTCGACACCGAGCGGGCCGTGGACCACTGGAAGGCGCAGGGCCTGGAGCTCGAACCCCTCTTCTACGTCCCCGAGCTGCCCGAGGGCGCGGTCCGCCACCAGACGATGGAGCAGGACCACGGTCTGGGCAAGGCCCTCGACAACGAGCTGATCGAGCTCGCCGCCGAGGCGCTCAACGCGACCACCGCCGAGGACGCCCAGCCGGTCCGCGCGCAGATCGCGATCCGCAACATCAACCGCACGGTCGGCACGATGCTCGGCCACGAGGTGACGAAGAAGTTCGGTGGCTTGGGCCTGCCCGAGGACACCATCGACATCACCTTCACCGGTTCGGCGGGCCAGTCCTTCGGCGCGTTCCTGCCGCGCGGTGTGACTCTCCGCCTGGAGGGCGACGCCAACGACTACGTCGGCAAGGGCCTCTCCGGCGGCCGTGTCATCGTCCGCCCGGACCGGGGCGCCGACCACCTCGCCGAGTACTCCACCATCGCGGGCAACACCATCGCCTACGGTGCGACAGGCGGCGAACTGTTCCTGCGAGGCCGCACCGGCGAGCGCTTCTGCGTCCGCAACTCCGGCGCCACGGTCGTCTCGGAGGGCGTGGGCGACCACGGCTGCGAGTACATGACCGGCGGCCACGCGGTGGTGCTGGGCGAGACCGGACGTAACTTCGCGGCCGGTATGTCCGGCGGCGTCGCGTACGTCATCGACCTCGACCCGGACAACGTCAACTCCGGCAACCTCGCGGCGGTGGAGACGACCCTCTCCGACGCCGACAAGCTGTGGCTGCACGACGTCGTGCGCCGCCACTACGAGGAGACCGGCTCGACCGTCGCGGCAAAGCTGCTAGCCGAGTGGACCCTCGCGGTGGACCGCTTCAGCAAGATCATCCCGACCACGTACAAGGCAGTGCTCGCCGCCAAGGATGCCGCTGAGCTCGCCGGTCTCTCCGAGCAGGAGACCACCGAGAAGATGATGGAGGCGGCGACCAATGGCTGACCCCAAGGGCTTCCTGACCACCGGCCGCGAAGTCGCCAAGACCCGCCCGGTCGAGGAGCGCGTCAAGGACTGGAACGAGGTCTACGTTCCCGGTTCGCTGCTCCCGATCATCAGCAAGCAGGCCGGGCGCTGCATGGACTGCGGCATCCCGTTCTGCCACGACGGCTGTCCGCTGGGCAACCTCATCCCCGAGTGGAACGACTTCGCGTACCGCGGGGACTGGTCGGCGGCGAGCGAGCGGCTGCACGCGACCAACAACTTCCCCGAGTTCACCGGACGCCTGTGCCCGGCTCCCTGCGAGTCGGCGTGCGTCCTCGGCATCAACCAGCCCGCCGTCACCATCAAGAACGTCGAAGTCTCGATCATCGACAAGGCGTGGGACACGGGCGACGTCAAGCCGCAGCCGCCGGAGCGCCTGTCCGGCAAGACGGTCGCGGTCATCGGCTCGGGCCCGGCGGGCCTCGCCGCCGCCCAGCAGCTGACCCGCGCGGGCCACACGGTCGCCGTCTACGAGCGCGCCGACCGTGTCGGCGGCCTGCTGCGCTACGGCATCCCCGAGTTCAAGATGGAGAAGGTGCACATCAACCGCCGCATCGAGCAGATGCGCGCGGAGGGCACCAAGTTCCGTACGGGCGTGGAGATCGGCCGCGACATCGACGCGACGAAGCTGCGCAGGCGGTACGACGCGGTGGTCATCGCCGCCGGCGCCACCGTCTCGCGCGACCTGCCCGTCCCGGGCCGTGAGCTGAACGGCATCCACTTCGCGATGGAGTACCTGCCGCTCGCCAACAAGGTGCAGGAGGGTGACTACGTCACCCCGCCGCTCACCGCCGAGGGCAAGCACGTCGTGGTCATCGGCGGCGGCGACACGGGCGCGGACTGCGTGGGCACGGCCCACAGGCAGGGCGCGGCCTCGGTCACCCAGCTGGAGATCATGCCGCAGCCGGGCGAGGAGCGGAACGCCAACCAGCCGTGGCCGACCTTCCCCATGCTCTACAAGGTCACCTCCGCGCACGAGGAGGGCGGCGAGCGGGTCTACTCCGTCTCGACCACGCACTTCGAGGGCGACGAGGACGGCAACGTCCAGTTCCTGCACCTCATCGAGGTGGAGTTCAAGGGCGGCAAGCTGGAGCAGAAGCCCGGCACGGAGCGCCGGATTCCGGCGCAGCTGGTCACCCTCGCGATGGGCTTCACCGGCACGGACCAGGAGAACGGTCTGGTCCAGCAGTTCGGCCTGGAGCTGGACGCGCGCGGCAACATCGTGCGGGACGCGGACTTCCAGACCAACGTCGACGGCGTGTACGTGGCCGGTGACGCGGGTCGCGGCCAGTCGCTGATCGTGTGGGCGATCGCCGAGGGCCGCTCGGCGGCGCGCGGCGTGGACCGCCACCTGACGGGTGTGAGCGAGCTGCACGCGCCGATCCGTCCGACGGACCGTTCGCTGACGGTCTGACGTACCCCAGATACGTCCCGTACAACGGCGTACGGAACTGAGCACGGCGCCTGCCTGTCCCCGACCGGACAATGGTGGGCGCCGTGGTGCGTTCCGTGACCGGAAGCCCTGCACTCCGAGCGGTGGTGTGCACGTCCTGCACGAACCCGTAGCATGCCGTGCGGGCGAGCTGGGGGTGGGGCATGAGCTCACGGCGTGGACGGTTACGGAGAGTGCTGGGGCGCGGACTGATCCTGTTGTGCGCCCTGCCCGTCTTCCTCTGCGGCCTGGGATCCTCCCCGGTCACAGCTGCTACCGGTGGCCCCTTGAGCGGTGAACTCGTCACCTCCTCGGACATCATCGAATCAGGCCGCCCGGCGGATCTCCTGATCTCCATCCAGAACCGGCAGTCCGTCCCCGTGACACTGCATCGCCTCGATGTGATGACGTCTGCTGGGCTCAGGACCTGTGCCTGGCAGCGGACCGGACCGGACGCCGCCGGCGCGACGATCTGCGACGGCACTCCGCCGCCGCTCTCCACGACCCCGGGCCGCCGCGTGGAGCCGGGTGACAGTGTCATCTACCGCTACGAGCTGCGAACCGGCGGGCGTACGTGGCCGGGGGCCAAGCTGATCGTCGTCGCGGTGCACGGCGATTACGTCCTCAACGGCAAGGCCAAGCGGGCCTCGCTCACGCTCAGTAAGCGGGTTCAGTCCACCGTACTGGGCGAGGCGCAGTTCATCAGCGGTATCGGAGTTCCCTCGTTCCTCCTGCTCCCGGGGTTCCTGCTGCTTGCCACGTATCGCCTCCTCGCACGGCGAAGCCGTCAGGCTGACGCCGGTGTGCCACAACTCGACGTCAACGCCATCGAGTTCATTGCCCTGTCGGCATCACTTTCGATTCTGGCGATACCGTTTTTTTGGGTTGTCTCGTGGCTGGCCGGAGAGCCCAGAACGTATCTGGACGGCTACGACACCCGGGATCTGCTGAGCGTGTGGATCGGTTCGGTCCTTGCCGGGGCTGTCGCCTTCTCCGTGCCCGCTTCTGTGGCGGGTCTTCGTCTGAGGTTGCGGACTCCGCAGCCGACGGACAGCCCGGAGCAGGCGCTGAGCCGACTGGCCAGGGCCGGCGAAACGCTCAACCGGACGCAGATCCGGTTCCGCCACGCCGGTCCCAGTGGTGACGTACCGGCGCAGGCGTTCGTCTACGCGGCTCCGGCTGCCGAAGGAGAGCCGTACTGGGCGATGCCCGCCATCCAGTACACCTGTGAAGCGGAAGCCCCGCCGGAGGTTCAGCGAGAACTGCTGGAATTGCTTCGTGGCGGCGACTCGGCCAAGGGGGTCCGCGATTTTCTGCACCGGCACTCGAGGGAAGTGAAGCTTGCCTGGGAACCGGGAATACTCCCGGGTCCGGTCCAGGTGAGTGCCGCGCGAGTGCAGGCCGAGGTCTCCGCCGCCCCGCTGCTGCGCATGGTGGTTCCGCAGGCCCGGTGACGAGAGGGAGGGGCGGTCCCGGAGACCGCCCCCGGCGCGAACGCCTGGATGACCCTCCTCCCACCCGGGGAAACCCAGGCCACCGGTGAGCCACGTCACGGGAATTGGATCGAATCGAAAGGAAGGGTACGGGATCAGATGGAGGTGTCAAGCCTGTGCTGCGAGTCCAGCAGGTCCGCCTGACATACACCTGGGTCAGGACCACCCCTTGGTTGTTGAACGAGGCAATCCGCGCGTCTTCAGCACCCGCGATGACGATGCCCGCCGACTACGCGCGCGCCTTCGAAGCCGTCAGGAACGGCAGCGCGGGCCAGGAGCCCAGCACACCCACCGGCCCCTGGCCGCTCAGCGCCAACGGCCGGGCGCTGAGCGTCCCTTGGGTCCTGCGCGACGGAGCATTGGCAGAGATCGTCAACGTGTGGCAGAGGGCCCTGGGCTCGCGCGACTACGCCTCGCTCAGCACCCAGCGATTCTGGCGCGCGCAGATCCCCCTGGCCGCACCCCGCCCACCCGTGCAATTCGCTTCACCACAAGGCCGGACGGCTGTGACCGGGGCCGCCCTGTGCCATCCGCTGGGCAACTCCGTCGCGGTCACGGTCATTGTCAAGGGCGATTATGGCGTCGACGAGCTGACAGCGCGCGTGGCCGAGATCGACCAGAAGGCACGGTTCGGTCTGGCCGACGATCACACTGCCGAGACCTACTCTCTCCGCACCCTCGGCCCCGAACTGCTGCGTCGGCTCAACGCGCACCGAGTCCGCGAGACACCGGATGCCGAAGAACAGGAAGGGGAGCCGTTGGTCATTGTCTCTGTCGTACAGGCGAATCCGGACAGCACGGACGAGGAGTGCCGCGCGTCGGAAGGCAGCGGAGTGCACCATCTGCTGCATGCCCTGGCGACTCGCACACACCTCGCGGAGTGTCCGATGCCGAGGCATCTCGGGAGTCACAGTCTGCCGGGTCGTACGCACCAAGGAGGAGGCGTTCACTACCGGCTGGACCGGGCACGAGTCGTCTGGGCCCCCTACCGGTTCAGAAGGTCCGACCGGAGCCGCTGGCTCGGCTGCTATCACCAGAACCTTGCACTGGCGAGCATGCTCACCGACTCCTGGCTGGGTGTGATCGCCTGGGCCGCGGACACGATCTCCAACGGACCTCTGCCACCGGGAGGATTCGAGGTCACAGAGCGATGCGCCATGCTCCTGGGCCTCGTTTACGAAGAGAACGCCCGACCGGCCCCTGTCTACCGCACACGGAGCACTGCCGCACAGATAGTCGACAGTGGACTGGTGCCCGCGCTGCAGGACGTGCGGGGATACGTCGGTGCTCTCAAGAAGCTCAAGCCTGCTTTGTTGACACCCGGATGAAAGGCAAGGTACCTCGTGACCATGCAATCAAACCCGCAGAACGGACCCATCGAGCGTGGCGTGTATGAACACTTCACGGGCAATCGCTATCACGTCGACGGCTTCGGCTACTTGGTGCTGGGCGACGGCCAGGAGGAAACAGTCGGCGAGCAAGTGGTGGTGTACCACGCCATGTTCACTTCGGAAGCCTATGGAAAAGAGGCGGTCTGGGTCCGGCCGCTCAAAAACTTCACCGAAGAGATCATGGTCGACGGCCGACCGGCCAAGCGCTTCCGTTACCTCGGTGATGAGGGGGCCGGTCCTTCGGAATGAGCGCGTCGGAAGGGCTCACCGCGGTGTCAGACGATAGGTCAGAGCCTGTACCGCGACCACACAGAGCCATGTCCACCAGGGCAATCCCGCCAGGGCCACCCAGACAGCGGAGGTAGCGGCCAGGCCGACAGGATAAACGAGAGGGGTGTGCTTCTTGTAGCGCATACGCACGGGAATCGACGCAACCCCCTCTCGTGCGTCCTTGGCCGCGTCACGTACATCTCCGAGGAGATTGCGCATCGTCATCAGGACGAACACCAACAGGACGGCTTCGGCATCGGCTCCGGCCAAGGGCGCGATCAGGGCGATTTTCAGACCTCCGTTGAGCAGCGGCGATATCGCTGCCAGCATCGGTATCCGTTTTTTGAGCGAGTATCCCGCGGCCAGTGCAAGGAAGGGTACGCACGCTGGGTCGGCGACCAGAACCGTACCCGCGATCGAGGGAACAGCCCAGGCCGGCCAGGGCCAGTGAAGCCGTCCCACGTCACGGTGCTGCCACTCCAGATGGATGAGAAACCCGAACCACAGACAACTGAGGCCGAGCAGTTGGCGCGGCTGCGCGTCGAGCGACAGGAAGAGCAGGACCAGATCGACGTACGAGTAGATGCGTAACTGCCCCAGGTAGTTGAGCGCACGCTCCATGACCCCCCCGTATGCAAGCGACGGTGGTTCAGATTCTGAATACGGACTTACCGTCCATGAACTCGTCGAGCGCCGCAACCCCCAATTCGCGCCCTTGTCCCGAGAGTTTCACCCCTCCCCACGGCACTTCGGTTGCGAAATATCCGAAGCAATTGACCCAGCAGGTGCCCACACGAACCTCGGTGACGAATCGGTCGGCGAAATCCAGGTCCGACGTCCATACCGACGCGGACAGGCCGTAGTCGGTGTCATTCGCCGCCGTGATGGCTTCTTCCGTGCTGTCGACGGGATATACGCAACCGACGGGTCCGAAGACCTCTTCGCGTGTGATCCGCATGCTGCTCGTGGCCCCGGTCACGATCGTCGGCGCGTAGAACAGGCCGCCCTGGTCCGCCCCTTTTCCTCCCGTCGCACAGTCGGCGCCTTCCTTGAGGGCGCCCTTGACGTAGCTGTCGATGCGTTCGAAGTGCGCCCGGTCGATCTGCGGTCCCTGCTCGGTCTTCTCGTCGAGCGGATCTCCGAGACGCCTCGCCTCCGCAGCGGTCACCACTCGGTCGAGGAACTCCTCATAGATGCCCCGCTGGACGTAGGTCCTGCTGCCCGCGCAGCAGTTCTGCCCCTGGACGTCGAACATCGCGGTGATCGTCCCGTCCACCGCCGCGTCGAGGTCGCAGTCGGCCATGACGACATTGGCGCCCTTCCCGCCGAGCTCAAGTGTCAGACGGGGCATACGGCTCGCAGAACCGGCCACGATGGACCGTGCCGTTTCCTGTGAGCCCGTGAACGTGATCTTGTCCACGCGGGGGTCGGCCACCAAGGCGCGTCCCGCGACATCGCCGGTACCGAGTACCACATTGACGACACCTGGCGGGAAGCCCGCTTCCGCCGCCAGAGCTGCCAGCGCCTGAGCGGAAAGGGGGGCCCGCTCGGCGGGCTTGATGACGACTGTGCAGCCGGCGGCGAGCGCCGGGGCGATCTTCCACGAGATGCACGCGAACGGGAAGTTCCACGGAATGATCGCCGCGCATACTCCCACGGGCACGCGGCGCACGAAGACACTTGCCTCGCCGACCTTGGGCATGGACGTCGTCCGGGCCTGGAGCATCGCCTGTGCGTAGTAGCGGTACACCTCGGCGGACTGCGGAACGTCCCAGCCGCGCACACCCGCCAGGCGCTTTCCGGTATCCGTCGCCTCCAGGAGGGACAGCCTCTCGGTGTCGCGCTCGATGAGGGCGGCGAACCGGTCGAGAGTGTCGGCGCGCTCCTGAGCGGTCATCCGGGGCCATGGCCCTTGGTCGAAAGCGGCGCGCGCGGCGGTCAGCGCGGCGTCCACGTCGGCCGGACCCGCGGCCGGCAGTACGGCCAGAGTCCGCTCCGTCATGGGGTCGGTGTCCGTGATCTCTCCACTGCCCACGGGGTCTGTGAACTCGCCCGCGATGAACGGCCGGAGGTCGAGACCCGGGATGAGGGACGAGACGACCCGGTCCCGGAGTTCAGTGGCAGAAGCCTTACTGGTCATGAGCTTCCTCTCGGCTGCTTTCGGCCCGTCAGGGGATTACCAGGATGTCGTCGAAGAGTTCTTGCGGATAACGTACGAAGAGTGACTGGCGCGGGAAAAGGAACTGCGGACACGAGGCGGGAAGTGTCAACTGTTCCTGAGGCGTGTGAAAAATTCTCGCCGCGTCCGCCTCGGTCTGCCCCGAATCTATCCAGGACTCTTTTTCCCGAGCGTTGATGAAATCAAGATTATCGGCCAGGGCGTGCGTGCTTCCGATTTCGATCGCCCAGTTCGCCCGGTCGCCCGACAGGGCAAGCCAGGGGAAATAGCCGATGCCGCCGCCGTAGTAACTGTAGTCATCGCCTGCGTTAGTGCTCGGAGGTTGTACGAGACGCACTTCCGTGTGCAGTTTCCGATACACCCGTAGCACATGCCAGAGGGTGGCCAGCATGATGAGTGGAACGTCACGAATATCTTCCGCAGGAAGCGGTAGGAGCCGTTGGCTGAAATAGTCGGAGCGACCCCTCCCGATTTCCCCGGAAGTCCGCATGAAATGGTGATAGCAGGATGAGAAGAGCCATAAGTTGGCAGTGCCGAAGAGGGACTCCGGGCAGTAGTTCCGTACGACGTCAAGGCAGTCCGACGCCTCGTACATCCGGTGCCTGATCACGCTGAGTCCGGCCGCGAGACCGGTCTGGAAGCTGATCTTCTGGAACATCGGCGGGTCGAATTCGCCGCGCAACCGGGGCAGCTTCGTCTCCAGCAACGACCAGCCGCTCTCGCCAATCTGGTCGACGCTCCGCTGTGGGTGGAAGAAGTCAGGGATGAGCTGACTCAGGTCCGGGACCATGAGGAGCTCCGGGCTGGACAGAGTGGCGAAGTAGTCCGCCACCCAGCGGGACCCCCAGAGCAGGGAGAAGGTGGCCAGATTG
The DNA here is from genome assembly GCF_044548015.1 of Streptomyces sp. NPDC052236. NCBI lineage: Bacteria > Bacillati > Actinomycetota > Actinomycetes > Kitasatosporales > Streptomycetaceae > Streptomyces > Streptomyces sp. NPDC052236. Next base: position 277,976 of record NZ_JBIUBL010000007.1, on the reverse strand, counting down.
AGCGTGTTCTGGACTGGTATGTAGATCGCCTCGGAGTTGGCTCGCCAATCCGTCCGGGCGAAGTACTGACTCAGATCCAGGCCCCACCAGTGGAACCGCTCGAACGGTGACACCATCAACAGGTCGGCGGGTCGTTGCGCCGTATTCTTCTGGACTGCGAGTGCCAGCATCAGGGGAGAGCCGCTCCGGCTGAACTCAAATAAGCTTTGCAGATCCCGCCGCTTGATTCTCAGCTTGATGCAACGGCCGCCGAGTGAACTGTTGTCCACGAACTCCAGCCGTGAAGTGGACTTGATCTGCCATTCCAGAGTTATGTTTTCGGAGTCCTTCCACAGGGATGGCACCGTAACTCTTAAGTCCACCTTCTGGGTGTCCGGAATGACATGTGAAACCTGTGGGGCCCCACTACCGGTCGTCCACCAGTCGAGCATGTCGTGAAACGTGCGTTCGGCGATATGGCCACGCTGTTCCGCGTCTTGGCCGGTGATGGCGGTTTTGGTAGGCAATGTCCCCACCTAAATGATCATTCGGCTCGGGAGGCCAGGCGTGTGTCAACTGGAAATTCTGGCAGAGAGTACCGCAAGGGGGTACCCGTACATGTGTTCCTGCGGGTGCGGGTCGCCTACGGCGGGCCTGTTCCCCACCCCGCCCCTTCCCGAACTGGGGGCTCCGCCCCCAGACCCCGCGCCTCAATCGCCGGCGGGGCTTGAGTTGCCGGCGATTGAGGCGTAGGTCAAGCCTGCGCGGCGTACGAGACGAAGGTCGTCCACGAGTCGGGGGAGAGGGCCAACTGCGGGCCCTGCTGGTGCTTGGAGTCCCGGATGTGGACGGTGGTGGGGCAGGTGGCGACCTCGACGCAGTCGCCGGAAGCGCTGCTGCTGTAGCTGGACTTGTGCCAGGAGAGGGCAACTTCCACGCAGTCGTCCCCAGAGGCGCTGCTGTAGCTGCTCTTGAACCAGGCCAGTTCGGTGGTGCTCATAGATCTCCTCGCATCCGGTGCAACAAGCTCACTGTGTCTTCAGGGGTGAGAGCTTGTGACCGCATCGTGGCATACCGCATCTGGAGAATGCTGACCACTTTCGGGTCCGAGATTAATTGGCCACTCTCCTGCCCCTCGCAGTAGGCGTACCACTTGTTCTCCGGTGTCTCCAGCAACCGCATCGGACCTGCCAGCCCGGCGTGGCTCTCCCGCACCGTAGGCATGATCTGGATCTCGACGTTCCGGAGCTTGGCGAGCTCCAGAACGTGGTCGATGAGTTCGCGAGTGACGTCCGCCCCGCCCGTACGGCGCCGGAACAGGTGCTCTTCCAGGATGAAGCTGAACGCCGTGTTCGGCCGCTCGCGGAGCAGCCGCTGCCGTTCTTCTCGTGCTACCCAGTTGACTTCGATTTGCTCGTCGCTCATCGGTGGCAGCTGGTCCGAGAACAGGGCCCGTAGGTATGGTCCGGTCTGCAACAGGCCGGGGATCAGGCGGCATTCGTACGTGTGCAACGTGATCGCCTTGGCTTCGAGCCGCGCCCACTGCCGGAACCACGCCGCCAGCCCGTTCTTCCGCGTCAGATACTTCGCCGAGTTCCGCAACGCCCCAGTGTTGCCCAGCGCTGCCTCCGCCCGCTCCACGAAGTCCTCGTCGGCCATGCGCCGCCCCAGCTCGATCGACGCGACCGTGTGTTTGGAGAACCGCACCAGCAGCGCGAACTCCTCGCGGCTGAGACCCGCGTGCTCGCGCAGGGCCTGGACCACCGCGCCGAAAGTCCGCAGACTGTCCGTGGCCTCGGGCTCCCCGCCACCCGGGCCGTTCTCGTCGACCGCCATATCCGGCCACCTCCCGCACGTCTGTCCCTTGACACACATTCAACAGCCCATGCTCACGGGGAGTTACGAGTACTGTCTACCCCTTGTGCGCGTACGCTGACGCAGCGTACGCGGCGCTGACCTGGAGAATCGGTCCGCCCACGCGCCAGATTGGGCCCATGAACCTGTCTGGGACCCGTACCGACTCCGAACCGGCCCTCACCGTACGTGTGTTCACGCAGTGCTTCAGCGCGACGGCGCGCGGCGCACGCCTCGCCCGCCGCCTCGCGCTGCACCAACTACACACCTGGGGAATCCCGTACGGCACTGAACTGTCCGACAAAGCAGCCCTGTTGGTCGCGGAACTGGCGTCGAATGCCGTCACTCACGGCCGCGTACCGGGCCGGGACTTCGAGCTCCGGCTGACCCTCACGCCGGGGTACTTGTGTATCGAGGTCTCCGACACCCGCGCGGAACGCCGCCCACCGGCGCCCGGGTCGGTGCTGCCGCCACCGCCTCTCGCCGAGTCGGGGAGGGGACTGGTTCTGGTGGAGGCGCTTGCCGACCGGTGGTCGGTGCTGGAGCGCACCCCGGTCGGCAAGACGGTCCGCGTGGAACTGGAACTGCCCGTCAGCCGAGCGGGTTGAAGGGGATGCCGGCCGGCATGGCCTTCTGGAGGAGGCCGTTGAAACTGGCGTCCTTGAGCCCGAAGTTGGCACTGCCGAAGTTGGCGTTGCTCAGCTTGTCGCGGACGCCCGCGGGGTAGCCGTTCCAGCCGACCAGGGCGGGCGACTGCCACTTGCCGTAGTGGTTCTCCGGCGGCTCGTCGCCGGCGGTCGCGAGGCGGAAGGCGTGCGTGCTGATGCCGTCCTTGTGGTACACGATCTTGGCGCGCGTGCCCTCCCACCGGACCTGGGTGCTGTTGTAGACGGAGAAACCGCCGTGGGCGGAGGTGGACACGTACTTGGCCTGGTCGTTCTGCACCCAGACCACGACGTGCTCCCAGTCGTGGCGGTGCCCGCCGATACTGCTGCCCGCCAGGGCCTGGTCCTTCTCGAAGTAGAGGTCGTAGACGATGGCGCACCAGCCGTTGTTGCACTTGGCCCGTGAGTAGCCGTTGGTGTTGTCGAGATCCGACTGGTCGCGGCAGTTGCCGTTGAGTGCCCCGGTGGGGTTGAGGCCGCCGTTCAGGTTCCCGTTGGCGTCTATCGCGGGAGTGGAGTAGCAGCCGTCCTTGTCGTAGTCGTAGACCGGCTGGAATCTCTTTTCCTGGGCATCCGCGTTGGAGGGCAGGGCGGGGGGCGGGGCGGCGAACGCGCTGCCCGGGAAGGCGACGACCAGCGCCAGGGCGCTGCCCAGGACGAGCGAAATCTTACGGATACGGTTGTGGCTGCGGGAGTTTTTCCGCACGGGGTTCTCCTGATGAGCTGCGGGGGGTGTTTGACATGCGCAGCTCATCCTCCGGGCGGACGTTGAAGTGTCAATGCCCCCTGGGGTGAGCGGTGATGACGGGCTGACCAATACCGGAAGCCGGGCCCGGCGGAATGTCCGCCGGGCCCGCTTTACCACTTACCTGTAGGTGACGTCCGAGGTGGCGTACAGGCAGTTGGTGCTGTCGGGGCCCGTCCCGACAGCGGTGTTGTTGTTGTACTTCTGGCAGGGAATGATCTTCCGGCTGCTGTCGCCGATGATGGTGATCTTGCGCAGCGTCGCGACGTCATTGCGATTGACGTTGATGCCGACGATCCGCGAACCGGGGGCCGTCACCTCAACGGTGTTGAGGTTGACCTTCCGCGTGTACGACGTGGAGCAGTCGCCGCACGAGCGGTACAGGGTCTTGAAGTCCTGCGCGGCGAAGTTGGAGATGTTGAGCGTGCCGCCGCCGTTGTGCTGGAAGATCTTGTCGGAGGCCTTCCGTGCACCTCCGCCGGTGACGTTGTACGTGGAACCGTTGGGGCCGCGGAAGGTGGCGGCGTCCTCGCCGACGTCCTCCCACCAGACGTTCTGGAGGGTGCAGCTGCCCTCGCAGTGGATGCCGTCGGCGCCGGGCGGGCCGATGATGACGTTCTTCAGCACCGTGCCGGCGGCGAGCTTGAGGATCGGCAGCTGGTCTTCGGCCTGGTCACCGGTGCCGAGGGCGCCGCTGCCGTAGAGGCGCTTCATCGCGTAGTCCTTCGTGCCGGACAGCGAGATGGTGGCGGTGACGGGCTGGCTGCCGTTGGCGGAGGGCCAGGTGGCGGCGGTCGCCGTGGTGGACAGGGTGACGTTTGCCGCGAGGGCGGCCCCGGTCATGCCGAGGGCGGCGCCGAACGCGACGAGGGCGCGGCGGGGGGTGAGGGTGCGGCGGTATGCGGTGCGCAATGCGGCTCTGCTGGTCATGGATCCCAATCCTTGGTGGAACGGTGGGGGTGGACCTTGCGCTTGCGCTGGTCAGTCGCCGCCGGACGGGGATGGGTTGCTGCACCGTGGAGTTTTTTTATCTTCAACGTGAGAGCGTTCTCAGCGCTTGCCCGAACGGCTCGCGCGTGTGGCCGACGTCTTCTTAGGTGCCCGTCCTCCGGCAGCCGGATGTCGAGCATCGCCCGCCGGCGGACCCGGCACGGTACCGGCCTGGGCACCCACCGCTGGGTGGGACGGGCCGACATTCATGAAGCTTTCCTCGAACTGGCCTGCTGCCTGATCACCTGGCCCGGCGATGAGGATGTGTGACTGATCCCGGAATCCGACTCCGGCTCCGGCTCAGCGGATGACTCTCCGACCTACGCCATCCAGGGGACATTTAATGCCCGCTTTTCCAATTCCACGGTGAGCGCCTTCCGGTTGAGGCAAATTACTGGTGACGATCGGGGTGACAGGAGGGATGCGCCGCACCGAGGTGGATCGCCGCACGGATGAGTGACAGCCGACTGGCTCAATATTCGCCATGCATTCGTTGATGCATATTGATCAATTCCCGCGACATCACCCGAGTGAGTCGGAACGGGGTTGGGTGTCTGCGTAATATGCCGCCGACAGAAGAGGCGATTCCATTCAACGAGGAACGCCGGAAGTCACCATCCCCCCACAGGAGTTGGCTCCTCGATGACACTGAATATTCCCGATGCGCCGCGTCGGCGCACAATGACGGCTTGGATCGCGGGGGTACTCACCCTGCTGGTCGCCGCTGCCGTTGTGGCAGTGACACCCACCAAGGCAAATGCGATCGCGACACCTGTACCTCTTGGTACGGCAGCCGACTTCGCCGTATTGGGCGGCCAGTCGGTCTCCAACACAGGCCCTTCGGTAATCACCGGAAGCGTCGGCGTGAGTCCGGGATCGTCCATCACCGGATTCCCGCCGGGGATCGTCGTGGACGGGACTTTCCACCGTAACGACGCAGTGGCCATGCAGGCCCAGGATGACCTGACCACGGCGTACAACAACGCCGCCGGACAGGCATCGGACGCCACCCTTCCCCCGGATGCCGGTGGCCTGACGCTGGTTCCGGGCGTCTACACAGCCCCTTCCACTCTCGGGCTCACGGGCACGCTCACCCTGGATGCCGGTGGCAACCCGGACGCCGTCTGGGTGTTCCAGGTCGGTTCGGCGCTGACGACGGCAAGTGCCAGCAACGTGGTCCTCGTCAACGAGGCATCGCCGTGCAATGTGTTCTGGCAGATCGGAAGCTCAGCCACCCTCGGCACCGACACCAACTTCGTGGGCACCATCATGGCCCTGACCTCGATCACTTTGAACACGGGGGCGAGCATCGAAGGCCGGGCGCTGGCCCGCAATGGGTCCGTGACGCTGGACAGCAACCAGATCACCAGGCCGCTGTGTGAGGACGACACCACCACTACCGGTGATGACGCTGCGGGTGATGATGCGGCCGGTGATGACGCTGCGGGTGACGATGCTGCGGGTGATGACGCGGCCGGTGATGACGCGGCGGGTGACGATGCTGCGGGTGATGACGCGGCCGGTGATGACGCGGCCGGTGATGACGCGGCGGGTGACGATGCTGCGGGTGATGACGCTGCGGGTGACGATGCTGCGGGTGATGACGCTGCGGGTGACGATGCTGCGGGTGATGACGCGGCCGGTGACGACGCGGCGGGTGATGACGCGGCCGGTGACGACGCGGCGGGTGATGACGCGGCCGGTGACGACGCGGCGGGTGACGACGCCGCCGGTGACGATGCTGCGGGTGACGACGCCGCCGGTGACGACGCGGCCGGCTACGACGCGACCGGCTACGACGGGAACGGCATCCCCGACGACGGATGCTTCCCAGGCACCTGCGAGAGCCCGGGGAAGCCGGGCAAGCCGGGGAAGCCGGGCAATCCTTGGAAGCACGAGGGGAGGCCCAAGTTGCACGCTCACCACTGAGTGAGTTCTTCCCCCGCAGTTCGGTGGGAAGGGTGAGTCGCGCGTAGGCCCTTCGGCGGAGTGTGCGCAAGGAGGGTCGCCCCCACACGCGAGTAAGACGGGTGGCGCGCGGCGGATCGTCATCGATTCCGTCGCGCGCCACCCGCGGAAGTAGGAGAAGCAGGTGCGAGCAGTCATGACGGGAAGGACCGGGTGGGGCCGTGCTGGGCGGCGTTGAGTCGACGAATGCGAAGCAACCGCAGCGGACCGGCGCTGAGCCGGCAGCGCAGGACGGTGGCGGGGGACCGCGTAGAACTCGTGGGATTTCAGGGCTACCCCGCCTGCTGACCGCGGGAACGGGAGCCGCGGTGGCCCTGTGTCTCGCAGTGACTCTGTTCCATGTGCTCCTGGTGTTTCTGTACGTGGTGCCCCCGAACACCATCTCGAAGGCGTACAGCCAGCAGATCAACGGGTGGGTCCGGCCCTTGTTCCAGCAGAACTGGCGGCTCTTCGGCCCGAATCCGCAGTCGGTCAACCGGAAGATGTCGGCGAGGGTCAGGCAGACAGCACCGGGCGGCACCACACAGGTGAGCGGCTGGATCGATCTGACCGCCACGGACGATGCTGCCGTCAAGCACAACGTCTTCCCGAGCCATACGGCACAGAACATGCTGCGCCAGGCTTGGAACACTTACCTCAAAACGCACGGCGGCGACGACCAGCCGCGCTCGGAGCGGGCTGTGATGATCGAGAAGTATCTGCGCAACATCGCAGCGGACCGCGTCGCCGCCCAACGTGGCGGCACCTTCGACTCCATCCAGCTGCGGGTGATCACGCTGCCCATCGCCGCGCCCCGCACAGCGGAGGGATCCCGCCCGGCCGCCGCGGCACCGGCGCGGGCCGTAACCCGGTATCTGCCCTGGTGGAAGGTGGCCTCGCATGGAACGGACTGATCAGGCACCAGTCGTGGCACCCACAGCGTCCTCAGGCGCCACCGAGCGGGCGGCCGTACACATGCCGCAGCGCGTACTCAATCGGATCCATGCGTTCCTCGTCCTCCTGACCGAGCGGCCGGTCTCCCTGTACGCGGCGGCAGCGCTGCGCATTGGGTACGGGCTGCTCTATCTCGCGTTCCTGCTCCGCGAGTTTCCACACCGCGACGAGATGTGGGGCCCCGGTTCACCGTGGACGCCCGAGCTGGCCAGGCAGATGTACGACCAGAGCGGGTGGGCCAGCGTCCTCATCCTGTCCGACAGCCGGGTGTACTTCGAGATCTGCTACGCCGTGGCTCTCGTCACGTGTGCGCTGTTCTTGCTGGGCTGGCGGACGCGGGCGGTGTCCGTGCTGTTCGCGGTCGTGGTGGTCTCGTTCCACGCCAGGGCGATCTTCATGGCGGACGGCGGGGACAATCTCATGGTCCTCATGGCCGTCTACCTCGTTTTCACCGCGTGCGGCCGGCGCTGGTCCCTCGACGCGCGCAGGACCAGGCTCCGGGCGTCGGCGGGCAAGACGGCAGGCCCGCACGGCGGCGGTGTCCGGAACCAACTCCGAGACGCCCGCATCATCTTGATTACCGTGCTGCACAACTGCGGCATGTTCGTCATCGCCGCCCAGGTCTGCTTCCTCTACGGATGCGCAGGCCTGTACAAGGTGCAGGGCCCCAAGTGGGGCAACGGCACCGCCCTCCACTACGTCCTGAACATCGACGTGTTCCGGCCCTGGCCCGAGTTGTCCCAGATGATCGACGGCCATCACCTGCTGATTGCCGTCGTCGGCTATCTGACGGTGCTGGTGCAGGTCGCCTTTCCGTTCGTCCTGTTCGGCAGGCTCAAATACCCCGTCCTGATCGTGCTGCTGGGCATGCACGTGAATATCGCGGTGCTCATGGGACTGCCGCTCTTCTCCGGCGCGATGATCGTCGCCGACGCCGTGTTCCTGCCGGACCGCTTCTATCGCGCCGTAGGGGGGCTGTTGCGGCGCACCGTCCAGCGCGCAGGCGTCATGAGAGCGGGAGCCCCGCCCGGGACAGCACCCGCCGCGGTACCGCAGCAGCCCGGACCGGCCGGCTGACGCAAAAAAAGAGCGCGGCTATGTAGACCGGACGAGGCGGAGTAGTGCGCGTCGTAGTGCGCGTCACGGAGCAGGCTGCCGAGCAACGGTGACGTAGCCTCAATTCTCCCGTGATGTGGTACGGACGGACCGAATGGAGACTCGCATGGCGGCCATCAGCCTCCGCAAGATCGAGGAAACCGCGCCCGCGCTGGTCAGCCTCTACAAGAGCGCCGGGGTCTCCCTGGAGAAGCACCGGCTCAGCGGAGAACGCGCGGCCGTCTATCTCGTACTCGACTACTCCGGCTCCATGAAGGACTACTACAAGGACGGCAGCGTCCAGGCCCTCGCAGACAGGGTGCTCGGGCTGTCGGCCCATCTCGACGACGACGGCCGGGTGCCCGTCGTCTTCTTCTCCACGGACATCGACGCCGTCACCGACATAGCCCTGGAGAACCACCACGGGCGCGTCGACGAGATCGTGGCGGGCCTCGGGCACATGGGCAAGACCAGCTACCACCTGGCCATGGACGCGGTCATCGACCACTACCTGGACAGTGGCTCCACCGCGCCCGCGCTCGTCGTCTTCCAGACGGACGGCGGGCCGATCAACAAGCACGCCGCCGAGCGCTATCTCTGCAAGGCGGCGAAGCTGCCGCTGTTCTGGCAGTTCATCGGCTTCGGCAACACGCGCAGCTCGCAGTTCAACTTCCTGCACAAACTGGATGAGCTGGCTGTGCCGGCCAAGCGCGCCGTCGACAACGCCGGGTTCTTCCACGCCGGGCTCGACCCCCGGCAGGTCCCGGACGCCGAGCTGTACGACCGGTTGGTGGCGGAATTTCCGCTCTGGCTGGCCGCCGCCCGCGCGCAGGGCATTGTCCGATGACGGCGCGGATGCGGGTGCTGCGGGCTGCCGACCGTACGGCCGTCCCCTGGAAGAACGGCGGCGGCGTCACCCGCGAGATCGCCGCCTCGCCCGAGGGCGCTCCCATGGACGATTTCGACTGGCGGATCAGCCTCGCGGAGGTCGGTGCGGACGGGCCATTCTCCGTGTTCCCTGGCGTCGACCGCACCCTGACCGTGGTCGAGGGCGCGGGGATGGACCTCATGGTGGGCGGCGAGCACCACATCGTGGACGAGCAGTACTGGCCCCACGACTTCCCCGGAGACCTGGAGACCGACGGCCACCTCCTGGAGGGGCCCGTCGTGAACCTCAATCTGATGTACCGCAGAAGCCGTACACAGGCGGAGACCGCAGTCGTACGCGGCACCGTCCGGCTGCTGGTCCCCGAGGGTGGGGCGGTCCTCGCCGTGGCACTTGAGGACGGCGCTGTGCTCGACGCTCCGGAAGGTGTGGAGCTTGGGCGTTACGACGCGCTGGTGGCGACGGGCGAATCGCCGGGTGTGCTGCGGACACAGGGGTACGCGATGGTGGTCACGCTGTCGCCCGCGTGAACGCCGCTTGAACGGGGGCTATGCCACCCCGGGCACCCAGTAGCTGTGCACCTTCGAGATGGTCGGAGGTTCCTGTGACCGGGGCAGCCCCAGTCGCTCGGCGATCGGCATGACGATCGTGCCGAATTTCTCCATCGCCTCCTCCGACTCCCACAGATCCAAGATGTGCAGACCGGAAGAGCTCGGAATGCAGACGTGCGACAGACACCCGGCGAAGGGGTCGCCCGGCAACTTTCGCAGCTCGGCGTTGAGGGCGTCGTACTGATCGGTTGTGATGCCCTGCAGGGCGGAATGCGCGAAGATCGCCATCGGATTCTCCTCGACTGGTGGCGAGCATCCACTTCCAGCACAGCACGTCCACTCGGGAACGGCATCCGAGCCGGAAACCGGACAGCAGATGTCGGGATTCCACGCTTCGATGGAGTCATGACCTCTTCAACGCCTCCTTCTGCGAGTGCCGCATGGGCGGATTTCCTCGCGGCGGAACCCGCCTTCGCCGAGTCCGTCCAGAAGCGCTTCCAGCAGTACAAGCACCACGTCCTGGCCACCCTCCGCAAGGACGGCTCACCCCGGTTGACCGGCCTCGAAGTGGACTTCCGCTTCGGCGAACTGTGGCTCGGGATGATGCCGTACTCCCGTAAGGCGCAGGACCTCCAGCGCGATCCGCGCTTCGCGATCCACGCGAACCCGGGGCCCGACGATGAGATGGAGGGAGGCGATGTACGGATCGGTGGGCGCGCCGTGGAAGTGACCGACCCGGAGGTGATCGGCCGCTTCGTGGCGGAAGTCGAGCCACCGGAGCCGTTCCATCTGTTCCGGGTGGAGGTGGGGGAGGTGGTGCAGACCTCCGTCGAGGGTGCGGAACTGGTCGTACGGTCCTGGCGACCGGGCGCGTCGGTGCGCACGCAGCGCCGCCGCTGATACCCCTCCGTTAATCCCAGTGCGGTCCGACCACCCCGCGTGATACTCCACTTCCATGGACGATCTTGTAACAGCGCGGCTCATACTCCATCCGATGAGCCCCGGCGAAGCCGAACAGGTGATGGGGGGCGAGCCGGACAGTAGCGCCCGATGGGCACCCGGATACCCCACCGGAGGGGACATGGCCGCAGCCAGGCGCTTCCTGAGCGTCTGTGCGAGCACCGGGGACCCTCAGCCGTTCGGCAACTATGAGATCCGGTCCCGCGACGACGGGCAGGCGATCGGCGGTCTGGGCTTCCATGGCCCCGCGGACGACGACGGCGGCGTCACCATCGGCTACGGCCTGATCCCATCGGCGCAGGGCAAGGGGTACGCCTCCGAGGCGCTTCGCGCACTGCTGGAGTTCGCCCGCGCACGCGGCATCACCTGCGTCCACGGCGACACGGACCACGACAACGCCGCGTCCCAGCACGTCATGAGTGCGGTCGGCATGGATCTGGTCGCAGAAGACGAACAACTGAAGCACTACAAGATCACCTGGACGGACGGAAATCGTAATCTTTAGCTATTTCGCGAGCCCACGGACGAAGACCCAAAAGGCTGCCTATGCAGGAGAGCTGTTTGCGGTTCTTATGCTGGCGTCTATGGCTGCTTTCTTCATGGAAACAGAAGAGCCGTGGTTCGCTCTTCTCTTTGCTACAGGCTCCCTGACGTACCTCCTCGATGCTTGGAGGCGCGTGCGTTCCTCGAAAATGGAGCCGCAGGAATAGCGGCTTATGCGTCGAGCACCCGCGCTCGGCACTCGGCCGGGGTGCCCCACGCATCCCGCAACGGCCGTGCCTTGCGCAGCCAGAGCGATAGATCCAGCTCATCCGTATAGCCGACGGCTCCGTGCAGTTGGAGTGCGGTGCGGGCCGCCTCGTACGCCGCCTCGCCCGCCATTACCTTCGCGGCGGCGATATCGGCGGGGCCCATGGACAGCGCCGCCCCGTACAACAGCGGGCGGGCGAATTCGAGGCGGATCAGGGTGTCGGCCAAGCGGTGCTTAACCGCCTGGAAGGAGCCGATGGGCGTGCCGAACTGTGTGCGCTGCTTGACGTACGCCACGGTCCGGTCGAGCAGCGCGAGCCCGACGCCCAGGGACTGCGCGGCGGTGACGAAGGCGGCCACATCGGCGGCGTAGGCGGCGGCGACGTCCACGCGCGGACCCTCGGCCAGCACCTCGCCCCCGGCGAGCGGCACGGCAAGCCGCCGCGCGGGGTCGAGGGACGCGCGTACGACCCCGTATCCGGGCGCGATGCGCAAGGCGGCGCCCCCCGAGGCGACCAGCGTCATGGTCGCCGCGTCCGGGTCCAGTGCGTACGGGCTGCCCCCCGGCCGCAGCGCCAGACTCGCCATCGACTCGCCCGACGCCAGGCCCGGCAGCAGCCGCTTCGCCGCCGACCCGTCGCCCAGTTCCGCCAAGCGGGTCAGCAGCGCCGCCGCAGCCACCGTCTCCACCAGCGGGCCCGGGACCGCATGGCGGCCCAGCTCCACGAAGGCCACGGCCAGTTCCGCCGGGAGCGGGCCCACACCCCCGTACGCCTCCGGCACCGCCAGCGCGAAGACCCCCGCCTCGGCGAGGCGTGCCCACACCGCCCGCCCTGGCGCGTGGTTTCCGGCCGCCCACGCCCGTACGGCCGACGGCGTGTCCGACGCGCTCAGCATCGCGTCCAGTGAGTGTTCGAAAGCCCGCTGTTCCTCGGTGAGCAGGAAACGCATCAGCGGCGGCCCTTCGGGAGGCCGAGCAGGCGCTCGGCGATGATGTCGCGCTGGATCTCGTTCGTACCGGCGTAGATCGGTCCGGCGAGCGCGAAGACGTACCCCTCCGCCCACGCGCCGTCCGCGAACTCCGCCTCCGCCTTCGCGCCGCCCAGCAGATCGAGCGCGGTCTCGTGCAGGGCGATGTCGTACTCGGACCAGAACACCTTGTTGAGACTCGACTCGGCCCCGATGGTCTCGCCCGCCGCGAAGCGCGACGCGCCCGCGTACGTGAAGAGCTGATAGGCGCGTGCGCCGATCACCGCGTCGGCGACCCGGTCGCGCAGCGCCGTATCCGAAGGGTCGTGTGCGCGCCACTGGTGTACGAGACGGTCCGCCGCCGCCAGGAAACGGCCTGGGGAGCGCAGCGTCAGCCCCCGCTCGTTGCCCGTTGTCGACATGGCGATACGCCAGCCCTGCCCCGGCTCGCCGATCACGTCCTCGTCCGGCACGAAGACCTCATCCAGGAAGAGTTCGGCGAACGCGGGCTTGCCGTCGAGGCGGCCGATGGGCCGGACCGTCACGCCGGGCGCGGACAGGTCGAACATCAGGTAGGTGAGGCCGTGGTGGGGTTTCGGGGCGTGGGCGTGGGCGAGGGCGTGGGCGTCCGGATCGGTGCGGAAGATGCCGAACGCGCGGTCCGCGAACGCTGCCCGCGACGACCAGGTCTTCTGGCCGCTGAGCAGCCAGCCGCCGTCCGTCCGTACGGCACGCGACCTCAGCGACGCGAGGTCGGAGCCGGACTCCGGCTCGGACCAGGCCTGCGCCCAGATGACCTCGCCACTCGCCATCGCGGGCAGAACCCGCGCGCGCTGCTCCTCGCTCCCGTGGTCGAAGAGCGTGGGGGCGAGGAGGTTGATGCCGTTCTGCGAGACGCGGCCGGGCGCGCCCATCGCGTAGTACTCCTCCTCGAAGGCCAGCCAGCTGAAGATGTCGACGCCCCGGCCGCCGTACTCCCGTGGCCAGGACACGACCGACCAGCGGGCCGCGTACAGCCGCGCCTCCCACGCGCGGTGCTCGGCGAAGCCCTCCGCCGTCTCCAGAGACGGAAGGGCGGCGGGCACGTTCGCGGCGAGCCAGGCGCGGGCCTCCGCCCGGAAGGCCTGCTCGTCTGCGGAGTGGTGAAGGTCCATTCGCGCATCCTTCCCTAACAAGTGTTTGGTAGGTTAACTTGCTGACGTGACCGACAACAGAGCGGCGTACGTGCCCGGTCATGGGCTCCTGACCGGCCGTACCGCCGTCATCACCGCCGCGGCGGGCGCGGGCATCGGCGGAGCCACCGCCCGCAAGTTCCTGGAGGAGGGCGCGCGCGTCCTCATCGGTGACGCGCACGCCCGCAGGCTGGGCGAGTCGCAGGCGAGCCTCGCGGCGGAGTTCGGCGCGGCGGCCGTCTCCGCGCTGCCCTGTGACGTCACCGACGAGGCGCAGGTCCGGGCGCTGTTCGCGAAGGCCGTACGGGACCACGGCGGCCTCGACATCGTCGTCAACAACGCCGGTCTCGGCGGCACGGCCGAGCTCGTCGACATGAGCGACGAGCAGTGGGACACGGTCCTCGACGTCACCCTGAACGGCACCTTCCGCTGCACGCGTGCGGCCCTGCGCTCCTTCAGGGAGTCCTTCAGACAGACGGGGCGCGGCGGGGTGATCGTCAACAACTCCTCCGTCGTCGGCTGGCGCGCGCAGGCGGGCCAGGCGCACTACGCCGCCGCGAAGGCGGGCGTCATGGCGCTCACCCGGTGCGCGGCGATCGAGGCGGCGCAGTACGGCGTACGGGTCAACGCCGTCGCGCCCAGCCTCGCCATGCACCCCCACCTGGTGAAGGTCACCTCCGCCGAGCTGCTCGCGGAACTGACCGGCAAGGAGGCCTTCGGCCGCTACGCCGAGCCGTGGGAGATCGCCAACGCCATCGTCTTCCTGGCGAGCGGCTACTCCTCGTACGTCACCGGCGAGGTCCTGTCGATCAGCAGCCAGCATCCGTAGGCCCAGGGGGACGAGGGCGAGAATGGGACCGTGCCCGAGAAACGTAAGAAAAAGAGCCAGGTGGTGACCGTGGCCGCCTCACCCGCGCGCCGCCGCGAACTCCTCGACACCGCCGCCGAGGTCTTCGCCGCGCAGGGCTACAACGCCACCACCGTCCGCACGATCGCCGACCAGGCCGGGATACTCGCCGGCAGCCTCTACTACCACTTCGATTCCAAGGAATCGATGCTGGACGAGATCCTCTCCACCTTCCTTGACGAGCTGTGGCAGGGGTACGACTCCGTGCTCGCCGCCGGGCTCGGCCCCAGGGAGACCATCGAGGCCCTCGTCATCGAGTCCTTCCGCGAGATCGACCGGCACCGCGCCGCCGTCGCGATCTACCAGAAGGAGTCCAGGCACCTGTCCGCGCAGCCCCGCTTCCACTACCTGACCGACTCGCAGCAGAAGTTCGAGAAGGCGTGGCTGGGGACGCTGGAGCGCGGGGTCGCGGACCGGGTGTTCCGGGCGGATCTGGACGTCCGGCTCACGTACCGGTTCGTACGCGACACGGTGTGGGTCGCGGCGTCCTGGTACCGGCCGGGCGGGCAGCACAGCCCGGAGGAGATCGCCCGCCAGTACCTGTCGATGGTGCTCGACGGAATCGCCGTACGTATGTCGTGAAGGAGTGATCATGGCCGAGGCCTACATCGTGGAAGCGGTACGGACGCCGGTGGGCAGGCGCAAGGGAGGTCTCGCCGCGGTCCACCCCGCCGACCTGGGCGCGCATGTGCTGGGGGCCCTGGTGGCGCGGACCGGCGTGGACCCCGCGGCGGTCGAGGACGTCGTCTTCGGCTGCCTCGACACGGTGGGGCCGCAGGCCGGTGACATAGCGCGTACGAGCTGGCTGGCGGCCGGGCTGCCCGAGGAGGTGCCGGGCGTGACCGTCGACCGGCAGTGCGGGTCCTCGCAGCAGGCGGTGCACTTCGCGGCGCAGGGGGTGCTCTCCGGGACGCAGGACCTGGTCGTGGCCGGTGGCGTACAGAACATGACGCAGATCCCGATCGCGTACGCGTCCCGGCAGGCGACCGTGCCGCTGGGGCTGACCGAGGGGCCGTTCGCGGGCAGCGAGGGCTGGCAGGCCAGATACGGGGGCAGGCCGGTCAACCAGTTCCACGGCGCGCAGCTGATTGCCGAGAAGTGGGGGATCTCGCGGCGCGACATGGAGGAGTTCGCGCTCACCTCCCACCGGCGGGCGGTCCGCGCGATCGACGAGGGCCGCTTCGAGCGGGAAATCGTGGCGTACGGGGAGGTACGGGTGGACGAGGGCCCGCGCCGCGACACCACCCTGGAGAAGATGGCGGCGCTGAAGCCGGTCCTGGAGGGCGGCACGATCACCGCCGCGTGCTCGTCGCAGGTCTCGGACGGCGCGGCGGCGATGCTGATCGCGAGCGAGCGGGCGGTCGCCGAGCACGGGCTGACCCCGCGGGCCCGGATCCATCACCTGTCCGTACGGGGTGAGGACCCGATCCGGATGCTGACGGCCCCGATCCCGGCGACGGCGTACGCGCTGAAGAAGACGGGCATGTCGATCGCGGACATCGACCTGGTCGAGATCAACGAGGCCTTCGCGCCGGTGGTACTGGCGTGGCTGAAGGAGACGGGGGCGGATCCGGACAAGGTCAACGTCAACGGTGGCGCGATCGCGCTGGGGCACCCGCTGGGCGCGACGGGCGTGAAGCTGATGACGACGCTGCTGCACGAGCTGGAGCGCACGGGAGGCCGCTACGGGCTGCAGACGATGTGCGAGGGCGGCGGGCAGGCGAACGTGACGATCATCGAGCGGCTGCTCTGACCGTGCTGGGGCGTGCTGGGGCGTGCTGCGGGGAGACACGCCGCGCCCGTGTGACCCAGGCGACCACCGTCACCGGCTCGGGCGTGCTACGGTGAAGGAGTTGCAGTTTTGGTACCCATGAACTTTGTGTGCGCCTGACGGGAATGCTTCCTCAGGCGCACATTTTGTTTCCGGCTTCTCCGGATGGGGCTCAATAACAACAACGGGAAATTCGCGAAGTGCGAGTTTTCGCTTGCCCCTGTTTTAGGAGAATGACATGGCTACTGGAACCGTGAAGTGGTTCAACTCGGAAAAGGGCTTCGGCTTCATTGAGCAGGACGGCGGCGGCGCCGACGTCTTCGCTCACTACTCGAACATCGCCACCCAGGGCTTCCGCGAGCTCCAGGAGGGCCAGAAGGTTTCCTTCGACGTCACGCAGGGCCAGAAGGGCCCGCAGGCGGAGAACATCGTCCCCGCCTAATTAGGCTGGCACGCGAACCTCGCAGCCGGGGCCCGCACCGTCAAGGTGCGGGTCCCGGCTTGTGCTGTCTCATGTCTCACATGCCCAGGAGGGCAATACCCGCATGACTCGCTCCGAACGCCCGGCTCGCCAGGACCGCCCGACGACCCGAAAGCGCCCGGTCACCTCCCGCGCCCAGGGCCCCGCCAGGGGATCAGGATCCGGATCCGGCAAGGCACCCGCCCGCAAGGCGGCGCCCCCGCAGGAATTCACCCTGCCGGAATCCATCGTTCCCGCGCTGCCTGCCGTCGAGGCGTTCGACGAGCTGGACATGCCCGCCGCGCTGCTGAAGACCCTCGTGGCCCAGGGCGTGACCGAGCCCTTCCCGATCCAGGCCGCCACCCTGCCGAACTGTCTCGCGGGCCGCGACATCCTCGGCCGCGGGCGCACCGGCTCGGGCAAGACCCTCGCCTTCGGGCTGGCGCTGCTCGCCCGTACGGCGGGCCGGCGGGCCGAGTCGCGCGCGCCGCTCGCGCTCGTACTCGTACCGACGCGTGAGCTGGCGCAGCAGGTCACGGACGCGCTCTCGCCGTACGCGACGTCTGTCCAGCTGCGGATGACCACGGTCGTCGGCGGAATGTCGATCTCCAAGCAGGCGGGCGCGCTGCGGCGCGGCGCCGAGGTGGTCGTCGCGACGCCCGGGCGGCTGAAGGACCTGATCGAGCGCGGCGACTGCTCGCTCGACCGGGTGGCGATCACCGTGCTGGACGAGGCCGACCAGATGGCCGACATGGGCTTTATGCCGCAGGTGACCGCCTTGCTGAAGCAGGTCGAGGCGGACGGTCAGCGGATGCTGTTCTCGGCGACGCTGGACAAGAACATCGACCGGCTCGTGAAGATGTTCCTGAACGACCCGGTCGTGCACTCCGTCGACCCGTCGGCGGGTGCCGTCACGACGATGGAGCACCACGTGCTCCACGTCATGGACGAGACCGACAAGAAGGCCGTGGCGACGCGTATCGCGGCCCGCGAGGGCCGGGTGATCATGTTCGTGGACACCAAGCGTGGCGCGGACCGCTTTGCCAAGCGGCTGCTGGCGAGCGGAGTACGGGCGTCCGCGCTGCACGGCGGCCGTTCGCAGCCGCAGCGCAACCGGACGCTCGACCAGTTCAAGACGGGCGAGGTCACCGTCCTCGTCGCGACGAATGTGGCGGCGCGCGGCATCCATGTCGATGACCTCGACCTGGTGGTGAACGTCGACCCGCCCGTCGACCACAAGGACTACCTGCACAGGGGTGGCCGCACCGCGCGTGCGGGCGAGTCCGGCAGTGTCGTGACGCTGGTGCTGCCGGAACAGCGGCGCGAGATGACGCGGCTGATGGCGGACGCGGGGATCAACCCGCACACGGCGCGGGTGAAGTCCAGCGACGAGGAACTGAGCCGGATCACGGGGGCGCGGGAGCCGTCGGGTATCCCGATCGTGATCGAGGTGCCGGTGGTGGTTGCGCAGCAGCCGCAGAGGCGTCGGGCGCAGGTGCCCGCGCAGCGGAGCGGGTCCCGCGGGGCGGGGCGTGGGGGCGGTCAGGGTGTCCAGGGTGGACGTTCTGCCGCGGGCGGCGGCGCGGGTGCCGGCGCCGGCGGGACCAGCCGTGGTCGCCGGGGCGGCGGAGGCGGTCGCCGAGCGGCGGCGTAGGCCCGGGCCCTTGTCGGGGCGCTGCCCCGAACCCCGCGCCTCAATCGCCGGCGGGGCTCTTTAGAGCCCGTCCGGCGATTGAGGACCGGGGGTTTGGGGGCGGAGCCCCCAGTTACGGGATGGGGCGGGGTGGGGAAAGGCCCGCCGCAGGCGAACCCACACCGGGCAAGCCGCCCAGTACCACCCCCGCCTCCCTCATCACCCTCCCCACCAGCTCCTCGCAGCTCGGCAGGTCATCGATCACCCCCGCCACCTGCCCCGCCGCCATCACCCCCACATCCGTACGCCCCTCCACCATCGCCGCCCGCAACAACATCGGCGTATTCGCGGCCAGCAGCACCTGGCTCCAGCTCAGCTCCCGACTCACCCCCCGGCTGCGCCGCATCGCCAGACCATCACGGATCATCCGCGACCACGACAACCCGGACACCTTCCGGAAGCCCGCCGCCCGGCGCACCGCCTGCCCCAGTGCCCGCGCCCGGCCCGCCCGCTCCAGCGCGGCGACCAGGTCCGTACGGAGCATCCGGTGCGGCAGCCCGTCGACCGCCGTGGTCACCGTGACATCCTTCACGGAAGCCGCCAGATACGCCGCCTTGACCGCGTCCGGCACCGTCGAGTCCGACGTCAGCAGGAACCGCGTCCCCATCGCGATGCCCGCCGCCCCGTACGCCAGCGCCGCCACCAGACCGCGCCCGTCGTGGAAGCCGCCCGCCGCGATCACCGGGATGTCCACCGCGTCCACCACCTGCGGGAGCAGCACCGTCGTGGCCACCTCGCCGGTGTGGCCGCCGCCCTCGCCGCCCTGGACGAGGACCGCGTCCGCGCCCCACGCGGCGACCTTCTCCGCATGCCGCCGCGCCCCCACGGAGGGGATCACGACCACGCCGGCGTCCTTGAGCTCGGCGATCAGTTCACGCGAGGGCGCGAGCGCGAAGGACGCGACCTTCACGCCCTCCTCCACGATGATGCGGACCCGCTCCCGCGCATCCCCGGCGTCGGCGCGGAGGTTGACCCCGAACGGCGCGTCCGTACGCGAACGGACCTCGCGGACGGCGTCGCGCAACTGCTCGGTGGTCATGGTCGCCGAGGCGAGGATGCCCAGGGCTCCGGCGTTGGCGGAGGCGGAGACCAGCCGGGGCCCGGCGACCCACCCCATGCCGGTCTGGACGATCGGATGCCGTACGCCGACGAGCGCGGTGAGCGCGGTCTCGATCACGACCTGACCTCGCGCTCACGCCGACTGTCCGGGTCGATCACTTCGCGGATGAGGCGCAGCTCGGCAGTGGTCGGCTCTCGCGTGTACGGAACATCCGCCGGGATCGTCAGCGCGAAACCGGTCGCGTCCCTGACCTGGTCGAGAGTCACCCCGGGATGCAGGGAAGCAAGCCGCATCGACCGGTCATCGGTCTCGAAATCGAAGACGCCCAGATCCGATACGACCCGGGGGATCCGGTGGTAACGCGCCCCGGCCGCACGGTCGTACCCCACGCCGCACACCATGTCGACGCGCGCCACGAAGACCCGGGTGGAGTGCCTGGGCACCCAGTAACTGACCGGATTGTTCAGCGTATTGACGGGCGCGCCGCGTACGCCGAGGAGCTGGCGGGCGGGCCGCTCCCAGTCTCCGACACAGGAGATGTTCTGGTTGCCGTAGCGGTCGAGCTGGCTCGCGCCCATCATCACGTGGCGGCGTCCGCCCGTGACCATCGTCAGATGACGGCGGTACGGCAGCCAGCCCTCCACCGTGCCGTCGAGGCCGACCAGCATCGCCTCGCCGTCCGTCAGCAGCAGCTCGGGCGAGAAGGTGCGCTTGGCGAGCCGCGCCCCGAAGGCAGGGATCAGGCCGCCCATCGGGCTGGCCAGCACCTCACCGTTGCCGCGCCACGCCTCGGCGCACGCGACGACGCAGTACTCGGAACGGCTGACCGTCATCCCTGCTCCTTGTCCTTGTCCCTGTGCCATGCCGCGACGGCGGACTGGTAGTCGTGCTCGGAGCCACCGGCCAGGAAACGCCCCGCGAACTCGGGCCAGGGAGTGGTCGCGTACAGCCGCTGGAACGCCTCGTCGCGGCCGTAGTCGGGGGCGCAGGACGTGAAGTGCGCGCCGTTCGGCGTCTCGGTCACGCCGGTCACGGAGTGGCGGCTGACGAGGAGGGTCTGCGGTGCCGCGTCCTTCGTCAGCTCGGCCGTCTCGACAAGCTGCTCGCAGGAGACGTACGCGGCACCCGCCGCCTCGCAGAAGAGGTCGTCGAAGTACGGGTCCGGGCCCAGGTACTGGCCGTTGCCGAGGCGGTCCGCGCGGTTGAGGTGGACCAGCGCGGCGTCCAGCCGCAGGGCCGGTGCGGCGACGAACTCCTCCTCATCTCCGTAGGGCGAAGTCACCGTACGCAGCCACGGGTTGACCCGCATCACATCGGACCCGATGCCCGCGCGGACGGGCAGGAACGGCAGCCGGTTGGCGGCGGCGTGCAGGCCCCACATGAACATCGCCTCGTCCAGCTCGGTCAGCGCGAAGCCGCCGCGCTCGCGGGCGGCGCGGAAGTGCGGTTCGAGGGGGATCGAGTCCAGGGTGACGAAGGCGGTGACAAGGCGGCGGATCCGGCCGGCGGCGGCGAGGAGGCCGACGTCGGGGCCGCCGTACGAGACGACGGTGAGATCGGTGATCTCGCTACGGAGCAGTGCCCGCACGAGCGCCATCGGCTTGCGGCGCGAGCCCCAGCCGCCGATGCCGATCGTCATCCCGCTGCGGAGCCGGGAGACGACGTCCTCGGGCGTCATGGTCTTGTCGGTCGTCACGGCTGTGGGCTCTCCTTACCAAAGGTGTCGCGGACGCGGTCGGCGACCCCGCTGAGGTTGGCCTCGAAGGTGAAGCCCTGCTCGAAGCGGTAGCTGCGGCGTACGTCGACGGGGTCGATGCCGTTGATGGCCGCCTTGGCCAGCCGGATGAGACCGCCGTCCTTACGGGCGATCTCCCGCGCCAACTCCACCGACGCGGCAGCCAGTTCGGCGCGCGGGACGACCTTCCAGACCGAGCCGTGGGCATGCAGCTCCCGCGCGGTCGCGGTGCGTGAGGTGTAGTAGAGAGCGCGCATCAGATGCTGGGGGACCAGGCGGGCGAGATGTGTGGCCGCGCCGAGCGCGCCCCGGTCGAGCTCGGGCAGCCCGAAGGTGGCGTCGTCGGAGGCGACGATGACGTCCGCGTTGCCGACGAGGCCGATGCCGCCGCCCAGGCAGTAGCCGTGCACCGCGGCGACGACGGGCACCTCGCACTCGTATACGGCGGCGAAGGCCTCGTAGCAGCCACGGTTCGCCCCGATGAGCCTGCTGTGCCCAGTGTCGCGCTGGAGCTCCTTGATGTCCACGCCCGCGTTGAAACCACGGCCCGCGGCGGCCAGGACGACACACCGGATCTCCGGATCCCGGCCCGCCGCGCGCACGGCGTCGGCGAGGTCGTACCAGCCCTGCACCGGGAGGGCGTTGACGGGCGGGAAGTCGACCGTGACGGCGCGGACGCCGTTCTCCGGGCTTGATGTGAAGACACCCGAGACACCCATGAGCGGATCAGCTACCTTTCCACCAAACGTTTGTTAGGGAAGGTAGCAGCCGATGGAGCTGGACGGGAGGGTCGTCGTCGTCACCGGCGGCACGCGGGGCGTGGGCGCGGGCATCGCGTGGGCGTTTCTGCGAGCGGGCGCGAAAGTGGTGATCTGCGCGCGACGGCCGCCCGACGTCCGGATCCCCGGAGCCGAGTTCGTACCACTTGACCTGCGCGAACCGGACGCCGTGGGGGAGTTCTTCGACGGGGTCGCGGCGCGGTACGGCCAGCTGGACACCCTGGTCAACAACGCGGGCGGCACGCCGTACCGACTGCTGGGGGAGGGGGCACCGGCCCGGCACGCCCGCGTGATCGAGCTCAATCTCACCGCGCCGCTGACCGCCTCGCTCGCGGCGTACGAACACCTCAGGGCGGCCGGTGGCGGCTCGATCGTGATGATCGGCAGCGTCAGCGGCGGCCGTCCTTCGCCGGGGACGGCGGCGTACGGAGCGGCCAAGGCGGGCCTGGAGAACCTGGCCCGCTCCATGGCTGTGGAGTGGGCTCCTCACGTACGGGTGAACACGCTCGTTCTCGGCATGGTCCGCACCGAGCTGTCCCACGTCCACTACGGCGACGAGGAGGGCATCGCGGCGGTCGGCCGCACGGTGCCGCTGGGGCGGCTCGCCGAACCCTCGGAGGTCGGGGACGCGGCGGTGTTCCTGGCGTCGGAGCGGGCGGCGTATGTGAGCGGGGCGTCGCTGCTGGTGCACGGGGGCGGGGAGCGCCCCGCGTTCCTGGACGCCGCCAACGTCAACGCCAACGTCAACGCCAACGTCAATAGGGAGGCATGAGATGACCGCGATGTGTCACGGGCGTGTGGTGATCGTGACCGGCGCCGGGCGCGGCCTGGGGCGCGCCCACGCCCTCGCCTTCGCCGCAGAAGGGGCGCGGGTCGTCGTCAACGACCTGGGTGTCGGGCTGGACGGCGCGGGCGGATCGGGCGACCCCGCGCAACGGGTCGTCGAGGAGATCCGGGCGGCGGGCGGTGAGGCGGTGGCGCACGGCGGCGACATCGCGTCCACGGAGGGCGCCGCGTCCCTGGTCACCACCGCACTGGAGACGTACGGCCGCCTCGACACCCTCGTCAACAACGCGGGCTTCCTGCGCGACCGGATGCTCGTCAACCTCGCCGAGGACGACTGGGACGCGGTGCTGCGGGTGCATGTGAAGGGGCACTTCCTGCCGCTGAAGCATGCGGCGGCGCACTGGCGGGCGGAGTCGAGGGAAGGGCGGCCGGTGGTGGCCCGGGTCGTCAACACCACGTCCGGGGCGGGGCTGCTGGGCAGCGTCGGGCAGGGCAACTACGCGGCCGCGAAGGCGGGGATCGTCGGCCTGACGCTGGTCGCGGCGGCGGAGCTGGGCCGGTACGGCGTTCAGGTCAACGCGATCGCGCCGGCAGCTCGTACGCGTATGACCGAGGATGCCTTCTCCGGTCTGTCCGCGCTGCCGGAGGATGTGTCGCCGCTGGTCGTCTGGCTCGGTTCGGCGGCGAGTACGGGGGTGACCGGCCGGGTCTTCGAGGCGGAGGCGGGCCGTATCACGGTCATGGAGGGCTGGCGGCCGGGGCCGACGGCGGACAAGGGGGCGCGCTGGACGCCGTCGGAGGCGGGGGCGGCGGCGCGGGGGCTGCTGGCGGAGGCGGAGCCGCCGGGGCGTGTGTACGGCGCGGTGAGGAGCGGCGTGGTCAGGGACTGACCGAGGGGTGGGCGTCAGGGACGGTGCGGGGAGACCGACTCCAGTCGGCGCCTGAGGCGTTCGTCCTGGACGTGGCGGACGGCGTCCGTGGCGATGTCGCGGGCGTATCCCTCCGTGGCCTCCCTCGCGAGTATCCGCGCCAGAGCCGGGCCCGCGCGCGGGTCCTGGCGTACAGCCAGGCCTCTGGCCGCCTCCGCGGCGGTGTCCGCGTCCAGATCACAGATCCGCGCGGCGAGCGCCTCCCGAATCCGGTCGGTATCGGCGTCCACTTCCGCCAGGGCTGTGGTCGCCCAGTCCCTGACGTGCGGGTTCGAGTCCCGGGTCAGCGCGATGAGGGTATCGATGCCCTCCGCGTGGTCCCCCGGCACGAGCCCGAAGAGGGACAAGGCGACTTGACTGCGGACCTCGGCGACGGGATGCCGGGCGTGCCGCAGTATCTCGGGGAGCGCGGCGGGATCCCCGTACTGGCCGAGCGCGAGTACGACGGCCTGGATGAGCGCGGGCTCGCGGGCCCCTCGGGACAGCTCCCGCAACAGGGGCACCGCCCGCGCGGCAAAGGGCCGCCGCAGACCGATTCCGGTTTCCGGGCGGGCCCGGGTCTCTTCGGTTACGGGGCCGGTGGGCCCGGCTTCGGGGGCGGTTTCCGCTTCCCGGGCGGCGGGTCCGGGTTCGGGTTCGGGGGTGGCTGGGGCCTTTCCGGGTTTCGGGCCGACTCGGGTCCCCTGGGCCCTGTCGGTTTCTGTTGCTGCCCGAGTCTTCTCGGCTTCCCGGACCTCCCGGGGCGCGGCGGTTTCCGCGGTCTCTGCGATCCTCCTGGCTTCCCGGGCGGCGGGTTCGGGTCCGGGTTCGGGGGTGGTTGGGGCCTCTCCGGTCTTCGGGCCGACTCGGGTCCCCTGGGCCCTGTCGGTTTCTGCTGCTGCCCGAGCCTTCTCGGTGTCCTCGGGTCCGGCTTCCGGGGCGGCCGGGGCCTCCCGGGTCCCCCCGGCTTCCTGGGCCTCCGGGATATTCCGGGCCTCCTCCGCTCCCCGTTCCTCCCCCTCCCGCTCTCCCTCTCCCCGCGGGCTCTCGAAACCCAGCTGCGCCAGCACCTCCGCCGCGAACGCCTGCCGTAGCGGGTCTCCGCTCGCGCAACACTCCGCCGCCGCCTCGAACGTCTCCTCGTCGCCCCGGCCCCACAGCGCCAGCACCGACTCGATCCAGTCGTCCTTCTCCGGGTCCCCGCACCGCAGCGCCCGCTCAGCCAGCTCCTCGTACGGCGTCCGGATGCCCAGCTCCCCCTCCAGCAGTGTCGCGATCGCCGCGTGGCCCGTCTGCTGCTCGTTGCCCGCCAGGGGCCTGCCGTCCCGCAGCAGGTCGACGGTTACCGTCACGCCGCCGTCCTCCTCGACCCGCCGGGTCACCACCTCGTACGGACCATGGCTCTCGTCCCCCTCGGCCTCCTCCCCGAACGCCCGCAGCAGCCCCTCACGCAGTTCCCGCTCCACATCCCGTACGAGCCACTGCCGCGCCTCCTCCAGCGCCGCCTCCTTCGCGCGGGCGCCGTGCCGCAGCAGCGCCCGTACGGTCGACGGGGAGCCGCGGCGGGCGGCCAGCACCAACGGCTGTTCGCCGCCGGAGCCCGGCAGATTGGGGTCCGCCCCGTACTCCAGCAGCGCTTCCGCCGTCCCCGCGTGCCCCAGCGTCACCGCCCACCGCAGCGCCGTGAAGCCGTACGCCTCCGGCTGGTCCGGCTGCGCGCCCGCGGCCAGCAGCGCACGTACCACCTCCGTATGGCCGCCGACCGCGGCCCCGCACAGCGGCAGATCCCCGGCCTCGGGGCCGCTCGCGCGCTCGGGCGCCGCCCCTGCGGCCAGCAGCAGCCGGACGATGCCCACCTCGTCCCCGAGCGACGCCAGATAGAGCGGAGTCTGCCCCTCCTCGTCGGTCGTATCGGCCGGGACTCCCGCCCTCAGCAGCCCTACGACAGCGTCGTCCTCGCCGTCGTACACCGCTTCGAACAACTCGCGGGTGCCCGGCGCTGCAGGCTCCGTCGGCTCCTTCGTCATTCTTCGAGCCTACGGAAGATCGGTCAGGTGTCGCATTCGAGAATCGTGCGGCACAGACCGCAGCGGGCACGTACCCGTCCGCGTACGGGAACGCGGATGCGCTGGTGGCAGGTAGGGCAGTCGAAGGAGACGCGCATACCGTCCGGGCCGGGTTCGAAGCCGTAAACAGCCGAGCCGACCGAACCGGCCGAGCCCGCCCAGCCCGCGCCCTCCGCCCGGCCCGTGTTCTCCACCGCCGTGGCCTGCGCATGGCGCCGGTCCTTGGCGTAACGGTGCCGCCCCGCCCACCCCGCGGCGGTGAGCGGCGGCCGCTGCGCGTCGCGCAGCGCCTGGACACGGCCCCGGGTGTAGGCGGTGTACGCCTGCGGGCTGGTGAACCAGGGCGAGGGGTCCTCGTCGAAGGCCATCGCCCGTTTGGCGAGGACGTAACCGAACTCCTCCGGCGTCAGATAGCCGAGCTTCTGGCTGGAGACGCTGTCCTCCCGGAACGCGTCGAGCAGCAGCCACCCCGCCCCCAGATACGTCGTCGCGGTGTCCGTGAGGATCTCGTTGTCGCGGGTGTCGGGGAACGAGAGGTCGAGCCGGTGCAGCACCACATGCATGATCTCGTGGGCGAGAGCCGCGCCGATGTCCCTGCGGTGGGTGCGGAAACGGTCGTTGAGCTCGATGAAGTACTCGGGTCCCGCGGCGAGTTCCACGCTCGCGGCATGGTGCATCTCGCGGAAGCTGATGATCATCCGGGCGTCCGGCAGCCGCAGCTGGTGCACCAGGGCGCGGGCGACGCGCTGCGCCCCGAGATGCAGGTCGTCCTGGTCGGCGAAGGCCACATCCGCGGGCACGACGCTGGGGGCGTAGGAGAGCACGGTCTCGCGCGAGAGGCGCCGGTAGAGCGCGGTGATCGCCGTCCGCACGGTGTCGAGGTGCGGAAAGCCGTGTACGACCTCACTGCCGTTCGTCTTCGCCACCACGTCTCGTACCCCCCATGCACGACGGTCGGCCGAACCCAACTCTACGGCGATCCGATCTATCGGGCTGGTGGCTAATCCCAGCCATGATCCACGCCATGGCGATGGCCGAAAAGTGCTCCTTGTGACACGGGTGATCCACTCTCCATAATCCGGATCACGCTTTGTCGGGCTCATGTCAGTGCCAATGCCGGGCTGCTTGGACCAGGCATGCGCGTACGCCTCAACCCCCCACGAAAGGCAGTCCGTTGAAGCAACTTCTGCGTGCGCTCAAGAGATGTGCCGCGGCCGGTGCCGTCATCCTCGCGGCCGTCAGCCTCCAGCCCTCCTCGGCCTTCGCCGGAGAGTCCGCCGCTCCCCCCGTCGTCGGCGGAACCCGCGCCGCCCAGGGTGAATTCCCCTTCATGGTCCGGCTCTCGATGGGCTGCGGCGGCTCGCTGTACTCCCCGACCGTCGTCCTGACGGCCGCGCACTGTGTCAGCGGTTCCGGCAACAACACGAGCATCACCGCGACCGCGGGCGTCGTCGACCTGCAGAGCTCCAGCGCCGTCAAGGTCAGGTCCACCAAGGTCCTGCAGGCCCCGGGCTACAACGGCACCGGCAAGGACTGGGCGCTGATCAAGCTGGCCGCGCCGATCAACCTCCCGACGCTGAAGATCGCCGACACGAAGGCGTACGACAGCGGCACGTTCACCGTCGCCGGGTGGGGTTCGGCCCGCGAGGGCGGCGCGCAGCAGCGCTACCTCCTCAAGGCCACCGTTCCGTTCATCAGCGACACCACCTGCAGGGGATACGGCGGCTATTACAGCAGCCTCGTCGCGAGCGAGGAGATCTGCGCCGGCTTCGCCCAGGGCGGCGTCGACACCTGCCAGGGCGACTCCGGCGGTCCGATGTTCCGCAGGGACAGCGCCAACGCGTGGATCCAGGTCGGCATAGTCAGCTGGGGCGACGGCTGCGCCCGGGCCAACGCACCCGGTGTCTACACCGAGGTCTCGACCTTCGCTTCCGCCATCAAGTCCGCGGCGGCAACTCTCTAGCGAGTGGCAGTAGGGGAGGGGCAGGCCGACACCTGCCCCTTCCCGGCACCGGGCCTCCCGGACGCTGGGACCCCACGTGAGCCACGTAAGCTCGCTGGCCATGAGTACGAGTGACACCAGGGACATCGACGAGACCGTACGCGCCGAACTGAACCGCCTGCGCGAGAGCATCGACAACATCGACGCGGCGGTCGTGCACATGCTCGCCGAGCGCTTCAAGTGCACCCAGCAGGTCGGCTACCTCAAGGCCGAGCACAACCTGCCGCCCGCCGACGCGGCCCGCGAGTCCCGCCAGATCGAGCGGCTGCGCGAACTGGCGGAGAGCGCCAAGCTGGACCCGGCGTTCGCGGAGAAACTGCTGACGTTCATCATCGCCGAGGTCATCCGCCACCACGAGACGATCGCCCGGTCCTGAGAAGGCGTACTTCGTACGGGGGAGAGGGAGGCACGTCGATGGAAGCTGACGCACGCCGCTCCTAACGTCGTGCCATGACAACGAGAGTGCCGATCCGCCGGCTGCAGCAGCATGCGAGTGAGCTCATTGAGCGAGTGGCCGCGGGGGAGCGAGTGGAGATCACTCGCAACGGAACGTTGATCGCGGTCCTCGCTCCACCAGATCAGGAACAGCGTGTCATGGATGACCTCAGTACCGGCAGTGTGGACCAGGAGCACGCAGAGTCGGCTCGCGGGCTGGGTGACTGGCAGCCGCTGCCCGACTGCCCTGGCCACCCGTCCCGGCTCTCCGAGACCGATGCCCTGCGCACCTTTGCGTGCTGGTAAGGACGGCGGAGGCCCCCGAGGTCGCTGATGCCGCCGAGGACATGCTCGACCGGCTGCTCCACATCCGCATCAAAGACCGATCCTTCGCGCGGCCGGGATGTTCCCCCAGCGAAATCTGCGCAGCCTCGACGCGATCCACCTCGCCTCCGCCGAACACCTGGAACAGGCACTAACCGCCTTCGTTACGTACGACAGGCGCTTGGCCGCCGCAGCGGCCGAACGGGACCTACCAGTGGCGGCCCCCGGCAGCACATAGCTCACAGCCCCGCGTACGCACGGAGACGCGCGGAGCACGCAGAGAACCCCGTGCGCTGACAGCGCAACCGATACCCCGTGTGCGGGACCCGCCCCATCGGGCAGCATGGCCCCCATGCCCGTACTGACGCGCGACGAAGCGCAGACCCGAGCCCAGCTCCTCGACGTCCACCGGTACACGATCGACCTCGATCTCACCACCGGCGACGAGACCTTTGACTCCCGAACCGTCATCCGCTTCGCCGCGCGCGCCGCCGGGGACACCTTCGTCGAGCTCAAGCCCGCCGAACTGCGCTCCATCACCCTCGACGGGCAGCCGCTCGACCCCGAAGCGCTCATCGAGAACCGGCTCGCCCTCACCGGGCTCGGCGCCGGCGAGCACGAGCTGCGCGTCGACGCCGCCATGCGCTACTCCCGCACAGGCGAGGGCATGCACCGCTTCACCGACCCCACCGACGACGAGGTCTACGTCTATACCCAGCTCTTCATCGAGGACGTCCAGCGCGTCTTCGCCGCCTTCGACCAGCCCGACCTGAAGGCCGTCTTCGAGCTGAACGTCACCGCCCCCGAGAGCTGGACCGTCCTCGGCAACGGCATCGCCACCCACACCGGCGACGGCCACTGGACCTGCGCCCCCACCCCGCCCCTCGCCACCTACTTCGTCGCCGTCGCCGCCGGACCCTGGCACTCCGTGCGCACCGAGCACGCCGGGCTGCCCTTCGCCCTCCACTGCCGCCGCTCCCTCGCGCCGTACCTCGACGCCGACGCCGACGAAATCCTCGACATCACGCGCCAGTGCTACGACCGGTACCACGAGAAGTTCGAGGAGCCCTACCCCTTCGACTCGTACGACCAGGCCTTCGTACCCGAGTTCAACGCCGGCGCGATGGAGAACCCCGGCCTGGTCACCTTCCGCGACGAGTTCGTCTACCGCTCCGCCGTCACCGACACCGAGCGGCAGACGCGCGCGATGGTCATCGCGCACGAGATGGCCCACATGTGGTTCGGCGACCTGGTCACCCTCAGATGGTGGGACGACATCTGGCTGAACGAGTCCTTCGCCGAGTACATGGGCTACCAGACCCTCACCGAAGCCACCCGCTTCACCGACACATGGGTGGACTTCGCGATCGGACGCAAGTCCTGGGGATACGACGCCGACCAGCGGCCCTCGACCCACCCCGTCGCCCCCGACCCCGACGCCGTTCCCGACACCGCGTCCGCGATGCTCAACTTCGACGGGATCTCCTACGCCAAGGGGGCATCGGCGCTGCGCCAGCTCGTCACCTGGCTCGGCGAGAAAGACTTCCTGGCAGGCATCAACGCCCACTTCGCCCGGCACAAGTTCGGCAACGCGACCCTCGCCGACTTCATCGACTCCCTCGCGCAGTCCACCGAGCGCGACGTGCACGGATGGGCCGAGGTGTGGCTGCGTACGACGGGCGTCGACACCCTCACCCCCGCGATCACCGACTCCTCCTCCGACGGCGGCGGCTGGACGCTGGCGGTCGAGCGCGACGGCAGCCGCCCGCACCGCATCGCCGTCGGCGCGTACGACACCGATCCGCTGGACGCGGAGCGGCTCGTCCTGCGCCACCGCCTCGAACTTGACCTCCCGCAGAGCGAGAACGGCACGCACCCGGGCCGCCGCCCCACCCTCGTCGTACTCAACGACGGCGACTTCAGCTACGCCAAGGTCCGGCTGGACGCCACCTCCTGGGACACGGCCGTACGCTCACTCTCCGGCCTCCCGGACCCGCTGACCCGCGCCGTCGTCTGGAACGCCGCCCGCGACATGGTCCGCGACGGGGAACTCGCGCCCACCGCGTACCTGGAGGCCGCGCGCGCCCACCTCCCGCGCGAGTCGGACGTCGCGGTCGTGCAGGGCGTCCTCGCCTTCGCCGCGACCCAGCTCGCCAACCGCTACCTCCCCGCTACGGAACGGCCCGCCGCCCTCGCCACGCTCCGGGCCATCTGCCGAGACCTGCTGCGCCGCACGGAGGACGGCAACGGCTCGGGCCTGCGCCTGACCGCCGTACGCCACTTCATCGACGCGTCCGGGCAGCCGGAGACGCTCCAGGAGTGGCTGCGCGACGGCGGGGTGCCCGGTGGCCCGGAGCTCGACCCGGAACTGCGCTGGCGGATTCTGTACCGGCTGGCGGTCCTCGACGCGACGGACGACACGGAGATCGCGGCGGAGCTGACCCGCGACCCGAGCGCCACCGGCCAGGAGGGCGCGGCCCGCTGCCGTGCCGCCCTGCCGTCGGCGGAGGCGAAGGCGGCGGCGTGGGAGCGGCTCTTCGCGACCGACACCCTCTCCAACTACCTGTTCACGGCCACGGCCCAGGGCTTCTGGCAGCCCGAACAGGCGGAGCTGGTACGGGAGTACGTGCCCCGCTACTACCCCGAAGCGGTGGCCCTGGCCACCCGCCGCGGGCCCGCCATCGCGGATGCGGCGGGGCGCTATGCGTTTCCGCTCCACGCGGTGGACGCGGAGACGCTGCGGCTGGGGGAGGAGTGCCTGCGGGACGCGGACATGATCCCGGCGCTGCGGAGGAAGCTCGCGGACCAACTGGACGACTTGCGCAGGGCGTTGACGGTACGCAAGGACTGACCCGAGGAAGGCCGGGGCCCGGCCTCGCGGCGGACGGCGGAGCCGCCGAGTAGGGCCTCCACCGCCTGCGGCGAGCACCGGACGCCGGTACCGCGAGGTCCGGCGGGCCCGGCGGGTCCGGCGGGCCCGGCGGGCCATGGGCGGCAGCCTCTGTGCGTCGCCCTGGGCCCGCGCGCCCGCGGCCTGGGGCGGCCTGGGGCGGCCTGCGCGGCGACCGGGGTGACGGCCTCCTCGGCGGGGACGTCGGCCTCCGGCTCGGGCTGCCGGTGCCGGGTCGCGTGGCCGCGAACGGCTGGCTGATGGTCGGCGGGGCGAGCGGGTTACGCGCGCCAGGTGGCGAGCAGCCCCTCGAACACCTGGCGAGTGCTGTCGGCCGCCGCGCGGACGGCGGAGCCGCGAAGCCGGGCGGGCCACGTGGGCCAAGGGCGGCAGCCCCTGCGGGCCGCCCTGGCCCCGCGTACCGCGCGACCGCCACCGTAGGCGCGTGGCCCCGGGGACCACTTCGGCAGGCCGACGTCGACGTCGGCGCGGAGGGGAGAATCCGCCCTTACGCGGGGACGTGGCCACAGGAGGCGGAGCCGCAGGTCGACGCCGCCCAGCAGGGCCGCGCGGGCAACAGGCTTTGCCCGTACGCCCGTAGGGGCGCGCCCGGCCGGGGGCCAACCCGCGCGTCGACGCGGTCCGAGGCTCGGGGCGGCAGGCCGAAACACCCCCACCCACCCCCCCACACCAGTACCACTTTCACGCCCCGATCGTTGTGCTCTGCGGGCACCCCACTCGATGCGCCGGACACCCCTGCGCCTCAGTCCCGCCCCCGGAGGACCTCGATGACCACGCCCCCCCTCGCCGGAGGCACCGCCGGGCCCGATGGGCTGCGCCCGTTGCTGGAAGTCGTGCTCGACGCGCTGCACGACGGGGCCGCCGAGCGCGGAGGGCCGTTTCCCGCCGGAGGGCCCGGTGGTGTCGGCGCGCGACTGCGGGAGGCCGTCGAGCCCGTGCTGCCCGAGCAGGGGATCGGCGCGGGCGAGGCCCTCCGCAGCCTCGTCCATGCCGTCGCCCAGGGCTCGGCCGACCCCGCCGACCCCCTCTGCGTCGCCCATCTGCACAACCCGCCCCTCGCACTCGCCGTCGCCGCCGATCTCGCCGGGTCCGCGCTCAACCCCTCCATGGACTCCTGGGACCAGGCCCCGGCCGCCTCCGAGCTGGAGGCCCTCCTCACCCGGACCCTCGCCGCCGAGGTCTATCCGCGCGCGCCCGCTCCCGACGCACTCGTCACCACCGGCGGCACCGAGTCCAACCAGCTCGGCCTGCTGCTCGCCCGCGAAAGGCACGGTGCCGTGCAGGTCCTCTGCGGAGAGGACACCCACCACTCCGTACGCCGTGGAGCCTGGCTCCTCGGCCTCCCCGAGCCCGTGACCGTCCCGCAACGCCCAGGCGCCCTCGACGCCGCACTCACCGCTCATCGAGGGCCCGTCCTCGTCGTCGCCACCGCCGGTACCACCGACACCGGCCGCATCGACCCCCTCCCCGAGATCGCCGACCTCTGCGAGCGCCACCGCGCCGAACTGCACATCGACGCCGCGTACGGCGGCCCGCTGCTGTTCAGCACCGGCCTCCGCCCCCTCCTCAACGGCCTGGACCGCGCCCACTCCGTAACCCTCGACCTGCACAAACTCGGCTGGCAGCCCGTCGCCGCCGGCCTCCTCGCCGTATCCGACCGGGCCCGCCTCGCGCCCCTCGGGCACACCGCCGAGTACCTCAACGCCGACGACGACACCCGAGCGGGCCTGCCCGACCTGCTCGGCCGCTCACTGCGTACGACCCGCCGCCCCGACGTACTCAAGATCGCCGTCACCCTCAAAGCACTCGGCCGCACCGGCCTCGGCGCGCTCGTCGACCGCTCCTGCGCCACCGCCCGCGACTTCGCCGAGCTCGTCGCGCAGACCCCGGGCCTTCAGCTGTACGAGCGGCCCACCCTCTCCACCGTGCTGTTCCGCCCCGCCGCGGCCACCGACGAGCAGACCGCCCGCATCCGCCGCGCGCTCCTCACCGAAGGCCGCGCCGTCCTGGGCCGAGCCCGACCTCAAGGCCCCTACGGCTCCCACGGCCAACACGGCGGCCCCAAGAGCCCGCTCTGGCTCAAGGCCACCTTCCTCAACCCCCACGCCACCCCCGACGACCTGAAAACCCTCATCGGACTCGTACTCGCGGAAGGCAGTGCCCACTCATGACCACACCACCCATCGAAACCGACCCGCCCCACGACCTCGTCGGCATCGGCATCGGCCCCTTCAACCTCTCCCTCGCCGCCCTCGCCGACGGCGTCCACGGCGGCATCGACGCCGTCTTCTACGAGCAGCACCCCGCCTTCCACTGGCACCCCGGCCTGCTCATCGACGGCACCACCCTCCAAGTCCCCTTCCTCGCCGACCTGGTGACCCTCGCCGACCCGGCCAGCCCCTGGACCTTCCTCAACTACCTCCGCGCCCGCGACCGGCTCTTCCCCTTCTACTTCGCCGAGCGGTTCCACATCCAGCGCGCCGAGTACGACGCCTACTGCCGCTGGGTCAGCGACAGCCTCCCCGGCCTGCACTTCGGCCACCAGATCGACGCCGTCCGCTGGAACCCCGAACGCGCCCTCTTCGAGGTCGACTACACCCAGCTCGACGCCGACGGCGAGGCCGACGCCCTGGGCCGCACCTACACCCGCCACCTCGCGCTCGGCGTCGGCACCGAGCCGTACGTCCCCGAACCGCTCAGGCTGCTCGCCGACGCCCGCACCGTCCCCGTCGTCCACTCCGCCGACTACCTCGACCACCGCGAACAGCTCCTGGCCGCCGAGCACATCACCGTCGTCGGCTCCGGACAGTCGGGCGCCGAGGTCTTCCTCGACCTGCTGCGGGCCCGCCCCGCCGGAGCCGAGAAGATCCACTGGCTCGCCCGCACCGAGGCGTTCGCGCCGATGGAGTACTCCAAGCTCGGCCTGGAGCACTTCACCCCCGACTACACCCGCTACTTCCACGCCCTGCCCGAGCAGACCCGCGACGCGCTTCTCCCGCGCCAGTGGCAGCTCCACAAGGGCATCGCCGCCGACACCATCGCCGCCATCCACGACGAGCTCTACCGCCGCACCCTGCACGGCGGCTGGCCCGACGCCGTACTCCTCCCGGGCGTCACCGTCCGCACCGCCGGCCGCGTCGCCACCACCAAGGTCGAACTCCACCTGGAGCACATCCAGCAGGCCACCCGCTCCCGCCTCACCACCGAAGCCGTGGTGCTCGCCACCGGCTACCGCGAGCGCCCGCTCAGCCGGCTGCTCGCCGGACTCGACCCGTACGTACGCCATGACGCGACCGGCCGCCCTCGCGTCGATGGGCAGTTCCGGCTGGACATGGACCCCTCGGTCACGGGCTCCGTCTACGTACAGAACGCCGAACGCCACACCCACGGCGTCGGCGCCGCCGACCTCGGCCTCGCCGCCTGGCGCAGCGCGAGCATCCTCAACTCCCTCACCGGCAAGGAGCACTACCCGCTGCCGCACCGCACCGCCTTCACCAGCTTCGGGCTCCAGCAGCGCGAGCTCTCCAGCCTCCCCAGGCAGACACCGGAGCTCACGCCCCTCGCCCAGGGAAACTGAAGACCACACCCGGCACCGAACCTCAGCACCAGACCTCAGCACCGAACGTCAGCACCGGATCAGAAGACCGGCGTGCCCTCCCGCGTCAGCTTCCAGCCCACCGTCGCGAACTGCGCCGGATCCACCGCGCCCTTCGCCTGCACCCAGCTGATGATGGTGTTCCGGATCTCCTCCGAATTCGCCCACAACTGCTGGGACCTCGCCACGTGCGGGAAGTTCCCGCCGCCGCTCGCCCGGTAGTTGTTCACGGCCAGCACGAACTGCGCCGCCGCGTCGATCGGCTTGCCGTCGTACGACAGATTCACAATCCGCGAACCGCCCGGCTTGGCGATGTCGATCTCGTACGTCACACCCGAGACCGCGTCGTAGTTGTAGTCCGGAGTGTTGCCGGCGTTCGTCAGCTTCGCCGTGTCCACCGGAGCGCCGGCCGGCGTCTGCACGTAATACCGCGCGGAGAACTCCAGATAGTCCTTGAGCTGCGCGCCCGTCAGCAGCCGCGCCTCCAGCGTGTTCTCGAAGACGTACAGCCCAGCAGCGTCCTTCAGGGTCACCTGCCCGGCCGGTATCGCCGCCGTACGCGAGAAACACGACGCCTGCGAAAGCACGGGCAGCGCCGCGTACTGGCCGCCCGCCAGCGCCGTCTTCACCGTCTCCGCCTGGACGTGGTTGATCAGATCGATGATCGGCTCGTCCTTCCACGGCGCCGCGACCGTGGTGATCGTCGTGGTGCAGGTGCCAATGACCTGGTTGACGTACGCGACGACCTTCGTGTGCTCGTCCCCGAGCAGCCGCGTGATCTTGGGGTCCTCGGCGACGGTGTTGGAATTGAGGACCTTCGCGGCGGCCTTCTCGACCGTCCAGCGGCCCTTGCTCCAGACCAGGTCGAAGTCGAAGAGGGTCAGCCGCTGGCCCCACTTGAGCGGCTCTGAGAGCAGAACCTGCTTGCCGGTCTCCTTATTGGTGACGAAGTACTCGGCGATCTCGGTGTGCGCGTGGCCGACGAGGATCGCGTCGATGCCCGGCACCTGCTCGGCGACCAGACCGGCGGCATTCTCGATGTACGGGAGCTGGTCACCGTACGAGGACGTACCGCTGGAACCCGAGTGCGCGGAGACGATCACGACATCCGCGCCCATGGACCGCAGCTTCGGCACCCACTTCGCGGCCTGCTCCTCCAGCCCCGGGAAGGTCATCTTGCCCTGGACGTTGGCCTTGTCCCAGATGGCGATGCCCGGGTTGGTGAGACCGAGGACCGCGACCTTCACATCACGGCCGCAGGGGGTACGCAGCCGGTGCATGCTGTACGGGGCGAAGGCCGGGCGGAGAGTCTTCGCGTCCAGCGCGTTGGCGCCGAGCAACGGGAAGTCGCACTGCTCCTCGAACTTCCGCAGCACCGGAATGCCGTAGTTGAACTCGTGGTTGCCGAGCGCCGCCGCGTCGTAGCCGATGGCGTTCATGGCCTGCGCCATGGGGTGCACCGGGCCGCGCCGCGCCGTGATCGGGTCGACCTTGGCGTAGTAGTACGACAACTGGGTGCCCTGGATGGTGTCACCGGCGTCGATGAGGAGGGTGTTGCGGCGGCCCTTCTCGGCGCGGATCTGATCCACGAGAGTCGAGATCTTCGCCAGGCCCACGTCATTGCGGTCCCTGTCGTCGAACTCCTTGTCGGTGAAGTAGTCCCAGTTGAAGACATTGCCGTGCAGGTCGGTGGTCCCCATGACGGTGAAGGAGTACCGCTTCGGCGGACGCCCGGACCCGGAGCCCTCCGCGATTGCTTCCTTCGCCTCGGCGGGTACGGCGGTGCTGCCCACGATGGCCACACCGGCCCCGGCGGCGGCCGACCGCTCCAGGAACGTCCTACGGTTCAGCGGCATTCTGTCTCCCTCGATCAAGTGCACAACGCGCGTAGATTCTGGCGCAGGAGCGTTGTCGGGCAACACCCCCTGCGGGTTTCGATCTGGTGTCCGCCGGTTGTCATGCGCGAGATGCGAGAGTGTCCATGACGCAGACACAGACGCAGACCCCGCCGGACGAGGGAGCCTTCCGTGACCACCGACGTAACCGCCGCCGCCCCTTACGGCACCCCGTACGGCACCCCGGAAACACCCCGGGTCGCCGTACGCGGCGAAGCGCGCCTGGAGTTCGACCCGGAGATCGCCAGGATCGGCGTCGCGGTCAGCGCACGCGGCACGGACCGGCGCAGCGCGCTGGAAGACCTCACCCGCCGCAACACGGCCGTCCTGGACCTGATCAAGTCCTACGGCGACGCCGTCGAGAAACTGGAGACCGGGGCCTTCTCCATCAGCCCCGAACTCACCAGGCACGGTCGTGGTGAACGCGTCCGCGCCTATCACGGGCGCGTCCACATCACCGCCGAACTCACGGACTTCACCGCGCTGGGCGAACTGACCACCCGCCTCGCCGACCTCGAACTGACCCGCGTCGACGGCCCCTGGTGGTCCCTGCGCCCCGACTCCCCGGCCCATGGCGAGGCCCGCCGCCAGGCGGTGAAGGAAGCCGTCCAGCGGGCCCGCGAGTACGCCGAGGCCCTGGGCGCGCGGCTGGCGGCGCTGGTCGAACTCGCCGATCTGGGCGCGGAACACGCCGAGCCCTACGCGGTCGCCTACAGCGGGCCCATGCGCAGCGCCGGCTATGGAGGCGCCGCCCAGGCCGAAGTTGCTCCGGCGCTGGACCTGGAGCCGCAGCGCCAGACCGTCTATGCGCAGGTCAACGCGCGCTTCACGATGACCCCGCCACAGCTGTAAAAACCGAATGGTGAATGCTCATCAGAGCGCCCCCGTGCACAATTCAACACTTGTCAATGAGCCTTTACTCAAAGGTGGTTGAGTGGCCATGCGGGGCTAATTTGCTACCGGCCGGTAAGCTCTAGGCTCGACGTATGCGCCGAGCGAAGATTGTCTGCACTCTTGGGCCAGCCACCGACTCGTACGACCAGATCAAAGCACTGGTCGTGGCCGGCATGGACGTAGCCCGATTCAACCTCAGCCACGGCACCTACGCCGAGCACGAGGAGCGCTACCAGCGCGTACGCAAAGCTTCCGACGAAACCGGCCGCAGCGTCGGTATCCTCGCCGACCTTCAAGGCCCGAAGATCCGTCTCGGGCGCTTCCGCGAAGGACCCGTACTGCTTGAACGCGGCGATGAATTCACCATCACGGTCGATGACGCGGAAGGCGACCGCCGCATCTGCTCCACCACGTATCAGGGGCTCGCCGCGGATGTCACCACCGGTGAGCGCATTCTCGTGGACGACGGCAAGGTCGCCCTCGAAGTGACCGGGGTCGAAGGATCGCGGGTGCACACCACCGTCGTCGAGGGCGGCATGGTCTCCGACCACAAAGGGCTCAACCTCCCCGGCGTGGCCGTCTCGGTCCCCGCGCTCTCCGAGAAGGACATCGAAGACCTGCGCTGGGCCCTGCGTACCGGCGCCGACATCATCGCGCTCTCCTTCGTACGCAGCGGACGCGACATCAAGGACGTACACCGCGTCATGGACGAGGAGGGCCGCCGCCTCCCCGTCATCGCCAAGGTCGAGAAGCCGCAGGCGGTCGAGAGCATCGACGACATCGTGGCCGCCTTCGACGGCATCATGGTCGCCCGCGGCGACCTCGGCGTGGAAATGCCGCTGGAGCAGGTACCGATCGTCCAGAAGCGCGCCATCAAGCTTGCCAGGCGCAATGCCAAGCCGGTCATTGTCGCGACGCAGATGCTCGACTCGATGATCGAGAACTCCCGCCCCACGCGCGCGGAGGCGTCCGACGTCGCCAACGCCGTCATCGACGGCACCGACGCGGTGATGCTGTCGGGCGAGACGAGCGTCGGCAAGTACCCGGTGGAGACGGTCCAGACGATGAGCCGCATTGTCGAGGCGGCCGAGGAGGACGTACTGGCCAAGGGCCTCCCGCCGCTGACCGAGCGGAACAAGCCCCGCACGCAGGGCGGCGCGGTGGCCCGTGCGGCGGCGGAGATGGGCGACTTCCTCGGCGCGAAGTTCCTGGTCGCGTTCACCCAGTCCGGCGACACGGTCAAGCGGCTCTCCCGCTACCGCTCGCCGATCCCGCTGCTGGCCTTCACCCCGGACGCGGCCACGCGCTCGCAGCTCAACCTCACGTGGGGCGTGGAGACCTTCCTTGGCCCGCACGTCGAATCGACGGACGCGATGGTGGCCCAGGTGGATGAGGAACTGCTGAAGATCGGCCGCTGCGAGAGGGACGACATCGTGGTCATCACGGCGGGCTCCCCGCCGGGAGTCGCGGGCTCCACGAACCTGGTGCGCGTGCACCACATCGGCGAGCGCGCCGGATAACGGCTCGCTCAGTACTTTGGCCCGACGTGCGCGTCCATGAGGGCGACGGACGCGCGCTTGGCGACGGAGATGTTTTTCGCGTTGGCCCGCTTCCACTCGACACCAACCGTGTCGAGCGTATCCGTGTACAACTGCCGGATATCGTCCGAGACGTTGGTGAAGAAGTACCGCGGATACTCGTAGCGTTTTCGCACGCCGCGGACGAGCCGAGTTGCCCAATTGGTAACCCGGCATCCGTCGGAATGCACGAGCCCCTGGACGAACTCCCACGGGTGCTCGCTGACGATCGCCTGCTGCCAGTCTTCGAGCACGATGCGCCGGTCGTGCTTCTTGCCCGGCCCGTGCTGGGGAAACAGGCAGGGCCAGTGCTTGCTGGCGGCGGTGACGGCGACGCAGCCCTGCCGTTGTACACGGAAGACACTGTTGTCCGGTCGTACGGAACGGATCGCGGCTTCGCACGCGTCGATGAGGCCTGGCCAGGCGTCAGCGCACACGATGCGGAGGATATAGACATCCCTCCGTTGCGCGCTGACACACCCGTCACCGAGATACAGACCGAGGAGGTAGGCATACGCCGCTGGAGCATCGGGCAGCCCGGGAGTGTCCCCGCATCTGGGGCAAGGCTTTCCAGAACGGACGAGTGGGTCGATCCGGGTTTTCCAGGAGCGGATAGCCGCCCTGGATACACCAGTCTGCTTACTGACGGAGTTCAGGCTCCGGCCTTGGGCCACAAGAGCGAGTGCGCACTTGCGCGTGTCGATGTTGTACACACAGCCGAGCTTGGGCGGTCTCTGATCCCCGTGAGCGGAATCGGAGGTTTGTTCACCCAAGCCGGTGAAGATCCAGAGAAAGCAACGTGACCTTGGAAAGCTAGGGAAAGTACCCCGGGTGGGATTCGAACCCACGCTGGATGGTGTTTGAGACCATTGCCTCTACCGCTGGGCTACCGGGGCGCCCTTTGAAACAAAGGATGCCGAAGACCCTTCGTGTCCCCACGATACAGGAGCTGGGTAGGCTCTTGGGGAGCACCCTGCCTTTCAACGAGGAGTCCCGTGACCGCCCCCGAGTCGCCCCAGCCCGCCGCCGATGACGACAAGTCGCACGTCCCCCCGCTGACGACCCGCGTCGTCATCGCCGAGGACGAGGCCCTCATCCGGCTCGACCTCAAAGAGATGCTTGAGGAAGAGGGCTACGCGGTCGTCGGCGAGGCCGGTGACGGGCAGCGCGCCGTCGAGCTCGCCCGGGAGCACCGGCCCGACCTGGTCATTCTCGATGTGAAGATGCCCGTGCTCGACGGGATCTCCGCCGCCGAGCAGATCGCCGCGGAGTCCATCGCGCCCGTCCTGATGCTGACCGCCTTCTCGCAGCGCGATCTTGTCGAGCGGGCGCGGGACGCCGGAGCCATGGCGTATCTGGTGAAGCCGTTCAGCAAGAGCGACGTCGTGCCCGCCATCGAGATGGCCGTCTCCCGCTTTTCCGAGCTGAAGGCGCTGGAGCAGGAGGTCATGGACCTTTCGCAGCGGCTGGAGACGCGGAAGCTGGTCGACCGGGCGAAGAGCGTTCTGCAGACGCAGTACGGGCTGTCCGAACCGGCTGCGTTCCGGTGGATCCAGAAGACGTCGATGGACCGGCGGATGTCGATGCAGCAGGTCGCGGAGGCGGTCATCGAGGACGCCGAGGAGAAGAAGGCCGCGAAGGAGTAGGAGAAGGTGCAGTAGCTCGTACGCCTACGGAGAAGGCCCGCACCCGAACGCTCGGGGTGCGGGCCTTCTCCGTAGGCGTAGGCGTAGGCGTACGGCTCAGTCCTCGCCGAGATACGTCTTGCGGACGTTCTCGTCGTGCAGCAGGTCCTGACCCGTGCCCGTGAGCTTGATCTCGCCGACCTCCATCACATGGCCGTGATCGGCCAGCGACAGCGCGGCCTGCGCGTTCTGCTCCACCAGCAGGATCGTCGTGCCCTGCGCCTTCAGCTGGATGATCGTCTCCATGATCTTCTGCATCATGATCGGGGAGAGACCCATCGACGGCTCGTCCAGCATCAGCAGCTTCGGCTGGGACATCAGCGCGCGCCCCATCGCCAGCATCTGCTGCTCGCCGCCCGAGAGGGTGCCCGCGGCCTGCTTCCGGCGCTCTCCCAGGATCGGGAAGAGGTCGTAGGCCTTCTGGATGTCCTTCTCGATGCCCGGCTTGTCGCTGCGCAGGTAGGCGCCGAGCCGCAGGTTGTCCTCGATGGACATGCGGGGGAAAATGTGGCGGCCTTCGGGGGAGTGTGCGATCCCCAGCGCGACGATCTTGTGCGCGGGGACCTTGCGCAGTGGCTTGCCGTCGAAGGTGATGCTGCCGGAGACCGGTTCGAGGAGTCCGGAGAGCGTGCGCAGAGTGGTGGTCTTGCCTGCGCCGTTGGTGCCGATGAGGGTGACGACTTCGCCGGCGTCGACGCTGAAGGAGATGCCCTTCACGGCTTCGATCTTGCCGTAGGCGACCCTGAGGTCTTTGACCTCGAGGAGAGCGGTCACTTGGAGTCTCCTTCTGTGGTGCTGTGCGCTTGCGCGGCTTCGGCCTCCGCTTCGGCCGCTTCGACCTCGGCGACCTCTTCGGCGCCGGGGGCGCCTTCGAACGGCGTGCCGAGGTAGGCGGCGATGACGCGCTCGTCGCCCTGTACGACCGCGGGTGTGCCCTCGACGAGTTTTTCTCCTCGGACGAGGCAGGCGACCCGGTCGCACAGGTTGAAGATGAAGCGCATGTCGTGCTCGATGACGAGGACGGCGATGCCCTGGTCGCGGATCGCGAAGATGAGCTCTTCGGTGACCCGGGTCTCCTGCGGGTTCATACCGGCGGTGGGCTCGTCCAGGAGCAGCAGCCCGGGGTCGCTGGCCAGTGCTCGCGCGATTTCGAGCTTGCGCTGGTCGCCGTAGGGGAGGTTGCGGGCGAGGTGGTCGGCCTTGTCCTGCAGGCCGATGAACTCCAGGAGTTCCATGGCCCGTTCGCGGGATTCCGCTTCCGCCCTGGTGAAGCTGGGCAGGCGCAGGAGGGCCGACCAGAGGCCTTCTTTGGTGCGGGTGTGGCGGCCGACGAGGACGTTTTCCAGGACGGTCATATTGGCGAAGAGCCGGATGTTCTGGAAGGTGCGGGCGATGCCTGCCTGGGTGACGAGGTGGGGCTTGGGCGGCAGGACGGTGCCCTTGTAGGAGACCTTGCCTTCGGTGGGCACGTACAGCCCGGTGAGGCAGTTGAAGAACGTGGTCTTGCCTGCGCCGTTGGGCCCGATGAGGCCGACGATTTCGCCGCTGTTGACGGTGAGGTCGACGGAGCGCACGGCGGTCAGGCCCCCGAAGCGCATGGTCACGCCGCTGGCGTCGAGGACCGTGGTGGTGGTTGCGGTGGCTGTGGTGGTCATGGTGGTTACGCCCCCGCCTTGGTGATGCCGACGGCGCCGTCGGGGAGCTTGTCGTCGGGTACGTCGAGTTGGCCGGTCTCGTGGAATTCGAGCTGCTTCCTGCGGTCGGCGACCAGGCCCTCGGGGCGGAATCGCATCAGGACGATGAGTGCGAGTCCGAAGAGGAGGAGCTGGTAGTCCTGCATGAACTGCAGTTTGGCCGGGATGAGGTAGAGCAGCGCGGCTCCGATGAGGGGGCCGCCGATGGTGCCCATGCCGCCGAGGATGACCGCGGCCAGCAGGAAGGCGGAGTTGGGTGGTACGGATCCGGCGAATTGGTACTGCTCGGGTGTGACGCTGTAGCCGAGGTGGGCCTGGACGGTGCCGGCGAGTCCGGCGAGGGCCGCGCCGAGTGCGAAGGCGAGGAGCTTGAGCCGGAAGCCGTTGATGCCCATGGCGGTGGCGGCTGTCTCGTCTTCGCGGATGGCGACCCAGGCGCGTCCGATGCGGGAGTCGGCGGAGCGGCGGAAGACCAGGACGACGATTGCTGTGAACAGCAGCATCAGCAGGAAGTAGTTGCCGGACCTGGTGAGGTCGAAGCCGCCGACGACGTGGCTGGTCCCGAAGTCGAATCCGAACATGTTGAGGTCGGGGATGTTGGGGATGCCTTGGGCGCCGTTGGTGAGGTCCGGTCCGCTGTTGCCGTTGAGGTTGTTCATGGTGATGCGGAAGATCTCACCGAAACCGAGGGTGACGATGGCGAGGTAGTCGCCGCGTAGCCGCAGGGTCGGGGCGCCGATGAGGACGCCGAACACGAGCGAGGCGGCGGCACCGGTGAGGGCGGCGGCCCAGAAGGGGAACTCCACGCCGATGCTGGACTGCGGTGAGCCGGAGACCAGGGCGGCGGTATAGGCGCCGACGCCGAGGAAGGCGACGTATCCGAGGTCGAGGAGGCCGGCGAGGCCGACGACGACGTTGAGGCCGAGGGCGACGGTCGCGAAGATGAGGATGTTCGCGCCGATGAGGGTGAA
The DNA here is from genome assembly GCF_044548015.1 of Streptomyces sp. NPDC052236. NCBI lineage: Bacteria > Bacillati > Actinomycetota > Actinomycetes > Kitasatosporales > Streptomycetaceae > Streptomyces > Streptomyces sp. NPDC052236. The sequence continues at coordinate 234,311 of NZ_JBIUBL010000007.1, read as the reverse complement.
CTGGTCGTTGCTCTGGGTGAAGGGGAAGCAGATCGCGGAGGCGAAGGCGGCTGCCATCGTCACGGAGCGGTGCTTCGCGGTGAGCGCGGAGACGCGGGCGATGAGGCCGGCACGGTTGACGGCGGTGAAGCCGAACCCGACGGTGATGAGGAAGCCGATGAAGAGTTCGGCGTAGTCGGTGTCGATGCCGTACGTGAAGACGTACAGGCCGACGCCGAAGGCTGCCACGATGATCAGGATCTCGGCCCAGGAGGAGAGTTCCTTGGCGCGCGCCGGTCGCGGGGCGGAGAGGCTGTGGCGCAGGTGCGCCCACAGGCCGGTGGTGGTGTCGTCGGCGACGTGGTCGGCCGGGAGGCCGAAGGCACCGATGACGGCGACGAGAGCGCCGATGAGGGAGACCCAGGCGCCTGGTTCGAGGTTGACGACACCGCCGAGCTGGCCGGAGATGGAGCCCACGGCGTAGCCGGTCGTGCCGAGTACACCGAGGGTGAGGAGGCGTACGGGGCTGTTGGTGCCGCCGGGCGTGAGCCAGACGAGGCCCCGGATGTGGTAGCCGCTGAGGGCGAACAGCAGGGCGAGGGCGGCGCCTACGAGGGTGAGGACCTGGAGGCCGCCGGGATATCCGGTGACTGTCAGGTTGCCGGGGTATTCGTCGGTCCAGGTCCAGGCGAGGAAGGTGCCGACGAGGGCGATCGCTGAGCCGGCCAGGGTGATGATTCGTGCCGCGGCGGGTGGCAGCGGGATGACTGAGGTGGCCGCGGGTGTGGCGGTGGTGCTCGTCTTGGTCAAAGTGCTCATGTTGATCACGCCCTGTCCGCGACGCGTTCGCCCAGTAGACCCTGGGGCCGGATGAGCAGGACGATGATGAGCAGGCTGAAGGCCCATACGTCCTTCCAGCCGCCGCCACCGAAGAGTTCCATGCCGGGTACGTCACCCATGTAGCCGGTGGCGAGGGATTCGGCAACGCCGAGGACGACGCCGCCGAGCATGGCGCCGTAGATGTTGCCGATGCCGCCGAGTACGGCGGCGGTGAAGGCCTTGAGGCCCATGATGAAGCCCATGCGGAAGCCGACCTGGCCGTTTTTGAGGCCGTAGGCGACTGCGGCGACAGCGGCGAACGCGGCGCCGATGGCGAAGGCCATGACGATGATGCGGTCGGTGTTGACGCCCATCAACTTCGCGGTGTCGGGGTCCTGGGCGGTGGCCTGCATGCCGCGGCCGGAGCGGGTCTTGTTGACGAAGACGCCGAGGGCGACCATGCACAGGGGTGCGGCGATGAGGACGAAGACGTCGCCGCGCTGGACGGTGGCGCCGAAGATGTCGAAGGGTGCGCCTTCGAACTGCGGGAAGGAGCGGTCCTTCTTGGCCTCGGGGTAGAGCATCCAGACGGTCTGCTGCAGGGCGATGGACAGGCCGATCGCGGTGATCAGCGGGGCCAGTCGTGGCGCGCTGCGCAGTGGCCGGTAGGCGAATCGTTCGGCTGCTGTCGCGACGGCGACGGAGACGAGGACGCCGCCGAGGATCATCAGCGGGATGGCGACGCCGAGGGAGAACCCGGACGGCAGGATAAGGAAGACGGTGAGGGCTCCGAAGCCCCCGACCATGAAGATCTCGCCGTGGGCGAAGTTGATGAGCTGGACAATGCCGTAGACCATCGTGTAACCGACAGCGATGAGTCCGTACATCGCGCCGAGGATGAGTCCATTGGCCAGCTGTTGCGGCAGTTCGTGCACCGCAGGGCCTCCGTGGGGTGTTCGGATATGGCGCCGCGCGGGAGCGCCGGTGACGCTCCCGCGCGGTCTGGGCAGTAGTGCGTGTGAGGCAGGAGGCCGTGTTACGGCTTGTACGCCTCGCTGAACTTGGGCACCCAGGCGGCCTTCTCGACCTGGTAGGCGGTCATCATGGTGTTGGTGGTGTCGCCGAACTCGTCGAAGGAGACCGGGCCGGTGACGCCGTCGAACTTGACCTTGCTCATGGCCGCGAGGACCTTGGCGCGAATGTCGTCGGGGAGCTTGCCGCCGTTGTCGGCGACCGCGATTTTCACGGCTTCGATGATCGACCACGTGGCGTCGTAGGTGCCGCCGCCGTAGGCCTCGTAGGCGTCCTTGTAGCCGGCGGTCTTGTAGTCGGCGATGAACTTCTTGGCGGAGTCCAGCTGCTCGACGGGCTTGCCGACGGAGGTCGCGAGGTCACCGGCGGCCTTCTTGTTGAGCTTGGGGAACTCGCCGCTGTAGATGCCGTCGCCGCCCATCAGCGGGATGTTGCTGCCGCTGTCCTTGAGCTGCTGGCTGAGCGGGGCGGCGGCGGGGTACTCGCCGCCGTAGTAGAGCGCCTTGGCGCCGGTTTTCTTGACCTTGGCCACCACGGCGTTGAAGTCGCGGTCGTCGGGGTTGATGTGGTCGGTGCCCACGATCTTGCCGCCGAGCTTCGTGTACGTGTCCTTGAAGGACGCGGCGAGACCGGCGCCGTACGTCTTCTGGTCGTCCATGAGGTAGACCTGGGTGATCTTCGCGGTGCTGAAGAGGTACTTGGCCGCGAAGGCGCCCTGGACCTGGTCGGTCGTGGCGGTCCGGAAGAAGGTCGCGAACGGGCGCTTCTTGTCGCCGGTCTTCCAGCCGTCGCCCTGGGTCAGTTCGGTGCCGGTGTTGGCCGGGGAGACCTGGACCAGGCCGGCTTCGTTGAACGGCTTCTGCATGGACTGCGAGACGCTCGAGTTCAGCGGGCCGACGACGCCGAGGACGTCCTTGTTGCTGACGAATTTGGCGGCGTTCTGCTGGCCGACCGACGGCTGTGCCTGGTCGTCAAGCGCTTCGATCTTGAACTCGACGCCGGGGACGGTGTTGTCCTTGTTGGCCGTCTTGGCCGCGAGGTCGGCGGAGTTCTTGATGCCGAGACCAAGGGCGGACAGGTCACCGGTGAGCGGTGCGTCTACGCCGATGGTGACGGTGGTCTTCTTGCTGCTGTCGCCGCCGCTGCCGCCGTCGTCGTCGCGCGAGCCGCAGGCGGAGAGCGAGAGTGCCCCCGTCGTGACCATGGTGGTGAGGATGAGCAAGGAACGGTGTCGCACGATAAATCCTTTCCCTGGCGCGGCTGCCTCTGCTGAGGTGCCGTGTGTTCGCCGGGCCGTACTACGGGGTTCACGGCCGAATTCGAGACGCGCCCGGCGGCGCGGTGACTGGCGGTGACTATAGGCGCAGGTGAAGGGGTCATGGAGGTGGGGAGTCAGGATGTGACGCTCTTGTTATGCCGTGGCCAGGGCTTGGCGGCGGGAGAATGAACAGATCGGACCTTCCGGGCCCCGGGTTTTGACCACATGGTGAGAACGTGCAGTTCCGCTAAGGCGCTTGAGTGGATCTTGGTGCTGGCGGCGGGGAAGTGGTGCGGAGCGCTCCGGGGAGGTCGGCGGGGTGGGCGTGGCCGAGAATGGTGACCGGATTCTCCATTACGCCCTTATTACGCAGCGTTACATTCAGGGGAGGGGGTTCCGTATCGTACGGGATTCCCTGGCGGCTTCGCGCTGTGACCTGCGGAGTGCCGGCGCGCCCTCGTATGCGATGCGTAGCGCCCTGGAGTGTCTTTCGGCCGCCGACGCTTCTGTGGTGCGCGTGGCGACGCGGCGGACGGCTCGGACGATGTCCTGTCCGAGCCGTCCGAACACCAGGCCGTCACGATCGGTGACACAACAGGCCGGAAAACGTTCAGCTGGTTGCGGTAGCAGTGGGGGCCGGGGCGTCGCGCAGGAGGCACGTCAGCCGGGCCGTGCAGACCCGCTTGTCCTGTTCGTCGCTGATGACGATCTCGTACGTGGCGGTGGAGCGACCGCGGTGCACCGGCGTCGCGACTCCGGTCACCAGGCCGGAGCGGACACCGCGGTGGTGGGTGCAGTTGAGATCCACACCGACGGCGAGCCGGGACGCCCCGCCGTGCAGCATCGCGCCGATCGAACCAAGGGTCTCGGCCATGACGGCGGACGCGCCGCCGTGCAGCAGTCCGTACGGCTGGGTGTTGCCCTCGACGGGCATGGTGCCGACGACGCGCTCGGCCGAAGCCTCGATGATCTGCACCCCCATGCGGTTGCCCAGGTGGCCGGCGGAGAAGAGCGCGTGCAGGTCGACCCCGAGTGCGGTGTATTCGTCGATGACCTCTTGTGGGAACTTCACGGTGGTCTGCTCGCCCATAGGGCCCGGCTCCGATCGTCAGTGCGGTGCGCGCGCGGGGTGCGCCCGTCGCGACCCGTCTTATCAGATGCCTGAGCGAACGCTTAGGCCGGTGGCCCTCATTCCCCGCTACTCCCGCTGCTCCCGCTGTCCTCGCTGTGGGTGGCCCTGGAACCGTTCTCGAACCGCACCACCACGGATTTGCTCGCCGGGGTGTTGCTGGTGTCCGCGGTGGAGTCCAGCGGCACCAGCACATTGGTCTCCGGGTAGTACGCCGCCGCGCAGCCGCGGGCGGTGGGGTAGTGCACCACCCGGAAACCGGGGGCGCGCCGCTCCACGCCGTCCTTCCATTCGCTGACCAGATCGGCGTACGAACCGTCTGCCAGGCCCAGGTCCCGCGCGTCGTCCGGGTGCACCAGGACCACCCGGCGGCCTCCCTTGATACCGCGGTAGCGGTCGTCGAGGCCGTAGATGGTGGTGTTGTACTGATCGTGCGAGCGCAGCGTCTGGAGCAGCAGGCGGCCCGGTGGGACCTTGGGGAACTCGACGGGCGCTGCGGTGAAATTGGCCTTGCCGGTGGCGGTGGGGAAGCGGCGGTCGTCGCGGGGGGCGTGGGGCAGCGTGAAGCCGCCGGGCCGGGCGATCTTCGCGTTGAAGTCCTCGAAGCCGGGGACCACGCGCGCGATGCGGTCGCGGATCGTCGCGTAGTCCTTCTCGAAGTCCTCCCAGGGCGTGGTGGAGGCGGGGCCGAGCACGGCGCGCGCCAGCCGGGCCACGATGGCGGGCTCGGAGAGGAGGTGGGGGCTCGCGGGGGCGAGATTGCCGCGGGAGGCGTGCACCTTGCCCATCGAGTCCTCGACGGTCACCACCTGCCTGCCGCCCGCCTGTATGTCCTTGTCGGTACGGCCGAGGGTGGGCAGGATCAGCGCCCGGGTGCCGGTGACGGCGTGTGAGCGGTTCAGCTTGGTCGACACATGGACTGTGAGGCGGGCGCGGCGCATCGCGGCCTCCGTGACCGGGGTGTCCGGTGACGCGCTCACGAAGTTGCCGCCCATGGCGAAGAAGACCTTCGCCTTTCCGTCGCGCAGCGCCTGGATGGACCGTACGACGTCGAGCCCGTGGTGGCGGGGCGGCGCGAAGCCGAACTCCTTCTCCAGGGCGTCCAGGAAGGCATCGGACGGCCGCTCGAAGATGCCCATGGTGCGATCGCCCTGGACATTGGAGTGCCCGCGCACGGGGCAGACGCCGGCGCCCGGGCGGCCGATATTGCCGCGCAGCAGCAGGAAGTTGACCACCTCGCGGATGGTCGCCACCGCGTGCTTGTGCTGGGTCAGGCCCATGGCCCAGCACACGATGGTGCGCTTCGAGGCGAGCACCATGGCGAGGGCCTTCTCGATCCCGGCACGGTCGAGCCCGGTGGCGGCGAGCGTCTCGTCCCAGTCGGCGGCGCGGGCGGCGGCCGCGAACTCCTCGTACCCATGGGTGTGTTCCCGCACGAAGACCTCGTCAACAGCGCTGCCAGTCCCCTGTGTCTCCAGTATCAGCTTGTTCAGCAGCCGGAAGAGCGCCTGGTCGCCGCCGATGCGGATCTGGAGGAAGAGGTCGTTGAGCGCGACGCCCTTGACCATCCCGCGCGCGGTCTGCGGGTTCTTGAACCGTTCCAGGCCGGCCTCGGGCAGCGGGTTCACCGAAATGATCTTCGCGCCCGCGGCCTTGGCCTGTTCCAGGGCGCTGAGCATCCGGGGGTGGTTGGTGCCCGGGTTCTGCCCGGCCACGATGATCAGATCCGCCTGGTGAAGATCCTCCAGCGAGACGCTGCCCTTGCCGACGCCGATCGTCTCGGTGAGTGCCGAGCCGGAGGACTCATGGCACATGTTCGAGCAGTCGGGGAGGTTGTTGGTGCCGAATTCGCGGGCGAAGAGCTGGAGCAGGAACGCGGCTTCGTTGCTGGTGCGCCCGGAGGTGTAGAAGAGCGCCTCATCGGGGGAGGCCAGCGCCGTGAGTTCCTCCGCGATGATCGCGAAGGCCCGCTCCCAGGGCACCGCCTCGTACCGGTCGGCGCCCTGGGGCAGATACATCGGCTGCGTAATACGGCCCTGCTGCCCCAGCCAGTACCCACTGCGTGAGGCGAGATCCGCTACGGAGTGCTCGGCGAAGAAATCGGGCGTGACGCGGCGCAGCGTCGCCTCCTCGGCGACCGCCTTCGCGCCGTTCTCGCAGAATTCCGCGGTGTGCCGCTTGTCGCCCTCCGGCCAGGCGCAGCCCGGACAGTCGAAGCCGTCCTTCTGGTTGACCTTGAGCAGGGCCTGCGTGCCGCGGCGCACGCCCATCTGCTGCTGGGCCACGCGCAGCGTGTGCCCGATGGCCGGGAGGCCTGCGACGGCGTGCGGCGGGGCCGCGACCTGCGGCGCGTCCTGGGCCGGGTCCCCTGCGGGCGGCTTGCTGGCCATCGCGCTCTCCTTCGAGCCTGCGTATGCGGTCGTGTGTGTCGTACATCTCTGTCGTATATCCCCGATCGTGCCACGCGCCACTGACAGCTGTCCGCGTCAGACCCCACCCGGCCGGGAGCCGGTCAGGATTGTCAGTGGTCCGTGGCAGGATCGTGGATGTGGCTGAGACAGCATCGAAGAAGACCGCAGACAACCGACCGCGCCTGCTCCTCATGGACGGGCACTCCCTGGCGTACCGGGCATTCTTCGCGCTGCCCGTGGAGAATTTCACGACCGCGACCGGTCAGCCGACGAACGCCATCTACGGCTTCGCGTCGATGCTGGCGAACACCCTGCGCGACGAGTCGCCCACCCACTTCGCGGTGGCGTTCGACGTGTCCCGCAAGACCTGGCGTGCCGAGGACTTCCCCGAGTACAAGGCGAACCGCTCCAAGACCCCCGACGAGTTCAAGGGGCAGGTCGAGCTGATCGGCGAGCTGCTCGACGCGATGAACGCCGACCGCTTCGCCATCGAGGGCTTCGAGGCGGACGACGTGATCGCCACCCTCGCCACACAGGCCGAGGATGCGGGCTTCGAGGTGCTGATCGTCACCGGCGACCGCGACTCCTTCCAGTTGGTCAGCGAGCACATCACGGTGCTCTACCCGACCAAGGGCGTCTCCGAGCTGACCCGCTTCACCCCGGAGAAGGTCCAGGAGAAGTACGGCCTGAGCCCTCAGCAGTACCCGGACTTCGCCGCCCTGCGCGGCGACCCCTCCGACAATCTCCCGGGCATCCCGGGCGTCGGCGAGAAGACCGCCGCGAAGTGGATCAACCAGTTCGGTTCGTTCGCGGACCTGGTCGAGCGCGTCGAAGAGGTCAAGGGCAAGGTGGGGCAGGCGCTGCGCGACCATCTGGAAGCGGTCAAGCTCAACCGGCACCTCACCGAGCTGGTGCGCGATGTGAAGCTGCCCAAGGCCCCGGCCGAGCTGGAGCGCGCCGCGTACGACCGGGCGGCCGTGAAGGGCGTGCTGGACGTCCTGGAGATCCGCAACCCGAGCCTGCGTGAGCGCCTCCTCGCCGTCGACCCGGGCGCGGTGGAGGAGGAGGCTCCGGCCCCCGCCGCCGGCGTCGAGCTGGACGGCGCGGTGCTCGCCACCGGCGAGGTAGCCCCCTGGCTGGAGCGGCACGCCGCGCAGCCGCTCGGCGTGGCCACCGTCGACACCTGGGCACTGGGCACTGGCAGCGTCACCGAGGTCGCGCTCGCCGGCGCCGACGGCGCGGCCGCCTGGTTCGACACCACCCAGCTGGACGAGGACGACGAGCGGGCGTTCGCCGCCTGGATCGCGGACCCGGACCGGCCGAAGATACTGCACGGCGCCAAGGGCGCGATGCGGGTCTTCCCCGAGCACGGCTGGAGCGTCGTCGGCGTCACCATGGACACCGCGCTCGCCGCGTATCTGGTCAAGCCGGGCCGCCGCTCCTTCGCCCTGGACGCGCTCGCCATCGAGTACCTGGGCCGTGAGCTCGCCCCGGCCGCCCCTGCCGACGGCCAGCTCGCCTTCGGCTCGGACGAACAGGCCGAGGCCGATGCCCTGATGGCGCAGGCCCGCGCGATCCTCGACCTCGGGGACGCCTTCACCGACCGGCTGCGCGAGGTCGGCGCCGTCGACCTGCTGCACGACATCGAGCTGCCCACCTCCGAGCTGCTCGCCCGCATGGAGCGCGTGGGCATCGCCGCCGACCGTGACCATCTGGAAGCGCTGGAACTGCAGTTCGCGGGCGCGGTGCAGCAGGCCGTGAAGGAGGCGCACGACGCCGTCGGCCACGAGTTCAACCTCGGCTCGCCCAAGCAGCTCCAGGAAGTCCTCTTCGGCGAGCTGAACCTCCCCAAGACCAAGAAGACCAAGACCGGTTACACCACGGACGCGGACGCGCTGGCCTGGCTGGCGAAGCAGACCGAGCACGAGCTGCCGGTGATCATGTTGCGCCACCGCGAGCAGGCGAAGCTGCGGGTCACGGTCGAGGGCCTGATCAAGTCCATCGCGGCGGACAGCCGCGTCCACACCAGTTTCAGCCAGATCGTGGCGGCGACCGGCCGGCTCTCCTCCACCGACCCGAACCTCCAGAATGTGCCGGTGCGTACGGACGAGGGCCGGGCCATCCGCCGCGGCTTCGTCGTCGGCGAGGGCTTCGAGTCGCTGATGACCGCCGACTACAGCCAGATCGAACTGCGCGTGATGGCGCATCTGTCGGAGGACGCGGGCCTGCTGGAGGCGTTCGCCTCCGGAGAGGACCTGCACACCACCGTCGCCTCGCAGGTGTTCAGCGTGGACAAGTCCGCGGTCGACGCGGAGATGCGCCGCAAGATCAAGGCCATGTCGTACGGACTGGCCTACGGTCTCTCGGCGTTCGGCCTCTCCCAGCAGCTGAACATTGACCCCGCCGAGGCGCGCGGCCTGATGGAGACCTACTTCGAGCGGTTCGGCGGCGTGCGCGACTATCTCCAGCGCGCCGTCGTGGAGGCGCGGGCCACCGGCTACACCGAGACGATGCTCGGCCGCCGCCGCTACCTCCCCGACCTCAACAGCGACAACCGCCAGCGCCGTGAGGCGGCCGAGCGGATGGCGCTCAACGCCCCCATCCAGGGCACCGCGGCGGACATCGTCAAGGTGGCCATGGTGAACGTGGACCGGGCGCTGCGCGAAGCGAAGCTCTCCTCCCGGCTGCTGCTCCAGGTCCACGACGAAATCGTGCTGGAGCTCGTCCCGGGCGAGCGCGAGCAGGTGGAGGAGCTGGTCCGCCGGGAGATGGCGGGGGCCGTCTCGCTGCGCGCGCCCCTGGATGTCTCGGTGGGTGTGGGCACGGACTGGGAGTCCGCGGCGCACTGAGCCGGGTTCCGGTTCCGGCGGGGAAGTTCCGGCAGGCAAGTTCCGGCAGGAAGTTCCGGCGGGGGATCAGCGCGATTCCCTGCCGGACCACGTCGACGCCTGCCCGGCCGGAACGGGCGCTTCCCCCGCCGGAACCGGAGCGGAGTGCGCGCGGGAGCGGTGCAGCAGCCGCACCCCCACCGCGTACAGCACCAGTCCCAGCGCGAGCCCCGCGCCCGCCCCGAAGCACGCCGTCGGAATGATGTCGAGGGGCGTGCGGGCCTCCCCGCCGTTCGCGTAGAAGCGCAGACACCGGTGCGCGACCCCGGCCGCCACGCACCCCGCCAGCAGCGCCCCGGCCCACCATCGCTCCCGGCGGCGCAGTACCGGCAGGTGTACGGGCGGCTCCGAGCGGGGCTGCCCGCGCAGCGCGGACGCGATGAACCAGCCGAGGGCCACCAGGGCGAGCGCCGAGCCGCCGTACTGGAGGTACTGATACAGCGGGAAGCCCGCGAACGTCTCGCCGAGCAGCGGGAAGTTCGTCATGCCCCAGCGATCCGGATGCGTGAAGCTGTCCCACACCACGTGCGTGGTCGATCCGAGGACCGCCGAGACATAGAACAGGGCGGCGAGCGCCAGTAGCCCACGCCCACGTTCACGCCCGCGTCCATGTCCACGCCAGTCCGCTCCCCGTACGAAGGCGTACGCACTGCCGCGCCACGCGTACGGCACCAGGACCAGCAGTGGCTCGCGCAGCAGCAGCCACAGCGCGGCCAGCGCCGCGCTGATCAGCCCGTCCACGGTGAGGATGCCGGCCGCCGAGTGAGTCACGCCGCCGAACTCCATCGCGCCCGGGATCGCGGTGTCCGCGAAGTACGTCATGTCGGGGGCGAAGGACCCCGCGACGAGCGCTGACGCGACGAGCGGACCGCGCGCGGTGCCGTTCCTGCGGATGCCCGGCAGTACCGCCGCGGCATGACTCAATGTGAACGGCATGGCCGCGTCTCCCTGTGCCCCTGTGCCCCTGTACCCCGGCAACTCTGTGACTTGTTACTTAGCTGATCGTTTTTGATCAATGTCGTTCAGTATGCGTGAGGTTGAGCGTCCGGAACCTGAGCGACAGGAAGATGGCGAACTGGTGAAAAGCGGTCAGGTATCGGTGACCTCTGGCCCCCGGTTGCCGTAGGGTCACGTGAGTCCCTGCGGCCACGCGCCGCCGGGGAGCGCGAACAGCCGCCCGACGGGGAGGGAACAGACGTATGGCAGCGCAATTCGGCCGCCGACTGCGCAAGGGAGCGACGACGACCGCGGTTGCCGCAGCAGTCGTAGCCGCACTCTCGGCCTCACAGGCACCCGGCGTCACGCACGTCACCACTGGCGACAGTCAGGGGACGGCCGATGTGACCCCTCCACCTGGCGCCCCGGTCACCGGCAACTCGCCGTACTACACGGACCTCCCGCCGCTGAACACACCCGACAAACCGGGCGCGTCGATCGACCTGCCCGCGACAGGGACAGGAACGGCCGAAGCGGGCATACCGGCCACCGTCCTCGCCGCGTACAAGCAGGCCGAGCAGACCATCGCGGCCTCCGACCCCGGCTGCAAAGTCCCCTGGCAGCTGCTCGCCGCGATCGGCAAGGTGGAGTCCGGCCAGGCGCGCGGCGGCAAGGTCGACGCCGCAGGCACCACGTTCTCGCCGATCCTCGGCCCGGTGCTCAACGGCGTCGGTTTCGCGAACATCTCGGACACCGACAACGGCGCGTACGACGGCGACTCGACGCACGACCGCGCGGTCGGCCCGATGCAGTTCATCCCCGCCACCTGGGAAACGTGGGGCCAGGACGCCAACAGCGATGGCCGCAGGGACCCCAACAACATCTACGACGCGGCGCTCGCCGCCGGGCGTTACCTCTGCGCCAACAACCGCGACCTGTCGGTCTCGGAGGACCTCGACCGGGCGATCCTCGGCTACAACCACTCGCGGGAGTACCTGCGTACGGTCCGGTCCTGGTTCGAGTACTACAAGCGCGGCACGCACGAGGTCCCCGACGGCTCCGGCGTGGTCCCGGCCGGCGACGGCCCCGACTCGGGTTACACGCAGTCGCCCACGACGCCCACCTCGCCCACGGGCTCGACAGCGCCCAGCACCCCCAGCCCGACGCCGAGCCCCGCGAAGCCGAAGCCGACGCCCACTCCTACCCCCACTCCCACTCCTACCCCTACGCCTACGCCCAGGCCCACTCCCACCCCCAAGCCTCCGCCGACGACGAGGCCGCCCATCACCCCGCTGCCCGCCAGTCGTATCGAGCACGCGAGCACCGGCCGGCTGTTCGCCATGGCCGGCCACGAGTTCGCCGCGCCCGTCAAGGTGCGCGTGAGGAACTCCATGGGTGGGAGCGTCGCGGGGCAGTCCGTACGGTTCGACATCGTCGGCACCACGGACGCCCGCTTCGCCGGCGGGCTGACGAGCATCGCCCTCGCCACCGCCGCCGACGGGACGGCCACAGCGCCGGCCCTCCGGGCCGGCGAGAAGACCGGCGACTTCACAGTGCGGGCCATGGTGATGGGCCGTCAGCTGCCCACCATCAGCTTCTTCGCGACCGTCACGGCGCGCGCCGCTGACGCGATCGCGAGGACCAACGAGAAGGCGCTGACCGCCGCCCCCGGCGCGGAGTTCGCGGACGCCGTCGAGGTCAAGGCCACGTACAACGGCGCCGTCGCCTCGGGCGTGGCGGTGACCGCCACCATGATCACTGCCGCGGGCGATTCCGCGGTGAACGACAAGGGTCCGTACTTCAAGGACGCCGAGGGCAACACGGTCCGCACGCTCACCGAGCTGAAGACCGACGCCGCCGGAGTCCTGATCCTCCCGAAGATCTACGCGGACGACGCGACGGGTACGTTCCTGCTCCGCCTCACCACGACCGGCGGCGCGACCGTGACCATCGAGCTCCAGGTCGCCGCACCGGCAGCCTGACCCCGCCCGACCCTGACAGCCCGCACCGCCCCCTCAGCCGCACCAAGAGGGGGCGGTGCGGCGTTTCGTGGTCCGGTCGGTCCGACCTGTTCTCATCTCACGGCTCCATTGCTACGGTGCCTCAGCCCTGACGCTCCATCAGGTCTACGAGCTCTTCGGGAGGCCCCGCATGCGCGCCCTTGTCGCCGCGGCCATCGGGCTGGCGGCCGCCTTCGCCTTCGTACTCGCCATCACCTGGCTGGGCGGCGCGCTGCTTTCCGGCGAGACCTCGCCCGAGCCACTGCTGACCACCGTCCCCACCCCCAAGAAGTAGGAGAGCCGCGCCATGCGCCGCCGAGCGAGCCTCGTACTCCTCGCCTTCGCCGTCTTCTTCACCGCGCTCTCGCCGCTGCTGCGCTGGTACGCCTTCCCCCGCGTGGTGAAGATCCCGCCCCAGCAGTACCAGGAGACCGTGCTGGAGGCGAAGCCCGCGATTCTCCTCGACTACGGCTCCCTCACGGCGAAGGAGGTCGAGAAGGTCACCATCGTGCAGACCCTCAAGGGCAATGTGGAGGAGTCCGAGAAGATCGAGCGCAGCGCCGGCCGCGACGTCGTCGTCTGGGACTCGCTCTCCTATATCCAGGGTCCCGACGGCAAGATGGTCTCCCGGATACCCGAGCGCTACATCTTCGACGCCCACAGCCAGGCGCCCGTGCACGCCACCGGCGAATCGGTCGACGGCGACGCGGTACGGCGTGAGGGCATCGAGTTCAAGTGGCCGTTCCTCACCGAGAAGCGGGACTACGAGTACTTCGACGCCCAAACGCGTACGTCCGCGCCCATCCACTACAAGGGGACGCAGACGTTCCGCGGGCTCGACGTCTACTACTTCGAGCAGACCATCCCGTGGACCAAGGTGCCGTATCCGAAGAAGATGCCCATCCCCGGTATCGACGCGGCGAAGCTGGAGGAACAGACCGGCACTACGCGCTGGTACACCACCAAGCGGATGTTCTGGGTCGACCCGGTCACCGGCGCGCCGGTCAACGGCGAGGAGATCCACAAGGAGGAGCTGCGCGGCGGCACGCTGCTGGGCGGCCGGGACAAGGTCACGGCGTTCGCCGGGCATGTGAAGATGCGCCCGGACTACGTGGATTCGACGGTCGCACTGGTCAAGTCGAACCGGCTGGCGGTGCTGCTGATGACCTCGTACCTGCCCTGGGGCTTCCTGGTGCTGGGCGGCGGCCTGCTGGCGCTCGCGCTGGTCCTGGAGGCCCGCAGCCGCCGGCCGCGGACCCCGCCCGCGCCGCAGCGCGAGCCCGAACCCGCCAGCGTTTGAGCCTGTCAGCGCTTGAGCCGTGCGCTGGTGTACCGGGTCGGCTCGGCGGTCGACGGATCCTCCGGCCACGGATGCTTGGGGTAGCGACCGCGCAGCTCCGCCCGTACGGCCCGGTATCCGTCCTTCCAGAAGGACGCCAGGTCGGCGGTGACGGCGGCGGGCCGCCCGGCGGGGGAGAGCAGGTGCACCAGCACCGGCACCCCCGAGACGGTGGGCGTCTCGCGCAGGCCGAACAGCTCCTGCAGCTTCACCGCGAGGACGGGCTGCTCCGCGCCGTACTCCACCCGGATCCGCGACCCGCTCGGCACCTCGATCCGCTCCGGCGCCAGCTCATCGAGACGGCGCGCGTCGCCCGTTGCCCAGGGCAGCAGCCGCTGCAACGCCTGCCCCGCCTGGACGCGCCCGAGATCGGCCCGCCGCCGGGCCCTGGACAGCTCGGGCTCCAGCCACTCCTCCGTACGGTCGAGCAGCGCCGCATCCGACACATCGGGCCAGGGCGCGCCGTGCCGCCGGTGCAGAAAGGCGAGCCGCTGCCGCAGCCCCTCGGTCTCACGCGTCCAGCGCAACAGCCCGAGACCCTCGCGCCGCAACCCTTCGAGCAGGGCTTCGCGTACGAGGGAGGGGGCCGGGTTCTTCAGCGGGCGTACGGAGAGCTCGACGGCTCCCAGCCGCTCCACCTTCCGGGCGACGACGTCACCGTTCTCCCAGTGGACCTCCTCGCGGGCGACCCGCAGATGCGCGGCGGCGGCCCGCGCGGCCTCCTCATCGACGACGGCGGCGAGCCGCACCCGCGCGGAGGCGGCCTGTGCGGTCCGATCCGCAACGGCGACGGCCAGCCAGCCCGCATTGCGCAACCCGGACCCGGCCCCGACCTCACCCCCGGTCCCGGAAACCATCAGAAACGCCCCGTCACCACGCCCCCGCGCCACCCGCTCGGGAAACGCCAGCGCGACGACAAGCCCGGCGACGGCGTCGTCGCCGTGGACGCCGACGGCGTGCTGGGCGGGCTGGGCCGGCCGCGTGCCGGAGGAGCCCGAGCGGTCGCCGAGGGCTGCGACACCCCCGGCGGGAACGCTTCCCACGGACGGGCCCGTACGCGTGTCCCGGTCCTGCGGCGTGGCTGTCCCGGCGGCCACACTCCCGGGCGGGCCCGAGGCGCGGCGGTGGTCGGCTGTCCGCGGGGGCCCCGGCTCGCTGACGCCGGGCGGGCCCGTACGCCCACCACGGCCGGGCGCCTGCCGCGCATCCCCGGCGGGGGCACCGGAACCCGTAGAACCGGCTACGGGTTCCGGTGCCGTCCCCTGCGTGTCCCGGCCCCGGCCCCGGCCCCGGTCCCGGCCCCGGCCCCGGTCCTGAGGCGCGGGCGTCCCGGCGGCAAGGCCCCCGGGCGGGCCCGTGCGCCCACCACGGCCGGGCGCCTGCCGCGCATCCCTGGCGGGGGCTCCGGCACCCGTATGACCGCTTACGGGTTCCGCCCCCCGCATCGAGCGCGCAGCCGGCGGCATGCCGTCCTCCGCCGCCGCGGTCAGGCGGCGGGTCTCCTGGCGCCAGCGCGACGCGTACGCGTCGCCGCCGCGGCGGGCCGTGCGCCAC
This sequence comes from Streptomyces sp. NPDC052236, assembly GCF_044548015.1. Classification (NCBI taxonomy): domain Bacteria; kingdom Bacillati; phylum Actinomycetota; class Actinomycetes; order Kitasatosporales; family Streptomycetaceae; genus Streptomyces; species Streptomyces sp. NPDC052236. The sequence goes on along the minus strand of NZ_JBIUBL010000007.1, from coordinate 218,966 downwards.
GCCGCCGCCAAGTCGTCCCCGTACTCCCGCGGCGGCTCCTCGCTGAGCAGCGCCACCACCTCCGCCGCCCGGCGCGCGCCCACCTCCTGCGCGCCGTCGAGCAGTGCCCGCGCGAGCCGGGGGTGCAGGCCGAGCCGGGCCATCCGTACGCCCCGGTCCGTCGCCCGGCCCGTCGCGTCCACCGCGCCGATCGCCGTCAGCACCGAGCGCGCCGCGGCCAGCGCGCCCGCCGGGGGCGGGTCGAGGAGCGCCAGGCCGGCCGCCGTCGGGTCGCCCCAGCACGCCGCCTGCAAGGCGAACGCCGCCAGGTCGGCGACCTTGATCTCGGGGGACGCGAACCGTGCCAGCCGCCCGTCCTCCGCCTCCGTCCAGCAGCGGTACACCGTGCCGGGCGCCTCGCGCCCCGCCCGTCCGGCCCGCTGCCGTGCCCCCGCCTGCGAGACCCGTACGGTCGTCAGCGCGCTCAGGCCGCGCGCATGATCGGTGCGCGGCTCGCGCGCCAGCCCCGCGTCCACCACCACCCGGACGCCCGGCACCGTCAGGCTCGACTCGGCGACCGAGGTGGCCAGCACCACCCTCCGTACGCCCGAGGAGGAGCCCGCGAGCACGGCGTCCTGCACTGCGGCGGGCGCGCGCCCATGAACCTGCAGGACCTCCGCGCCCACCGCCCCCAGCTGACCCGCCACCCGGCCGATCTCACCGACCCCCGGCAGGAAACAGAGCACATCGCCCGCGCGCTCGGCCAGCGCCCGTCGCACCACCGAGGCGACATGCGTCAGCAGCGCCGGGTCGACCCGCATCCCGTGCGGCGGCCGTACGGGCTTCGCCGGAGCGGCCCACACCACCTCCACCGGGTGCGAGACCCCCGCCGCCTCCACCACCGGCGCGTCGTCGAGCAGCCGCGCCCAGCCCTCCGCGTCGGTCGTCGCCGAGGCCGCCACCAGCCGCAGTTCCGGCCGCAGCGCGGCCCGTACATCCAGTAGGAACGCGGCTACCGTGTCCGCGTCCAGATGCCGTTCGTGGCACTCGTCGAGGATCACCACATCGACCCCGGCCAGCTCCTGGTCACGCTGCAGCCGCTGCAACAGGACTCCGGTGGTCACGACCTCCACCACCGTCCCGCGCCCCACCACCCGCTCTCCGCGCACGGTGAAGCCGACCTTCCCCCCGACCTGCTCGCCGAGCAGCCACGCCATCCGCCTGGCCGCCGCCCGCGCCGCGATCCGCCGCGGCTCGGCGACCACGACCCGCCGCACCGGGCCGCCGCCCACCAGCCCCGAGAGCACCAGCGGCACGAGCGTGGTCTTGCCGGTGCCGGGCGGCGCGCACAGCACCGCGGCCCCGTGCGTGTCGAGCGCACGCGTGAGCGCGGGCACGGCGGTACGTACGGGAAGGCCCTCAAGGGCGTCGTCGCGGATCACCGCCCCAGTCTCGCAAGAGAAGGACAGCAGAACGGACGGCAGAAGACAGACGGCAGAAGACAGACGGCAGTGAACGGACGGCCCTCAGTCGCGCTCGCAGACGAAAATCGCCGTACCCGGGATCAGATGACCCCGCAGCGGAGACCACCCGCCCCACTCCTGGCTGTTCCAGGCAGGCCACTCCGGCTCCACCAGGTCCACCAGCCGGAATCCGCCCGCCACCACGTCGCGCACCCGGTCCCCGAGCGTCCTGTGGTGCTCGACGTAGAGCGTGCCGCCCTCATCGTCCTGTTCGACGTACGGAGTGCGGTCGAAGTACGAGGCGGCCACCGAGAGCCCCTCCGGCCCCGGCTCATCGGGGAACGCCCACCGGATCGGGTGCGTCACGGAGAAGATCCAACGCCCGCCGGGCCGCAGCACGCGCCGTACCTCCCGGAACACCTTCACCGGGTCGGCCACGAACGGAACCGCCCCGTACGCCGAGCACGCGAGGTCGAACGAGCCGTCCCGGAAGGGCAGCGCCCCCGCGTCCGCCTCCACCAGAGGGACCTCGCCCCCGATCCTCAGCGCGTGCTGAAGCTGCCGGTGGGAGAGGTCGAGCGCCACCGGCCGCGCGCCCTGCGCGGCCAGCCAGCGCGAGCACTGCGCCGCGCCCGCTCCGATCTCCAGGACGTCGAGCCCCTTCAGCGACCCGGCGGGCCCCAGCAGCCCCGCTTCTGTCTCGTCGAGCCCTTCCGGTCCCCAGACGAAACGGTCGTCCCCCAGGAAAGCGCCGTGCTCGGTCTGGTACTCATCGGCGTTCCGGTTCCACCAGCCGCGGCTGGCGCGGCTGCTCTCCGAATCGTCCGCGTTACGACGGGTGGCTTGCGGCTCGGGCTCGAAATCCTGGAACATCATCACCGTCGTCATCGTTGGTCGTTCCGAAGCCGTCGTTCAACAGGGGCCAACATGGGCGTGACCTCAGTGAACAACAACAGAAGAAACATGGGTTACGCCAGCCGTAATGCCGGAAATGGGGCGTTCTGCCCCGGCTGTGCGCCTTCGCGATTGACCCTGTCCGGCTGCCCCCGTATGCTACAAGTTGCGCTGTGGGCCTGCGCGCCTCAGACCGAGCAGGCCGCGCTCGCTTCTGTATGTATGTCCCCTCGGTTCACGAGGCGCCCCTTTTTGGGCGCTTCTCAGGCTGTCCGGCTTCTGCAGCTGCGATACGGGCTCTCGGCGTAGCAGTACCTACGACTTACTGTCCGTACCGGAGCCCTTACCCACATGACGAGCAGCACCGAGACCACCGCCACCACGCCGCAGGTAGCGGTCAACGACATCGGGGACGCGGAAGCATTCCTTGCCGCGATCGACGAGACGATCAAGTACTTCAACGACGGTGACATCGTCGACGGCGTAATCGTGAAGGTTGACCGGGACGAGGTCCTGCTCGACATCGGTTACAAGACCGAAGGCGTCATCCCGAGCCGCGAGCTCTCGATCAAGCACGACGTCGACCCGAACGAGGTCGTCAAGGTCGGCGACGAGATCGAAGCCCTTGTTCTCCAGAAGGAGGACAAGGAAGGCCGCCTGATCCTCTCGAAGAAGCGCGCTCAGTACGAGCGTGCCTGGGGCACCATCGAGAAGATCAAGGAAGAGGACGGCATCGTCACCGGCACCGTCATCGAGGTGGTCAAGGGTGGTCTCATCCTCGACATCGGCCTCCGTGGCTTCCTGCCGGCGTCCCTCGTCGAGATGCGCCGTGTCCGCGACCTCCAGCCCTACGTGGGCAAGGAGCTCGAGGCCAAGATCATCGAGCTGGACAAGAACCGCAACAACGTGGTCCTGTCCCGCCGTGCCTGGCTTGAGCAGACCCAGTCCGAGGTCCGCCAGACGTTCCTCACGACCCTGCAGAAGGGTCAGGTCCGTTCCGGCGTCGTCTCCTCGATCGTCAACTTCGGTGCCTTCGTGGACCTGGGTGGCGTCGACGGTCTCGTGCACGTCTCGGAGCTCTCCTGGAAGCACATCGACCACCCGTCCGAGGTTGTCGAGGTCGGCCAGGAAGTCACCGTCGAGGTTCTCGACGTCGACATGGACCGCGAGCGTGTCTCCCTGTCGCTGAAGGCGACGCAGGAAGACCCGTGGCAGCAGTTCGCCCGGACGCACCAGATCGGTCAGGTCGTCCCGGGTAAGGTCACCAAGCTCGTTCCCTTCGGTGCGTTCGTGCGCGTCGACGAGGGCATCGAGGGCCTGGTCCACATCTCCGAGCTGGCCGAGCGCCACGTGGAGATCCCGGAGCAGGTCGTCCAGGTCAACGACGAGATCTTCGTCAAGGTCATCGACATCGACCTTGAGCGCCGCCGCATCAGCCTCTCGCTGAAGCAGGCCAACGAGGCCTTCGGCGCCGACCCGGCCTCGGTCGAGTTCGACCCGACGCTGTACGGCATGGCCGCGTCGTACGACGACCAGGGGAACTACATCTACCCCGAGGGCTTCGACCCGGAGACCAACGACTGGCTGCCGGGCTTCGAGACCCAGCGCGAGGCGTGGGAGACCCAGTACGCCGAGGCGCAGACCCGCTTCGAGCAGCACCAGGCCCAGGTCATCAAGTCCCGCGAGGCCGACGAGGCCGCTGCTGCCGAGGGCCCTGCCGCCCCGGCCGCGGGCGGTGGCGCCGGTGCCGGTGCCAGCGGTGTCTCGGGTGGTTCGTACTCCTCGGAGTCCGAGGACACCGGCGCCCTGGCGTCGGACGAGGCCCTGGCTGCCCTGCGCGAGAAGCTGGCCGGCGGCCAGAGCTGACGCTCTGCACTGCTCCGGTCGGCGACAGCTGACAGTTGGCTGAAGGTAAGGCCCGTTCCCCATGGGGAGCGGGCCTTACCGCTATTACCAACTACGAACACCCGAACGGACCCGAACTGGGCATCCTCTTCCAGGGGTTCATCGCCGTACGCACCGTACGGTGGGAATGCCCGCACGTCACCGTGCGTTCTCTCCTACGAACACGAGGAGGAGCGGTAATCGTGCTTGATCCGCAGGGTTTGTACGAATGGGAGCCGAAGGGCCTCGCGGTCGTCGACATGGCGCTTGCGCAGGAGTCGGCCGGACTTGTCATGCTGTACCACTTCGAGGGCTACATCGACGCGGGAGAGGCGGGCGAGCAGATCGTCGATCACCTGCTGGAGACGCTTCCCCACCAGGTGGTGGCACGCTTCGACCACGACCGCCTGGTGGACTACCGCGCCCGCCGCCCGCTGCTGACCTTCCGGCGCGACCGCTGGAGCGCCTACGAGACCCCGACGCTCGACGTCCGGCTCGTCCAGGACGCCACGGGCGCGCCGTTCCTGCTGCTTTCGGGCCCCGAGCCGGACGTCGAGTGGGAACGCTTCGCCGCCGCGGTGCGCCAGATCGTCGAGCGGCTCGGCGTGCGGCTCGCGGTCAACTTCCACGGCATCCCGATGGGCGTCCCGCACACCCGCCCCGTCGGCCTCACCCCGCACGGCAACCGCACGGACCTCATGCCGGGCCACCGCAGCCCCTTCGACGAGGCGCAGGTACCGGGCAGCGCCGAGTCGCTGGTCGAGTACCGCCTGATGGAGTCCGGCCACGACGTCCTGGGTGTCGCCGCGCATGTGCCGCACTACGTCGCCCGCTCCTCCTACCCGGATGCCGCGCTGACCGCCCTGGAGGCGATCACCGCCGCGACCGGCCTGGTCCTGCCGGGCATCGCGCACTCGCTGCGGACCGAGGCGCACCGTACGCAGACCGAGATCGAGCGGCAGATCGGCGAGGGCGACGAGGATCTGGTGGCGCTCGTGCGGGGGCTTGAGCACCAGTACGACGCGGTGGCGGGTGCCGAGACCCGGGGCAGTCTGGTCGCCGAGCCGGTGGACCTGCCCTCCGCGGATGAGATCGGCCGCGAATTCGAGCGCTTCCTCGCGGAGCGGGAGGGCGACGGGGGCTGAGACAACCTCGGGGGCTTGGGGGGCGTCCCGGACTGATCGGTCGGGCTGCTGATCGGTTAGGCTCCGGAGAGCCGCGCCGCCCTCTGCCCTGCGACGCGAGGAAGCGAGTGGAGGCACGGCCTTGCTGTCCGTAGGCCTGACCGGCGGAATCGGCGCCGGCAAGAGCGAAGTCTCCCGCCTGCTCGTCTCGTACGGAGCAGTGCTGATCGACGCCGACAAGATCGCCCGCGAGGTCGTCGAGCCCGGAACGCCGGGGCTCGCGGCCGTCGTCGACGCCTTCGGCCCCGAGATCCTGACCGCGGACGGCACCCTGGACCGGCCGAAGCTCGGCTCGATCGTCTTCTCCGACGCCGACCGCCTGGCGCGGCTCAACGCGATCGTCCACCCACTGGTCGGCGCGCGCTCACGGCAGCTGGAGCGCGCCGCGGAGGCGGACGCGGTCGTCGTCCACGACGTACCGCTGCTCACCGAGAACAACCTGGCAGCGCTGTACGACGTGGTGGTCGTGGTGGACGCGTCGCCGAAGACCCAGCTCGACCGGCTCGTACGGCAGCGCGGAATGCCGGAGTCCGAGGCGCGGTCGCGGATGGCCGCCCAGGCCACGCGCGAGCAGCGGCTGGCCATCGCCGATCTCGTCATCGACAATGACGGGCCGCTGGAGGACCTGGAACCGCGGGTACGCGAGGTCTGGACGGAACTGACCCGGCGCGCCGCCCGTACTGCCCGTCGCCCGGACGCGGGCGTGTGATTCGGAATACCGTTGCGGAACCCGGTGTTCGAATTGTGGAGTGAGGGGAAGGATGCGATCGTGCCCAACAGCAATCCCGAGACGCACGTCATCGACTACCGCGCGGCTGAGCAGCTGCTCGCCGCGAGGGATCCGCAAGGTGCCGTAAAGCTGCTCGACTCAGTGATCGCAGCCCACCCCGAGAACACGGCGGCACGGCTCCTGAGGGCTCGCGCCTTCTTCGCCGCGGCCCAACTGCGCCCGGCCGAGCTCGAATTCGAGCTGGTCCTGGAGCGCGAGCCGGACAACGCCTTCGCGCACTTCGCGCTCGCCCGCACCTACGAGCGGGCGGGCCGTCCCGAACAGGCCAAGCGTCACTTCCGGCTGGCGGCGGCGCTGGACCCGAAGCCGGAGTATCTGAAGGCCGCGCGCTTCGACGCGGAGGCCTGACGCACTACCGGTTCCAGCGCCGGGTTGGGGCGCCGGGTCAGGGCCGTTGTCCGTCGGCGCTCCCGTGTTCCCCGCGTCCCCCGTGATCCGGCTCGTACGGCGGGACGTCGCGTCCCGGCTGGAAGTGCGGTCCCTGGTGGATATGGCGCAGAACCATGGCCATATCCACCATGACGATCAGCAACAGCACCCCGCACGCGACTGCCCACCCGGGACGCCCGGCGAGCGCGAACGCCGTCGTGCCCGATGCCGTCCAGATCACGCCCCATACACTCAGCCAGAAACGCAGGCGCAGGGGACTGCGGGCGGTTGTCGGTTCGCTACCAGTGCGCATGGCGATCGCAACTCCTCTCCTCCCCCCTCCAGGATGTACCCGACGCCGAGGAGCCGAGCAGTGGACAACGAGTCATGGGAGAGCACTGCGGTCCGCCGGGCCAGAATCCGCGGTTGCCTGCTGGGCGGGGCGATCGGGGATGCCCTGGGGAACCCGGTGGAGTTCCTCTCCCTGGACGCGATCCGCAGGACGTACGGCGAACAGGGCGTGACCGGGCCCGTACCGGACGCAGAGGGGGTGACCGGGCGGATCACCGACGACACGCAGATGACCCTGTTCACGGCCGAAGGGCTGATCCGCGCGCACGCCAGGGCCGCAGGCAAAGGCATCGGCGGCGCGGAGACCGCCTGCGTACACAACGCCTATGTGCGCTGGCTGGACACCCAGAACTACCCGGCGCCGCCCGCACGGGCGAAGGACGACTTCATCAGGACAGGGTGGCTAAGGCAGCAGCCCTGGCTGTACGCGCGGCGGTCGCCCGGCAACGCCTGTCTCACCGGCCTCGCGGCGCGGTACGTCCCCGACACGAGGCGCGAGCTGGGGGACCCGGGCCCGGTGAACACCGGTTCCAAGGGGTGCGGCACGGTGATGCGGTCGGCGCCCTTCGGGCTGGTCGGGGTGGCGCCGCGGCAGGCGTTCGAGCTGGCCGCGCACTGCGCGCAGATCACCCATGGGCATCCGACCGGGTACTACGCGGCCGGGGCGTTCGCCGCGATCATCGCGCACCTGCTGGAGGGCGACTCCGTCGAGGGCGCCGTGCTGCGCGCCATGGAACTGCTGCGCGGCTACCGCGGCCACGAGGAGACCACGAGGGCGCTCCGCGCGGCGGTGGACCTGGCCGCGGCGGGCGGGCTGCCGACCGCCGAGAAGGCCGAATCGCTGGGCGCGGGCTGGATCGCGGAGGAGGCCCTCGCCATCGCCGTCTACTGCGCCCTGGCCCGTACGAAGGACGTGGCCGAAGCGCTGCTGCTCTCCGTCAACCACTCCGGCGACAGCGATTCCACGGGTGCGATGTGCGGCAATCTGCTCGGCGCGCGCCACGGAGACGTACAACTGCCGTCATCCTGGCTGGTGGTGACGGAGGGACGGGGCGTGATCGCCGAGCTGGCCGAGGATCTCTCCCTGGACCCGGTGCATCCGCGGGACCGCTATCCGCACAACTGACCCTGAGGAGACGAGTGTGTGGGCGGAGCTGCCGGAAGCGGACGACTTGGCCGGGGACATGGGCAGGATCGGCGGGGGAGGCGAACTGCCGCGTCCACAAGATGACGTGTCGTCCGTGGGCCGGTACATCGCGGTGTACCGATGACGCCGGGCGACAGTCTGCGGGCGGGGCGCCACTGGTACGGCGGCTACGGCTGGTTCGCACTCTGAGCCGAACGCACTCTGAGTCGAATTTTTTGAACCGGGCTCCCTGGACGCGATGAGTCCCGGAGGTCCGCCCGGTCTACCTCTCTGAAAGCACCGAGAACTACGGAACGCTCACCGGAGGAGACCAGAATGTCCGCGACGATCCCCGCCCCCGCCACCGCGACTGCCACTGCGACCGCCACCAAGAACTCCACCGCCGGAACGAAGCTGAGCCGCCGCTCGCACCTCGCGGTGTACACGCTCCAGATCCTGCTCGCGGTGTTCCTGGGCGTCGCGAGTGCCGCGCCGAAGCTCATCGGCCACTCCTCGGCCGCGGAGGGCTTCGACAAGATCGGTTACGGCGACTGGTACATGTACCTGGTCGGCGGCCTGGAGCTGGTCGGTGCGATCGCGCTGGTGATCCCGATCCTCTCCGGTCTCTCGGCGCTCGCCTTCATGGGTCTGATGATCGGCGCCTTCATCACGCAGGTGACCGTGTTCGACGGTGAGTACGCGATCACGCCCGTCATTTTCTTCGTCATCTTCGGCGGGATCGCCTGGGTGCGGCGCAATCACACGGCCGAGCTCGTGGCCCTCGTACGCAAGCGCCTCTAGAAGGTCCGCCCACCGGCCAGGCCGCACCCGCACCCGGGGTGCGGCCTTCCGGCGGTCCAGGGACGGGGCGCCGCCCAGGGGTATACGGGCAGGTATAGCGGACATACGGTGGTAATGAGGTAATGAGCATCGGCTCGGATGGCAGGGGGTGCCCGATGGTCGAGGAGCTGGTGACAGCGATCGCGGCGGCGGCGTCCGGTTGTGCTGTGTACGCGATGGCGGCCGCCCGGGTGATCAAACAGTACGAGCGGGGCGTGGTCTTCCGGCTCGGCCGGCTGCGCGGGTCGGTGCGCGGCCCGGGGTTCACGCTGATCGTTCCGATCATTGACCGCTTGCACAAGATAAATATGCAGATCGTGACGATGCCGGTCCCTGCACAGGACGGGATCACCCGGGACAACGTGACCGTGCGCGTGGACGCGGTGATCTATTTCAAGGTCGTCGACGCGGCCGATGCCTTGGTGCGGGTGGAGGACTACCGCTTCGCGGTGTCGCAGATGGCGCAGACATCGCTGCGTTCGATCATCGGCAAGAGCGATCTGGACGATCTGCTGTCCAACCGCGAAAAGCTGAACCAAGGGCTGGAGTTGATGATCGACAGCCCGGCGATCGGGTGGGGTGTGCAGATCGACCGGGTGGAGATCAAGGATGTGTCGCTGCCCGAGACGATGAAGCGCTCGATGGCGCGGCAGGCGGAGGCGGACCGTGAGCGGCGGGCGAGGGTCATCAACGCCGACGCGGAGCTGCAGGCGTCGAAGAAGCTGGCCGAGGCGGCCGGGGTGATGTCGGAGCAGCCCGCGGCGCTTCAACTGCGGCTGCTGCAGACGGTGGTCGCCGTCGCCGCCGAGAAGAACTCCACGCTGGTGCTGCCGTTCCCGGTCGAACTGCTGCGCTTCCTGGAAAGGGCTGCCCCGCAGCCCGCCGCCGAGTCGTCGGCGAAGTCGAAGTCGAAGCCGGTCGAGGCGTCGCCACAACCGGCAGAGCTGTCGGAGCTGTCGGAGCCGCCGGAGCTGTCGGAGCCATCGGAGCGGTCCGAAGAGCCGGAGCTGCCCGCGGTGCCTCCCGCCGCGTAACCACGTCAGTACGCATACGCATACGGGTCCGAGGCCGCCACACCCGCTCGGGGGTGGCGGCCTTCGTCGGCATCCGCCACCGAAGCCGGAGCCGATTGTCAGACCCCACCCGTAAGGTCGTAGACCAGGTACTTGAGAGCAGGTACTTGAGAGGAGGTGACCCGTGACCTGGGACAGGCTGCACACGTGCGCCGCGGTCTTCGTGCCCGCGCCGCTGCCGCGCGAGGGGCGGGTCGCCTTCTGGGATCCGGACGGCGACCGGCTCGCCGGCGCGACGGGCGAGCTCACCGTCGTAGGACGCCATGGCGCGGACGTCCGTAGCCGCACGGTCCCCGCCGTGGAGCTGCCGGTCGCCGAGGCCGTGCCGCTGCTGACCCGTGCCCGTCACCACCCGGCCGCGCACCCCGCCGCGGTCTGCTGGGGCGCCGCGGCGCTGCATGCCGTGCATCTGGTGGCGCGCGGCAGGCTGCTGCCCGGCCTGACCGCGACCGACCACGACGCCTGGCGGGCGGGTCCGCTGGACGCCGACGACATCGCGCAGCTGCGGGCGATCGCCGCCGCCATGCCGTACGAGGCGCATGCCGTCCCCGTTCCGGCCCGCGCCGGGGAGGCGCTTCGGCTGCTGGACCCCGAGGCGCTCGTGCGGGCGTTCTTCGACGCGGTGGCCGACACCCTCCCGCGTACACCGGCCGCCGCGTACGCCGCGGGGGCGCCGTTCGCGGCCCGCGCACCCCAGCATCTGCCCCGGGCGCGGGAGTGGGCGGCGGAGGCGGCGGCGGGCATGGACGCGGGGGTGCGGGTCTCGCTGCGCCTCGACCTGTCCGCGTTCGAGCTCTTCGACACCGCCGACACCGCGAACACCGCGAACACCGCAGCCGACGACAGTGCAGCCGACGACAGCGCAGAGGACACCGGCACAGAACAGTTCGGCGCGGAGCGCAATGCCGCCGCGGCCCTCGTCCAGGTGCACAGCCTCGCCGATCCGACGCTCGTCATCGACGCGGCCCGGCTCTGGGCGGGCGACGGCGACGAGCACTTCGGGCCGCGCGCCCGCGTCGACGCGGTGCTGGCGCTGCGCCGCGCGGCCCGGGTCTGGCAGCCGCTCGCCCGGCTGCTGGAGCGCGACGTACCGGACGTACTGCCGCTCACCGAGGACGAGCTGTACGAGCTGCTGGGGCCGGGGGCGGCCCGCCTGGCCGCGGCCGGGGTGGCCGTGCACTGGCCGAAGGAGCTGGCGCGTACGCTCTCGGCCGGCGCGGTCGTACGGCCCGCCCCGGGCTCGGCGACCGACGGCACACCGTTCTTCGACAGCGAGGAACTGCTCAAGTTCAACTGGCAGCTGGCGCTCGACGGCGATCCGCTGACCGAGCGGGAGATGGACGCGCTCGCTGAGTCGCACCGCCCGATCGTGCGACTGCGGGACCAGTGGGTCGTGGTCGACCCCGATCTCGTACGGAAGGCGCGCAAGCGAGAGCTGGGGCTGCTGCAGCCGGTCGACGCACTGGCCGTGGCGCTGACCGGCACGGCCGAGGTCGACGGCGAGACGGTGGAGGCAGTGCCGACGGGCGCGCTGGCGGCCCTGCGCGACCGGCTCAACGCGGCCGACACCCCCGCCGGGCCCGCCTTCGCGCCCCCCGCGGGCCTCGCCGCCACCCTCCGCGACTATCAGCTGCGGGGCCTGGCCTGGCTGGACCTGATGACCTCGCTCGGGCTCGGCGGCTGCCTCGCGGACGACATGGGCCTCGGCAAGACGGTCACGCTGATCGCCCTCCACCTCCACCGCGCGCGCAGCGCCCCGACCCTCGTCGTCTGCCCGGCGTCCCTCCTCGGCAACTGGCAGCGGGAGATCACCCGCTTCGCGCCCGGTGTGCCCGTGCGCCGCTTCCACGGCACCGACCGCACCCTGCCCGAGTCGGACGGCGGCTTCGTCCTGACCACGTACGGCACGATGCGTACGAGCGCGGAGCGGCTGGCCGCGCACAGCTGGGGGATGGTCGTCGCCGACGAGGCGCAGCACGTGAAGAACCCGTTCTCGGCGACGGCCAAGGCACTGCGTACGATCCCGACGCCCGCCCGCGTCGCCCTGACCGGCACACCCGTCGAGAACAACCTCTCCGAGCTGTGGGCCCTGCTGGACTGGACGACCCCCGGGCTGCTCGGCCCGCTGAAGGCATTCCGCTCCCGCCACGCGCGCCTGGTGGAGAACGGGGAGGACGAGCAAGCGGTCGAGCGGCTGTCCCGGCTGGTCCGCCCCTTTCTCCTGCGGCGGAAGAAATCCGACCCGGGCATCGTGCCCGAGCTGCCGCCGAAGACGGAGTCCGACCACCCCGTGGCGCTCACCCGCGAGCAGGCGTCCCTCTACGAGGCGGTCGTACGGGAGACGCTGGCGGCGATCGAGGACGCGGAGGGCATCGCGCGCCGTGGCCTGGTGATGAAGCTGCTGACCGCGCTCAAGCAGATCTGCAACCACCCCGCGCAGTACCTGAAGGAGGACGACGCGGCGCGGCTGGCGGGCCGCTCCGGGAAACTGGCCCTGCTCGACGAGCTGGTGGAGACGATCCTGTCCGAGGACGGCGCGGTGCTGATCTTCACCCAGTACGTCTCGATGGCCCGCATCCTCTCCGCGTACCTCACGGCGCGGGCGATCCCGTCGCAGCTGCTGCACGGTGGCACACCCGTGGCGGAGCGCGAGCGGATGGTGGACCGCTTCCAGTCCGGCGAGCACCCCGTCTTCATCCTCTCCCTCAAGGCGGCGGGCACCGGTCTGAACCTGACCAGGGCGGGTCATGTCATCCACTTCGACCGCTGGTGGAACCCGGCGGTCGAGGAGCAGGCGACGGACCGGGCGTACCGCATCGGCCAGACTCAGCCGGTGCAGGTCCACCGCCTGATCGCGGAGGGCACGGTGGAGGACCGCATCGCCGAAATGCTCGCGTCCAAGCGGGCGCTGGCGGAGGCGGTGCTCGGCTCCGGCGAGGCGGCGCTGACCGAGCTGACCGACCGCGAGCTCGCCGACCTTGTCTCGCTGCGGAGGCCGTCATGACCCCACGCACACACGCCCGGCACGCCGACTTGCGGCACGACGACCGCCGCCGTACGTTCCCCGCGCTGGAACCGCTCGCAGGGGAGGACTTCGCGTCCAGCTGGTGGGGCAACGCCTGGGTGGAGGCGCTGGAGGACACGGCCCTGGACGCGGCCCGCCTCGCCCGGGGCCGTGCGTACGCCAGCCGCGGCCATGTCGACGCGATCACGGTCACACCCGGCCGGGTCGTGGCGTACGTCCACGGCAGCAGACCACGCCCGTACCGCACGGAAATCCGGCTCCGTACCCTCAGCGACGACGACTGGGACGACTTCCTGGCCGCGGCGGCGGCCCGGCCCGACCACATCGCGGCGCTGCTCGACAAGGATGTGCCGCACGCGCTCGCGACGGTGGCGGATCTGTTGCCGGCGGCGGGCGATCTGATCCCCGACTGCTCCTGCCCGGACGACGGTTACCCCTGCAAGCACGCCGCCGCGCTCTGCTACCAGACGGCGAGGATCCTGGACGAGGACCCGTTCGTGCTGTTCCTCATGCGGGGCATGGGCGAGCGCGAGATCCTCGCCTCGCTGTCCCACCGCAACGCGACCAGGTCGGCCGCCGAGCGCACCACCGCGTCCAGCGCCGCGCCCCTGCCCACGGTCGCCGCCGATGAGTGCCTGGCCCGCGACCGCCTCCCCCCTGTCCCACCGCCGTTCCCGGCCCCCGCGCACCCGGGTCGCCCCCCGGCCTACCCGCATGCGCCCGGCGCCCCGGACCCGCTGGCCCTGGACCTCCTGGCCACCGAGGCGGCCACCCGCGCCCACACCCTCCTGACCACCGGCGCGGACCCCACGGCCGGGCTGACGGAATGGCAGGACGCGGTCCGCCTGGCCGCCGCCCACCCCGGCTCGGGCCTGACCGCGTCCACCCGCGCGCTCTACCGCGACCTGGCCGCCGCCACCGGCCGCAGCACCACCGACCTGGCCCGCGCGGTGGCCGCCTGGCGCCAGGGCGGCCTGCGGGCCCTGGCGGTCCTCGAAGAGCCCTGGGACCCGCCCGCGGGCCCCTTCGACCGCGCCCGCCCGGCCCTGACCGCCGCCGACTTCCCGCACTTCCGCCCCTGGCGCAACCGCCTGTCCACCCGCACCCTCCAGCTCCGCTTCGGCCGCGACGGCCTGTGGTACGGCTACGAATCCGACGCGGACCACGAGGACTGGTGGCCCCGCTCCACCCCGGACGCCGACCCGGTGGGCGCGCTCACGGCTCTGCTGGGCAGATGACCGACTAGGGTTTTTCCCGCGACCTGCAACCAGCCGAAGGGGGCCTCGTGGAAGCGGAGTTGGTAGCACTGGCGGCGGCGGGAGCGACCACGCTCGTCCAGCAGATGGTCACGGACACCTGGACCGCGGCGAGAGACCGACTGGCAAGCATCCTCTCCCACGGCTCAACGCCCCCGGAAGCGATCGGCGCCGACCTGGACGCGGCCCGCGCCGAACTCGTTGCCGCCCAGCAGTCCGGCGACGAGACCACGACCGACGACCTCCAGGCCGAATGGCGCTCCCGCCTGCGCCGCGCCCTCCAGGCGGACCCCGAGGCGGCGGCGGAACTGCGCGCGCTACTGGAGGAACTGACCCCGTCGCCCCCCGCGTCCCGCACAGTCAACGTCACCAACACCATCAGCGGCGGCACCCAGCACGGCCCGGTCATCCAGACAGGCACGATCGGATCCATCCACCTCGGCGGCCAGGACAGCTGAGCCGGGAGCGTGACGCCTGGGGGCGGGAGGCCGCGCCGACGGACTCCGTCAAGCGGCGGCCTCCAGCAAGGTCGAGTCAGGCTCTGTCCAGCGGGGACCCGTCAAGCCGCGGGGGTCGCCAGCAGCGCGTCGATCTGGTCCAGGGCCGCGGCCATACCTTCGGCCATGCCCATGGACACCAGCTGCTCCATCGCCTCGGTCGTGGGGAAGGTGCTCTCGACCGTCATCACGGTAGCCGTCTCGCCGTCCGCGGTGAGCTGGACGCGGACAATCGTGACGGGCATGTCCGGGTTGGGGCGGCCGGCGTCGTCGGCGAAGCCGTCTTCGAACTCCAGCCGGTGCGGGGCGTCGGTGGACAGGATGCGCCACCAGCCGTAGTGCTTGTCGCCTTCCGGCCCGGTCATGAAATACGTGACCGCGCCGCCGGGCGTCAGGTCATGGTCGACGACGGTCGCGGGATAGGTCGGCGGGCCCCACCACCGCTCCAGCTGGCGGGGGTCCTGCCAGACCTGCCACACCCGCGCCCGCGGCGCGTCGAACCGCGCGGTGAGCGTCATCGCCAGGGCTTCAGGGTCCTTCTGGACGTCGATCATGGTCATGCTCGTGCTCCTTGCTGTCTTCTGAGTCGGGACCGGCGAGAACCGCGCCGATCCGGTCGATACGCCCTTGCCACACGGCCGCCAGCTGGTCCAGCAGCCGATGCGCCTCGCCCAGGGCGCCCGCGTTTCCCCGCACCCGCTGCTCCCGGCCCTGCCGTTGCTTGGTGACGAGCCCCGCTCGTTCCAGCACCGCCACGTGCTTCTGGACGGCCGCGAAACTCATCGGGAACCGCCGGGCGAGCTCTGAGACCGAGTGCTCGCCGGTCAGGGTGAGGGCCACGATCTCGCGCCGCGTCGTATCAGCCAGGGCATGGAAGAGACGATCGGCGCGGTCGGTGGACTCTTGATATACAACCATTGAGTTGTACTTTAGTGCCGTCGTCGGGCCCCGGCAAGTGGTGTCCACCGGGCAGGGTCTTCCAATGCAGACCGTGCGGGAGCCGTGCCGCGTGCGGGTTGAGGGGGCCGTCTATGTCGAGGAGGAGCGGCGGGCGGTCTGTCGTAGGGGGAACTGCCCGTCGGCCGGCCGGATTACCGCAGGCAGGCGTGGGCAGCTCCGGACCACGGTTTCCGCGCTCTCAGAAGTCGACGCGTGTCGGCTCGTCCAGCCGGGCCACCGACTCCTGCTCGTACTCCTTGATGTACGCCTCGCGGATCCGCTCGATCTGCGGATCGCGGGCGCGCGCCTCCCCGGTCGGATACAGCAGGATCAGTTCGTACGAACGCTCCCGCTCGATGACACCGCCGGCGTCCCGCCACTGCCCGCGGCCTTCCTGGATCGTCAGCCCCGACGGGAAGCTCGGCGTGACGCTCCGGTCGATGAACGCCATGAACTGCGGGTCGGTCACGTCGGGTCCGCCCTCCGGCCGCTCGGTGCCGAAGAACAGCCGCGTCTCGACGTATGCCGCACCGCGCGCCGCCGCCGACGACGACGACGGGGACTGTTCGCTGTCGAGCGCGGCGGTGGCGGCGGGCGCGGCCACCGCCAGTACGGAGACGGTGGCGCCGGCGACGGCGAGGAGCGTGCGCTGCTTCAAGCGGGGCATGGGGGAGGGGTCCTTCCTTCGGGGGCACGGCTGCGTTGCCACTCTGGCAAGCAGGCCACACGACAGCCGCCCGGACGCCGTATTCGGCTGGATACCACCCACACCAGCGCATCCGCTGGAATCCTGAGGACGGAGGAGGACTCGATGGAGTCAATGGATTCGATGGCAACCACGAAGACGGACACGCACCCGCCCGCCGATCTCGTCGTGGACGGCTGAGACCGGCGTCTGCTGACCCTCGACGTGCCCGCGATCGCCGCTGAACTCACCGAACGGCTCCCGGTGTTGACGAAACGGCGCAGAGGACACCGCGTCCAGGACTACGAGACGTAGACCAATGCGAACATATGGGCCATAAATGCGCGCCATAACTCGAATGGGCTCCTGGCGTTAGTGCGGGTGCGGGTAAGTGCCCGCGAACGTCTCCTCTCCTGAAGGCAGGGAACCCATGAGACAGGCGCACCGAAAAGTCCTGGCCACCGTGATGCTCACGGGCGGCGCGCTCGCCATGGCGGGGTATGCCCATGCCGACTCGAACGCGGAGGGCGGAGCGGCCGGTTCACCCGGAGTGCTGACCGGCAATGTGGCGCAGGTCCCGGTTGACGTCCCGGTCATTGCCTGCGGCAACACCGTCAACGTCGTCGGACTGCTCAACCCGGCAATGGGAAACTCCTGCGCCCACGCCTCGCACAGCGTGCCGCGCCCGCACAGGCAACGCGTGCCGCTCACAGGCTCGGACAGCAACGAACCTCCCGATCCCGCCGGTCCGGCCGATCCGGCCGAACCTGCCACTCGCCTCGCCGAGACTGGTTCCGCACCGGTCGCCGTCGCCCTTCCCTCGGGTGCGGCCCTGCTGCTGGCGGGCGTCGTGCTCTACCGCCGTCCCCGCCGCTCTCGCCGGTCGTACCCCCAGGAGCCCGGCGGTTCCGCCTAGCCCCGGCCAGCCCCGCCTAGCGTGCGCCAGCCCCGGCTAGTGGCTTTCCGCGCGCCAGGACCCCAGCACCCCATCGATCACCGCCGCCACCCTGCCCCGCGCCTCATGGCGGGCGACCCCGGCCATCAGCAGCGTGTCGTACTCCGTGTCGACGTGCCGTACGGCCGCCCGCACCGCCGCCGTGACCGCCCCCGCCTCCAGGGAGCGGCCCGCCGCGGTCCGCCCTACCCGCCCGCTGCCCCGCGCCGAGGCGTGCGCCGCCACCTCCCTGGCGCGGGCAGCCGGACACCCGGGGAACAGGCGCAGGATCTCCGCCGCGAAGTCAGCGGCGAAACGTACGTCATCGGCCGCCCGGCGCCCCGCGTCTCTCCCCCAGCCTTCGGCCGGGGGCCCCCATCTCGCTTCGCTCGCGGCGGCGGGCCCGCGCATCGGCGTCCGCCAGACACGCCGACTCCGCCCGCGCCAGCGCCGCCTCCTCGACCAGCAGCCCCTGGCGTTCGTACCGCTTACGGCGACGGCTGAAGCGGATCACGACCGCCCACAGCGAACTCGCCTCCCGCGCCCGGCGGGTGAGCGCCGCCGAACCCCGCAGCAGATACACGAGGTGGGCGAGGTCGGCGCAGTCCAGGCAGACAGGCGCGTTGAACTCAAGGATGTGCGGAGGGACAGGCCCCTGACGGCACTCCGAGCAGTGCCGCCCCTTCAGTGGTTCGATCACCACCAGTTCCATGCCGGGAACCTACCCACCCCGGTACGCTCCGCTCTCATGACCTTGATGCACTGTGCCGTACTCGACGACTACCAGGACGTCGCCCTGTCGATGGCGGACTGGTCGGCCCTCGCGGCGCACGGCGTCGGCGTCGACGTACGGTCACTGCAAAGCCACTTCACCTCCGAGGGCGCGGTCGCCGAAGCCGTCGGCGACTGCGAGATCCTCGTCGTGATGCGCGAGCGCACCCCCTTCCCCGCGTCCCTCTTCGCCCGCCTGCCGCGCCTGAAACTGCTGATCACCTCGGGCATGCGCAACGCCGCCATCGATCTCGAAGCAGCCGCCCGCCACGGCGTCACCGTCTGCGGCACCGCCAGCAGCTCCGCGCCCCCCGCCGAGCTGACCTGGGCGCTCATCCTCGGACTGGCGCGCAATGTCGTCCAAGAGGCCACGGCCCTGCGGGAGAACGGGCCCTGGCAGTCCACCGTCGGCGCGGACCTGCACGGCCGCAGGCTCGCGCTCCTCGGCCTCGGCAAGATCGGCGCGAAAGTCGCCCGCGTCGGGCAGGCCTTCGGCATGGACGTCATGGCGTGGAGCCAGAACCTCACCGACGAGCGGGCCGCCGAGATCGGAGTCGTACGGGCACGCTCGCTCGGGGAGTTGCTCGAAGCCGGTGACGTCGTCTCCGTACATGTGCGGCTCAGCGACCGTACCCGCGGGCTGATCGGTACGAACGAGCTCAAGCGGATGCGGAGCACCGCCTGTCTCGTCAACACCTCACGGGCCGAGATCGTCGACCAGGCGGCGCTGGTGCGGGCGCTGCACGACGGCTGGATCGCCGGGGCGGGCGCCGACGTCTTCGAGACCGAGCCGCTGCCCGCCGGCCACCCGCTGCGTACCGCGCCGAACTTCCTCGGGCTGCCGCACCTCGGCTATGTCACCCGAAGCAACTACGAGGGGTACTTCCAGCAGGCCGTCGAGGACATCGCCGCGTATCTGGCCGGCCACCCGATACGTACGCTGTAGTTCGGTTAATCGTTCGAGTGTGGGTCGCGCGTCTTGCTACCTTGATCGACGTGGCGAAACTCAATCAGATCATCGCAGTCGAGAAAGGCGTCAAGTCCAAGGCGCACCAGGACCTGACGGCGGCCCACCACGGGCTGCAGAAGCCCGCGTTGCTGGCCGGCATCTCGCGTACGTACCAGCCCAAGGACGAGGAGGGCGAGCAGCTGCCGCCCGAGTCGACCAGGGTCCAGGTCAAGGCCGAGGACGTGCTGCGCGAGACCGCGAAGACGCTGACCCGGCTGTTCGATGTGACGGCCACCAAGGACTGGGCCAACTGCACCGCGCGCGCCGATGTGACGGTGGACGGGCGGGTCCTGGTGAGCGAGGTGCCGGTGGCGTATCTCTTGTTCCTCGAGAAGCAGTTGACGGATCTCAACACCTTTGTGCGCAAGCTGCCGGTGCTCGATGCCTCGGAGTCGTGGACACAGGACCCGTCGACGGACGCGTGGAAGACCGAGTCGGTACGCACGCTGCGTACGAAGAAGGTCCCCCGCAACCATGTGAAGGCGGAGGCGACCGAGAAGCACCCGGCTCAGGTCGATGTGTACTACGAGGACATTCCGGTCGGTTACTGGACGACCGTGAAGTTCTCCGGTGCGCTGCCCGCGCGGCGGGTGAACGAGCTGCTTGAGCGCGTGGAGAAGCTCCAGCAGGCGGTGAAGTTCGCCCGCGAGGAGGCGAATGGCGCGGAGGTCACCGACCAGCGAGTGGGCGACGCCGTATTTGGCTATCTGTTCGGGTAGCCTCAATGATTCCCCGTCCGCCAGTGTGCGGACGGGGTGCGCGAGGAGCGCAAGCTGAAACTGAAGCTTGTCGTGATGAGCGGTTCAAGTGGAGGTTCGAGTCCTCCCCGCGGCACCTTCTTTCCCGTACGTGATGTCAGGTCACGTCGGGTCACGGGCCGCGGTAGCCCAACTGGCAGAGGCAGACCGCGATCAATCTCAGACTATTGCTCCAGACTCAGCATTCGCCGCCGATCGCCGGATCGACCGGGCCCGAGCCCTGGTGCGTCGAAATGCCGGTTCAAGTCCGGCCCGCGCAGCTCAATGTGCGGTGGTCCAAAGGCAGGACGCGGCGACATAACGACTGACTCGGGTTCTTAACTGTGCCGGCGTGCGACATGGGCGGCCTCACAGGGCTCGGGGGCCGGCTACGCCCCCGGGCCCGCTCCCATCTCCGCTCCTTTTCTGCTCCCTTTCCGCTTGCGCTTCCGCTTCCCGTTGCCTTTGTGTACGGGTACGTTGGGGCCGTTTCGGCGACGGTGCTGGAGGGTTCCATGGGGTTCAGTCAGATCGTAGGGAACGCGCGGCAGGGGCGGCGAGCGCGTACCGGGTTGGTCCTGGCCGGGTGCATGGCCGCGGTCGCGACCGTACCGTCCGCCGCGAACGCCACGCCCGGCAGCGGCGTCTCGGGCACGGTGCTCGCGCAGGGCGTGTCAGAGGAGACGCTGAAGCTGAAGGCCAGGGGCCGTACCGATGTCGTCGTACGGACGATCACCGTGGCGCCGGGTGGCTCCACCGGCTGGCACCACCACCCCGGGCAGCTCCTCGCCGTCGTCCAGTCCGGGACGCTGACCCGGACGCTGGACGACTGCTCGGTGGAGGTGACTCCCGCCGGTACGGCGTTCATCGAACCCTCCGGCTCGGCCCACCGGCATATCGGGCGCAACCTGGGCAGCGAGCCGGTGGTGCTGTACGTGACGTATCTGCTGCCCGCGGGCAGTCCGCTGTCGGTGGACGTGGACGCGCCGCCCTGCGCCGCCGACAGGTAATCGCTCCCGGCATGGCATGGTCAACCCCATGTCGAGTGAGCAAAGTGAACAAGCTGAGGTTCTGTGGACGCGACTGCCGGAAGCCGTGCGGGAGCGTGTCGATGAGTTGATAGTTCAAGGCAAGGTGGTCCAGGCGGCCATGGTCGTACGGGATTCCCTCCGGGAGGCCGGGACCGAGCCGCTGCCGAGCCTTATGGCCTGCCGGGCCATGCTCGCCCAACGGATCGGTCCCTGACGATGATGGACGGATGCGACTCGAAGCGATCACCTGGGAGCGGCTGACGGAGGCGCTCGCCGACCGCGCCATGAAGACGACCGTGCCGGATAAGGCCGTGCCGGATAAGACCGTGCCGGATAAGACCGTGCCGGAGAAGACCGTGCCCTCCGACGAGAACCCGGATGCGGGGTCCTGGCTCCGCATCGGCATCGACGGCGCGCCCGCCGCGCGGACCGGTGAGCTCGCCGGGAGCGTCGCCGAGGCGCTGCGGCTGCGCGGGCGGAGCGTGCTCGTGGTCGGGACGAGCGGGTTTGTGCGGCCCGCCTCGCTGCGGTACGAGTACGGGCGCGAGGACCCCGACACGTACTACAGCGGCTGGTTCGACACCGGCGCGCTGTGGCGGGAGGTCTTCGGACCGCTGGACGCGGGCGGCACCGGGCGCGTGCTGCCCACTCTCTGGGACCCGGCGACCGACCGGGCGACGCGCAGTCCGTACGTGGAACTCCCGCCGGACGGGGTGCTGTTGCTGCACGGGCCGTTCCTGCTCGGGCACTGGTTCCCGTTCGATCTGACCGTACATCTGCGGCTGTCGGCCGCGGCGCTCGCGCGGCGTACGGAGCCGGGGGAGCGCTGGACACTGCCGGCGTTCCAGCGGTACGAGGAGGAGGTCGGGCCGGGGGAGGCGGCGGATGTGCTCGTACGGGCCGACGATCCGCGCCGTCCCGCGTGGGGCGGGCTCGACTGATGCCGCTCAGGGCAGGGGCCGGGCGGTCAGGGCGTGCGGCGGTCGGCCGCCGACGACCGTGACCGCCTGCGCTCCGGCACGGCAGCCCCGGGCCGCCGCCGTCGCGGCGGCCGCCCCCGACAGGCGGGCGGCGAGGAACGCGCCGGTGAACGCGTCGCCCGCCCCCGTGGAGTCCACCGCATCGGCCGGGACCGGCGGGATGCGCGCGGTGACCGTGCCGGACTCCGCGACCAGGGCCCCGTCCGCGCCCAGGGTGACGACGGTCAGCGGGACACGGCGGCTCAGCGCGGCGGCGGCCTCGGCCGGATCGGCCAGGCCGGTGAGGAGGCGGGCCTCGTCGGCGTTCGGGATCAGTACGTCCACGCCTTCCAGCGCCGTAAGCATCCGGTCCACCCCGAGCTCGGCGATGAACCCGGCGGACGCCGGGTCGACGCTCACCGGCACGCCACGGGCGTGGGCCGACTCCAGGGCGAGCACGGCGAGCCGGCGGCTGGTGTCGGAGAAGAGGAGGTAGCCGGAGAGGTGCAGGTGGCCGACGCCGTCCAGCAGCGACGGCGACCAGTCGGCGGGGCACATCCGCCGTACCGCGCCGCTGTCGGTGAGGAACGTCCGCTCGGCGGTCGGGTCGACGAGGGCGATGACGGTCGCGGTGGGAGCCTCAGGATCGGCGATGAGGAAGGGGCGTACGCCCGCGTCGCGAAGCCCCTGTTCGTGCCGGCGTGCTTCGTCCTCGCCGACCCGGCCGAGGAGGCGTACGTCCGGGCAGCCGTAGCGTGCGGCCCAGCAGGCGGCGTTGGCCCCGGCGCCGCCGGGCAGGATGCGGATCCTGGCCGCGGTGTCGGTCCCGGGGGCGAGCGGGGAGTCGTGGCTGGCCACGACGTCCGTGACGACATCGCCGATGACGAGGAGACCTGTGCGGGCGGTGGCCCCCGTGGCGGGACCCACGAGCGCGGGCGCGCGGCCCGGGGCCGCGGTGTCGGGGGCCGCAGCGCTTGCGGCCGTGCGGCTCGGGGGCACAGGCGCGAGCGGCGCGGAGCCTGCGGGCACGCGGGGTGGGGTGGCGGTATCGGGCGGCGCTGTGCGTGTGGGTACTGGGCACGGGGTTGTAGCGCTCGCGGGCATCGGCCCGGGGAGCGCGGACACGCGGCGCTGGGGCGCGGTGCTTGCGGTGGCCGCGGTACCGGTACCGGGCGCCGGAGCGCCTGCGGCCTCGGGGGCTACGGGTGCAGGGCCCGGTGTCGCGGTGCCTGGGGGCATCGGCCCTGGGAGCGCGGACCCGAGGTGCGGGGGCGCGGGCCCGGTACTGGGCGCCGGAACGCCTGCGGGCACAGCCCCTGCAGCCTCGCAGTCTGCGGGCACAGGGTCCGCGAGGATATGGCCTCGCAACGTAGCGCTCGCAGGGGCAGGCCCCGGAGCGACAGTGCCCGCAGGAACCGGCCCAGCGAGTGCGGGCACTCGGCCCAGGCTCGCACGACCGAGCGGTGCGGGGCCCGCGGGCACATGCCCCGCCGGGGGCGCGGTACCGGGCGCCGGAGTGCCTCCGGCCACAGCGCCTGCGAGCACAGGCCTTGGCGGCGCAGTGCCTGCGAGGATCGGCTCCGGGACTGCGGGCATGTGGGCCCGGGTCGCGGTACCGAGCGCTGGAACCTCTGCGGGTACAGCGCGTGCGACGACGGGGCCGACGGGCCCAACCCCTGCAGCCACAGCGCCTGCGGGCACAGGCCCCGGCGTCACAGTGCCCGCGGGCATCGGCCCCAGCAGTGCGGGCACGTGGCCCTGGCTTGCGCTATCAGGCGGTGCGGCTCCCGCGGGCACGCCGCCCGGAGCCACGGGTCCCGACCGCGCAGCGTCCGCGCGCGCCAGGCCCGACCGCGCAGCGTCCGCGCGCACAGGCCGGGGCGGCACAGCGCCCGCCTGCACCGGTTCCCGCACCAGCTCCCGCCCCGGCGGCACCGCCCGTATCGGGCGCCCTGCCCTCACAGTGCCGCCGCGATCCGCGACGCCAGGCGCACATTCCCCCGCACCGCCGCCAGGTTCGCCTCCAGCGAGGCCCCACCCGTCCGGCGCATCAGGTGGTCCAGCAGGAAAGGCGTCACCGCCTGGCCGCTGATGCCCCGCTCCCGGCACTCGTCCAGCGCCTCGCCGAGCACCCGCTCGTGCAGCGCCGGATCGAGCTGCTCCTCCTCCGCGACCGGATTGCCGACGATCAGCGCCGACTCCGGCCCGCCCAGAGCCTCCTTGACCAGGATCACCTCAGCCACCTCCTCCGGCGTGTTGACCGTCCAGTCGACCGGTTCGCCGGAGGACCTGAGGTAGAAGCCCGGGAAACGGTCGATCCCGTATCCGAGGATCGCCACGCCCAGCGTCTCCAGCCGTTGCAGCGTGGCTGGGACATCCAGGATCGACTTCACACCCGCGCACACCACCGCGATCCGGGTCTGCGCCAGCAGCCTCAGGTCCGCCGACTCGTCCTGCGACTCGCTCCACTCGCGGTGTACGCCGCCGAGCCCGCCCGTCGCGAAAACCTTGATCCCGGCACGCGCCGCCAGAAACGCCGTCGCCGACACCGTCGTGGCCCCGCTGGCCCCTCTCGCCAGCGCGGGTGCGAGATCCCGGTGGCCGAATTTGCGTACGGTGTCGTCGTTCGCGATCCGTTCCAGGTGGCTCTTCTCCAGGCCGACATGAGCCCGGCCGTCCAGTACGGCGATGGTGGCGGGGACGGCGCCCTCGGCTCGTACGAGCTCCTCCAGCTCCTCGGCGACGGACAGATTGCGCGGACGCGGCAGTCCATGCGCGATGATCGTCGATTCCAGGGCGACGACGGGCCGGTGCGCGTCGAGCGCTTCCTGCACTTCCTCGGTGAGCAGCATGTCCCATCTCTGACACGGGAGGGGCCCGCCCAAACGTCAACCCACGGCGTCAACACGCAGCGTCAACCTGCGGCCTCAATGTCAGCCCGCCCGCCCATCGCCACAGCCGGGCAGCCCAGGCAGCCGATCCGCCCGTACCACCTGGATCACCGAGCGCGAGCCCGCCGCCTTCGCATCGCCGCTGGTGTGCGCGATGGCGAGCGCGCCGCCTCTGGCCTGTGCATAGCCGTACTGCGGGGTGATACGGGCGTACGCCGACGAGCGCAGGTCCAGGGCGTACGCGGCCTCCGGCGTACGCCAGGTGATCAAATCGCCGCTGACCCGCAACTGATCCATGCCCTCCGCCGTGCCTCCCGCCACCGCCGCCACCGCCGCGACCGGAAGGAGCTGTCCCGTACGCCAGACCATCAGTTTCGGCTCCCGCTCGCCCGCGATCCACGCCCAGGTGGAGCCGTCCGCGGCGGGCGAGCGGAAGTCGCGGAGGCGCGCGAGCGGGGCGGGCAGCGGCGCCGGGCGCAGCGTCGCGAACGAGATCGCCGACAGGCGGGTGGCCTTACCGGAGGCGTCGGCCTCGCGCCAGGCCAGCAGTCCGCCCGCGGCGAAGGGCGCGTCGAGGACGCCGGTGTGCAGAGCACGCGGTGCGCCACCGGACGCGGGGGCGGCGTACACCGTGGCCTTCCCGCCGCCCGTGCCGTGCGCCCAGAAGACCGTCCCGCCACGGACGACCGGCTGGGGCAGGGGTCCCGGCTGCCCGCCGGACCGGGCGAGTACGCGCGTACGGCCTGTGTGCTCGTCCCACACACGCAGGGTCCACGCGCTGTCGAGCGTACGGCCTTCGAGCACCGCGAAGGCCGCCCAGCGGCCGTCGAAGTCGGCGCTGAGGAGCTGGTGTTCGACGGGGTCGGCGAAGTCCAGCAGAGTACGTGGGGTACCGCCACCCTGAACGAGCGCGGCGCGCCGCTTCTTCCGGTTGTCCGAGAGCTGTACGACGGTCCAGCGGGCGGCGGCCGGGCCGACCTCGGTGAGGACGGCCCGCTCGCCCGCCGGGGCGCGCAGTTCACCGGCGGCGAAGGCGGTACGCCAGGTCGGGGGCAGCGGGACCTCGCAGGCGGCCCGGACGGCAGACGTCGTCGTCGGCTGCGGCGGCTTGGGTGCCGGGGCGGCCGCCGACGAGCATCCGGTGAGTGCGATGCCCGCCAGCAGAACCGCGCAGAGCGCCGACGACGGCCTACCGGACGACCTACCAGACGTACCCACGGCCGCCCATGATCGTAGTGATGGTGTCGGAGGAGATCCGCGCCGACTTGGGCACACTCGCCGCCCAGGAAATGACGCTGGTGCTCACCCCGCCCACCGGATCGAGGTAGCTGACCTGCCCGGCCGCGGTGTCGCTGTTGTAGCCGTCGATCGAGACCCAGTGGAAGATCTCGAGATTCGGATGCCCGACGAGATGCGGCCCGCCCGGTACCTCCCAGGCATTGGCCGCGATGGCGTAGTCGTTGTCCGTGTTGTGGACGATGTGCTGCTTGAAGTTCGCCTTGTCGGTGGCGGTCGGGGTGTACGGCAGCGCCTTCGGCACATAGCCCGCGCCCGGGATGCGGTGGTTGAGCGCGTCCGCGATGGGATAGCCGGTCGGATTCGGCACGCCGATGTTGATGCCGTACCAGGCGGTGCCGCTGGTGTTGGTCTTGAGGAGGGTCGCCGCGGACTGCTGCGACAGGCCCGCCGCCTCCGTGTGGGCGGACTGGGTGATCACGAGGGCGGCGGGTCCGCACCAGTACGAGTTCTTCTGCGACTGGTGCAGCCCACCGGAGAGTATGTATCCGGCCTGCGCCGCCGCCGAGCGCGTGGAGACACCCTCGTACGATCTTGCCGCGTCCGCCTGCTTGCGGGCGGTGAGGCTGTGCTGTTCGGCGGTGAGTCTCTGCGTGCCGAGGGTGTCGTGGGCCGCTTTGTACGAGGCGCCGGGGGCGGTGGAGCCTCCGGCGGGTCCGGCGGGTCCGGCGGCTCCAGCGGTTCCGGCGGCCCCAGCGGTTCCGGTGGCTCCGGCGGTTCCGGCGGCGGGTCCGGCGGCGGTGAGTGCCGTGACCAGACCGGTGACGGCGGCGAAAGCGAGACAACGCCGTGTGCTGCGCACTGCTGACATCGGTCTCTCCTGTCCGAGTGGGGGGAACCCGGCGAGTTTGACGCGTGCACGCCACAATGGACAGGGTTTCCGTGACCTTCTGGGCGAGCAACATTGGGTGCACCAAAGACGGTTTCGCCGACCAGCGTTTTTGCTGGTCGGCGAAAGATTTCCGGGCGGTGAACTTCCAGTGCCGCCGTCAGTCGACAGGGGCGGGCCGAGCGGGCTGAGCCGATCGAGTGAGAGCTCTACGTATCGCCAGCCCGGCCATCGGCAGCAGCAGGCACGCGCCGACAAGGTTCAGCCAGCCGTAACTGGCCTGCGCGACAATCACGCCCGCGGCCACGCCGCCGATGCCCGCCGCCGTGTTCATCGTCAGGTCGGACAGGCCCTGCACGGCCGCGCGGGCGGGCTGCGGCACGGACTCCGTGAGCAGCGTGGAACCGGCCACCAACCCCGCAGACCAGCCGAGACCCAGTACGAAGAGACCGGCGGCGGTCTGGCCGTGGCTCGCTCCGGCCGTGCCGGCCAGCGCCGCCGCCACGGAGAGCAGTCCGGCGGCCAGTCCGATCACCGCGAGCCGTCCGACGCGGTCCGCCAGCCAGCCCATCACGGGAGACAGGGCGTACATGCCCGCGATATGGCCGCTGATCACGAGACCGATCAGCTGGATGTCCGCGCCGTGGTGGCTGAGCGCGACCGGGGTCATCGACATGATCGACACCATCGCGGTGTGTGAGACGGCAACGGCGACCAGCGCCAGCTGGGCCATGGGCGACTCGCGCACGGCCCGCACCCCGGCACGCAGCGAACGGCCTTCGGGGGAACGGTCGCCCGGGGACATGGCACGGGCGGTCAGCAGCGGATCGGGGCGCAGGAGGACGAAGACCATGACCGCGGAGACGAGGAAGACCCCGGCGGCCCAGAGGAACGGGCCTGCGGCGGCGGGTATGCCGAGCCCGGAGACGCTGCGGCCCGCGGGCGCGGCGATGTTCGGGCCGAGCACCGCGCCGATGGTGGTCGCCCAGACGACGGTGGAGATGGCCCGGCCGCGATGCTCGGGCTCGGCGAGGTCGGCGGCGGCGAAGCGGGCCTGGAGGTTGGCCGAGGAACCGGCGCCGAACCCGGCCATGCCGAGCAGCAGCAGTGGGAAGTTCGAGATGACGGCCGCCAGTACGACCACACCTGCGCCGAGGGCTCCGATCAGATACGCGAGGACGAGACCTGGCCGCCGCCCGCGGGCCGTCATGAGCGCGGCCAGCGGCATGGAGAGCAACGCGGTCCCGGCCACGGTGGCGGTCGGGGCGAGCCCGGACAACGCCTCGGTGCCGCTGACGTCCTGCGCCAGGACGGCGGCCAGCGCGATGCCGGTCGCGACGCCGAGCCCACCGAGGATCTGACTGGCGATGAGCACGGCGGTGACTCGCCGCCGCAGCGCGGCCAGCCCGTCCACGGACACCGGCGCGGCGGCCGGGGAGGTCTCTATGCCAGCTGCGTCGTCAGCTGCGTCCGGGCTGGTGGTCACTGGCGCAGTGTGCCAGCCCGCACGCGCGTACGAAACTGGCTTTCCGTCTTTCCGTCTTTCCGCACCGAGTCACCCCGGGCGCGCCCATCAGAATCCCTCAGGCAGAACCCCTCAGAACAGCGGCTCCGGCAGTACCCCCTCCAGTGCCAGCAGCTTCCGCTTCGTCTCCAGGCCGCCCCCGAAGCCGCCCAGCCCGCCGTCCGTCTCCACCACCCGGTGGCACGGCACCACCACCGGCAGCGGATTGGACCCCATCGCCGCGCCCACCGCCTGCGCCGCGCCCGGCTGGCCCACGCGTGCCGCCAGATCGCCGTACCCCGCCACCGTTCCGTACGGCACTCTGGCCATCAGCTCCCGCAGCACCTGTCGGTTGAAGCCGGACGACAGCGTCCAGTCCAGCGGCAGGTCGAATGCCCGCAGCTCGCCCGCGAAGTACGCCTCCAGCTGACGTATCGGCTCTGCCAGCCGGCCCGCCGGGCTCTCCGTCGGCTCGGAGCCCAGCCGGGCCGCCAGACGGCCGAGCGCCTTGTCCCGTACCGCCGCGTCGGCATGGAAAACGACGGTCACCAGGCCACCGTCGGTCGCGGCGAGCAGCAGCGGCCCGATGTCCGTGCCGACGACAGTCCACTCGAAGCTGTTCATGCCGACCACCGTACGACCCGGCACTGACAACGCCGGTTCAGTGCCCGCTCAGGGCCGTTCAGTGCGTTCGGTTCAGCGCGTCCCGTACGACGTCCGGCTTGTTGGTGATGATCCCGTCCACCCCGAAACCGTCCACCCGCGCCGTCCCCGCCGCATCGTCCACGGTCCAGGTGTTGACCTGCAGCCGCTTGCCGTGCGCGCCCTTGAGCTGGTGCACCGCGGCCACATAGTCCGCGGTCAGGGCGGTGTGCGTCGGATTGATCTGGTCGGTGAACACCGCGTACGACGGCAGATCGGCGACCGCCGGCATGCCGAGGAACCCGGTGATGACGTCCGGCCGCTGCTGGTGCACCGCCTTCACGCTGTCCGCGCCGAAGCTCTGGATGACCAGCTTCCGCTTGACGTGCGAGCGGTCGAGCCAGCCCTCGTGGCGCAGCACCCGCAGCGTGTCCTTCTCGATGCCGGGGTAGAGCTCGGGCTTCTTGATCTCCAGGAGCAGCTTCTGGCCGTTGTCCTCGACCCGGTTCAGATACTGCTTCAGCATCGGCACGCGCGCGCCCGCCCACTTGTCGCCGAACCAGCTCCCGGCGTCGAGCGTGGCGATCTCCGCGGCGGTGAAGTCCTTGACCTTCCACGGGGAACGGCCGGGAAAACGCTGCTCCACATCGGTGGTCCGCGCCAGCGAGTCGTCGTGTACGACAACCAGCTCGCCGTCCTTGGTGCGCTGAACGTCGTTCTCGACCCACGCGAAGCCCATGTCGTCGGCGAGGTCGATCGCCGCGAGAGTGTTCTCGGGCGCGTACGCGGAGGCGCCCCGGTGGGCGAACACCAGCGGGTCGGCGGACTTGGCGGCCTGAGAGGCGGAGGGCCGAGCTGTGGCGGCCTCGGCCACCGAGCCCGTCAGGAGCAGCGCGGTCACTCCCAGGGCGCTGCCCCCCAGAACGGCTGCGGTCATCGCGGTGGCGGCGGGACGTACGTACACCTGGATTCCTCACGTCGTCATGTCATGGACGGGACAGAGAGTGGCAGCCGTACGCCAACGACGAACAGGCGAAGTGTGGCCACAACGTGAACGCAGTCGTCCAGAAGACACCCGAACACATGCAGAACGCACGCAGAACGCATCATGGGTCGATTTCCTTGTCGACAAATGCCCGTACAAGGTTTTCTTACGGAGATCAGGGCCATACCCTCAGCCAAATATCGGACGTTCCATCAGGGATCGCGGGATCACCAGGACCGAGGGGGCAAACGGGCATGCAGGGGACTGTGGACAGTTTCAGTTATGGCCTTGTCACACCTGTGGCGGCGTACATCATGGCGTGCCTCGGCGGAGCACTCGGCCTCCGCTGCACCACCAGGTCGGTCCGCAACCGGCGATCTTTCAAACCAGGCTGGCTCGCACTCGGCGCGATCGCGATCGGTTCAGGCATATGGACCATGCACTTCATCGCGATGATGGGCTTCAGCGTCGCGGAGGCGCCGATCGCCTACCACAAACCGACCACCTTCGCGAGCCTCGCCGTCGCGATCGTCATGGTCGGCATCGGGATCTTCATCGTCGGCTACCGCGGCGCGACTCCCATGGCCCTGGTCACCGGCGGCACGATCACCGGCCTCGGGGTGGCCACCATGCACTACCTCGGTATGGCGGGCATACGACTGCAAGGGCGTGTCGAATACGACACCCTGACCGTCGCCCTGTCCGTCTTGATCGCCGTCGTGGCCGCCACCGCGGCGCTCTGGGCGGCCGTGTCGGTCCATGGCTTCCTGGCGAGCCTCGGCGCCAGCCTGGTGATGGGCATCGCCGTGAGCGGCATGCACTACACCGGGATGGCGGCGGTCAGCGTCCACCTGCACGGGCTGACCGGCTCCGCCGGAGAGGCCGATTCGCCCGCCACCCTGCTGGCGCCCATGCTGATCGGCCCGGCGGTCTTTCTGCTGCTCGCCGCGGTCGTGGTGATGTTCGACCCGCTGCTGGTGATGGGCGAGCCGGACTGGCAACGGTCCGACGGGGCGAAGAACCTCCGCCCCGGGGTGCCCGCCCACCGGCCGCAGCCGTCGTACGGAGACCCCGCCGGCTGGGCGCCCGCCCGGCCCCCGCGCCGCGCCGCGGTCCACAGGGAGGCTCCCCACAGGGAATCTCCGCGCTCCAGCGACTGGTGACCGGCCGCCGGGGGACGACCACTCACGGCTGATCGCCCGCCGACCGATCGCCGACCGACCGATCGCCGATCGAGCACCGATCACCCCGGCTGTCAGTGGTGGGTCGTACGGTGGTTCCATGCGGCCAGTTTCAAAGATCGAACGTACGGTGGCGCCTTTCGAGGTCGTCAGTCCCTTCCAGCCCAGCGGCGACCAGCCCGCGGCGATCGCCGACCTGGAGCGGCGTATCCGCGCGGGCGAGAAGGATGTCGTCCTGCTCGGTGCCACGGGCACCGGAAAGTCGGCCACGACCGCCTGGATGATCGAGAAGCTCCAGCGCCCCACCCTCGTCATGGCGCCGAACAAAACCCTGGCCGCCCAGCTGGCGAACGAGTTCCGCGAGCTCCTGCCGAACAACGCCGTCGAGTACTTCGTCTCGTACTACGACTACTACCAGCCCGAGGCGTACGTCCCCCAGTCGGACACCTACATCGAGAAGGACTCCTCGATCAACGAGGAGGTCGAGCGGCTGCGCCACTCCGCGACGAACTCCCTGCTCACCCGGCGAGATGTCATCGTGGTCGCCTCCGTCTCATGCATCTACGGCCTCGGCACCCCGCAGGAGTACGTCGACCGGATGGTCTCGCTCAAGGTCGGCGACGAGATCGACCGCGACCAGCTGCTGCGCCGCTTTGTCGACATCCAGTACACGCGCAATGACGTGGCGTTCGCGCGCGGCACCTTCCGGGTCCGCGGCGACACCATCGAGATCTTCCCGGTGTACGAGGAGCTCGCCGTCCGTATCGAGATGTTCGGCGACGAGATCGAGGCCCTCTCCACCCTGCACCCGCTGACCGGCGAGATCATCAGCGAGGACCAGTCGCTCTACGTCTTCCCGGCCAGCCACTATGTGGCCGGTCCGGAGCGCATGGAGAAGGCGGTCAAGGGCATCGAGAAGGAGCTGGAGGAGCGCCTGGCCGAGCTGGACAAGCAGGGCAAGCTGCTGGAGTCCCAGCGCCTGCGCATGCGCACCACCTACGACCTCGAGATGCTCCGCCAGATCGGCTCCTGCTCCGGCGTCGAGAACTACTCGATGCACTTCGACGACCGCGACCCCGGCACCGCGCCCAACACCCTCATCGACTACTTCCCCGAGGACTTCCTGCTCGTCATCGACGAGTCACATGTCACGGTGCCGCAGATCGGCGCGATGTACGAGGGCGACGCCTCCCGCAAGCGGACCCTGGTCGACCACGGCTTCCGGCTGCCGTCCGCGCTCGACAACCGCCCGCTGAAGTGGGAGGAGTTCCAGCAGCGCATCGGGCAGACGGTCTACCTCTCGGCCACCCCCGGCAAGTACGAGCTCTCCCGCGGCAACGGTTTCGTGGAGCAGATCATCCGCCCCACCGGGCTCATCGACCCGGAGGTCGTGGTCAAGCCCACCGAGGGCCAGATCGACGACCTGGTGCACGAAATCCGCCTGCGCACCGAGAAGGACGAGCGTGTCCTGGTCACCACGCTCACCAAGAAGATGTCCGAGGACCTCACCGACTACTTCCTCGAACTGGGCATCCAGGTCCGGTATCTGCACAGCGACGTGGACACCCTGCGCCGGGTCGAGCTGCTGCGCGAACTGCGTTCCGGTGAGTACGACGTCCTGGTCGGCATCAACCTGCTGCGTGAGGGCCTCGACCTCCCGGAGGTCTCGCTGGTGGCCATCCTCGACGCCGACAAGCAGGGCTTCCTGCGCTCCGGCACCTCGCTGATCCAGACCATCGGCCGCGCGGCGCGCAATGTCTCCGGCCAGGTCCATATGTACGCGGACACCATCACCCCGGCGATGGCACAGGCCATCGACGAAACCAACCGACGCCGGGAGAAGCAGGTCGCGTACAACACCGAGCGCGGCCTCGACCCGCAGCCGCTCCGGAAGAAGATCAACGACATTGTCGCGACCATCGCGCGCGAGGAGATCGACACCGAGGAGCTGCTCGGCAGCGGCTACCGGCAGGCGAAGGCCGAACAGCCGGGCAAGGGAGCCAAGGCCCCGGTCCCGGCGCTCGGCGGCAGGGCGGGCAAGGCAGGAAAGGCCGGCAAGAAGGGCGACGTGCTCTCCGACCGCCCCGCGGCCGAACTGGCCGGGATCATCGAGGAGATGACCGAGCGGATGCGAGCCGCCGCCGCCGACCTGCAGTTCGAGATCGCGGCACGTCTGCGCGACGAGGTGGGGGAGTTGAAGAAGGAACTGCGGCAGATGAAGGAGGCGGGCCTCGCCTGACCCCGCGCACCTGGTGTGTTTCAAGAGCGACACAATAGTGAGCCAACTGTGCTGCGTGACCGGAGTCACTGCGTAGGGTGCATGGCAACCGCATACATGGCGGACGCAATTCGTGAGAAGGGGACTGCGCGTGACGGTCAACATGACCAAGGGTCAGGCCATCAGCCTGCAGAAGAGCGACGGGGGCACTCTCACCGCGGTGCGGATGGGGCTCGGCTGGCAGGCGGCGCCGCGCCGCGGTCTGTTCGGCTCACGCACCCGGGAAATCGACCTGGACGCCTCGGCGGTGCTGTTCGCGGACAAGCAGCCGGTGGACGTGGTCTTCTTCCGCCACCTCATCAGCGACGACGGCTCGGTCAAGCACACCGGTGACAACCTGGTCGGCGGAGCGGGCTCCAACGGCGGCGACGACGAGGCGATCCTGGTCGACCTGCCGCGCGTGCCGGTCCACATAGATCAGATCGTCTTCACGGTGAACTCCTTCACCGGCCAGACGTTCCAGGAAGTGCAGAACGCTTTCTGCCGCATCATCGACGAGACCAACGGCCAGGAGCTCGCCCGCTACACGCTCGACGGCGGCGGCCAGTACACCGCGCAGATCATGGCGAAGGTGCACCGCGTGGGCGGCGGCTGGCAGATGACGGCCATCGGCACCCCGGCCAACGGCCGTACCTTCCAGGATCTGATGCCGTCGATCCTGCCGGTCCTGTAGGCAACGTCGTACGGAAGAACACGCAGCTCCCGGAGGCAGCAGGCCGCCGGGAGCTGCACCAATGACCACCACCGAGCACCGCACAGCACTGAGGGGACAGAGGCGATGACGGCCGAACTGGTCCGGGGGCAGAACCACCCCTTGCCCGACACCCACCTGGAGATAAGGGTGTCGGCAGGCCATCCGGTCGTTGCCTGCGCCACCTGCGCCGACGAGCGGGGGACCATCAGCGAGGAGCTGATCGCCCACCCGGGCGCCCCCTCGCTGCCGGGCGTCGAGGTACCCCGGAGTGCCGGCGACTCCCCCCGGTACACCATCGATCTGGACGCGGTGCCCGCGGCTGTGCACCAGGTGAATGTGGTGCTCGCGCTCCCCGAAGGCAATGGCGGTCCCGCCCACTTCGGCGCCTCCGCGGCCCCCTTCGTGGCGGTCATCGGCCAGGGCGACGCCGAACTGGCCAGCTTCACCATCACCGGCCTCGACGCCGAGACCGCCGTCGTGGCGGTTGAGCTGTACCGGCGCCAGGGCGCCTGGAAGGTACGCGCCGTCGGTCAGGGGTACGCGGGCGGGCTCGCGGAGCTGCTCGGCGACCAAGGGGTGGCCAGGGCGCGCGAGACGGCCGCGAGCATCCAGCGGACGGCAGTGCCGCGCGTCGCCCGGCCCGAGCCGGCTCAGCTGCGTACACACGGCTCGGACGGAGCGTTCCCTACGCCTTCCACGCCGGCCACGTCTTCCGCGCCGTCCGTGCCCACTTCGCCCACTTCGCCCACTTCGCCCACCTCGCCCGCTTCGCCCACCGGACCGGGAGCCGACGCGACGGTTCCCGACGGCATCCCGGCCGCCGGTCCGCAGCCCGGAACAGCCGCCGGAACACCCGGGGGTCCGGCCGGTCCCGCGCAGAGCCCCTCGTCGGGCCCCAGTGGGCCCGTCAACTACGCCCACCCGCGCCGCCGGCCCGCCGTCGCGCCTCCGTCGCCGCCCCCGGTCGCGCCGCCCGCCCGGCCCGGACAGCCCGCCACTCCCGTCGCGGGCGACGCCAGCGGCTGGTCGATGGAGGAGCGGCTGTACAACCAGGTCTGGGGCATGTTCGAGGACCTGGCCCGCTCCATCGCCGCGTACCGCAGCGCGGTCGAATTCGCCGAGTCCCGGATGGAGAAGGAGCTCGACAAGGTCCTGTCCGATCCGCGCAGCCGCATCGGCGGCACGGGCAACGCCGCCCGCGAAGCGGCCCGCGCCAAGTACGAGCAGCTGACGGAACAGGCCCGCCAAGTACTCGACCGCGATGTGGCCCAGCTGGTCGCCGAGAGCGCCGTCGTCGAGCCCGCCCTCCCGCCCGCCTTCGCCCGCTGGGACAACCCCGCCTGGCACGCGTACCGCGTGCCCATGGAGATCCCGATGGCGCTGCGCCTCGGCGATCTCCACCTCCCCGAGAGCCCGGAGGTGCGGATCCCGTTCCTGGTGCGGCTGCCGCTGGAGCGCGGACTGTGGGTGGACAGCGGACGCTCCCATTCCGAGGCGGCGATGCTGCTGGACGAGGCGCAGCTGCGCACACTCGCCCTGGACGCCGCGGTGGCGCACGCCGCCCGGCTGCTCGCGGTCTATCCGCCGGGCGAGTTCACGGTCCATGTCATCGATCCCGCGGGCACGGCGGCCCGCTCGCTCGCCCCGCTGGTCGACTCCGGGGCGCTGGACGGCCCTCCGGCAGCCGGTGCCCAGGGCGTGAGCGCCGTCCTGGCCAAACTGACTCAGCGCGTGGACCTGGTGACGATGGCGGTGCGCGGCGGCGCGGCCGACTCGCTCCCGCCCGACCTGGACACGGCCGAGCAGCTGCTGATCGTCAATGACTTCCCGCACGGCTTCGACGACCGCGCGGTCACTCAGCTGCGCTACCTCGCCGACGAGGGCCCGGCGGTCGGCGTCCACCTCATGATGGTCGCGGACCGTGAGGACGCGAGCGCGTACGGGCCGGTGCTCGACCCGCTCTGGCGCTCCCTGCTGCGCATCACGCCGGTGGCCGACGACCACCTCGCCGATCCGTGGGTCGGTCACGCCTGGACGTACGAACCGCTCCGGGTGCCCCCGGGCAGCGGCGTGCTCCGGCAGGTACTCGATCAGGTGACCGTCGCCCGTCGCACCTGGCGCCGCTGACCTGCGCACTTGAGGAGTGCTTTACCAACCCCTTTACCTTCCATGGGTCTTTCGTGTACTGTTCTTGGTGCGGAGGGGAGTACTCCCGACTGCGGCGTTCCCGTCAATACGGACCGATATCGGTCCCGGGGCGTCGGCCCGTGGTGCGGCGGAAGCGGCCCGGGTGGAAGAGACCTCCGGCAGCGACGACGCTGATCAAGTAGCCGTACGACGCCGGAGGCGCAGTGGACGTTTCATGGACCCTGTGGGCGCTGACCATTTTTGGCCTCAGCGCTCTGATCGCAATCGACTTCTTCATCGGGCGCAAGCCGCATGACGTGTCGATCAAGGAAGCCGGAATCTGGACCGTCGTCTGGATCGTGCTGGCCGTACTCTTCGGCCTCGGCCTGCTGATAGCGGGCAACAGCCAGGCGTCGGGCGAGTTCTTCGCGGGCTTCATCACCGAGAAGTCGCTCAGCGTCGACAACCTCTTCGTCTTCGTCCTCATCATGGCGAAGTTCTCGGTGCCCTCCCACCTTCAGCAGCGGGTGCTGCTGATCGGTGTGCTGATCGCCCTTGTGCTGCGCGCGATATTCATCGCCGCCGGCGCCGCGGTCATCGCCAACTTCTCCTGGGTCTTCTACATCTTCGGCGCGTTCCTCATCTACACCGCCTGGAAGCTCATCCAGGAGGCGCGCTCCGGCGACGAAGAGGAGGAGTTCGAGGAGAACCGACTCCTCAAGTCCATCGAGAGCCGCTTCGGCGTCGCCGACAGGTACCACGGCACGAAGCTCTTCATCCGGAACAACGGCAAGCGCGTGCTGACCCCGCTGATGGTCGTCATGCTCGCCATCGGCACCACCGATGTGCTTTTCGCGCTGGACTCCATACCCGCGATCTTCGGCCTGACCCAGGACCCGTACATCGTCTTCACCGCCAACGCCTTCGCCCTGATGGGGCTGCGCCAGCTGTACTTCCTCATCGGCGGACTGCTCAGGAAGCTGGTCCACCTCAGCTACGGCCTGTCGGTGATTCTCGGCTTCATCGGCGTCAAGCTGGTGCTGCACGCCCTGCACGAGAACGGGGTGCATGTCCCCGAGATATCGATCCCGTTCTCGCTGAGCGTCATCTGTGGCGTGCTCGTCATCACCACGATCACCAGCCTGATCGCCTCCAAGCGGCAGGCCCAGCGCGAAGCGGCCGAGGAGGCCGAGAAGGACGCCGTCGAGGTCTGACGGCAGCGGCCTTCCGGGGCGTACGGGCGCGGGGAATGCCCGCGCCCGTACGCCCGTACCCCGGGGCTCAGTAGGTGACGGTGATCCGGCGGTTCGGACCGTCGACACGGACCAGTCCGCCGTAAGGGATGACCAGCTGAGGGTCGGTGTGGCCGAAGTCGACGTCGAAGACGGCCATCGTCTCCGGTGCGTATTCCGTCAGCCCGCGCTGGACCGCCGCGCGCTGCTCGGTGGCGTAGCGCGCCGCCGCAGTTCGGTCGTTGGGCTGCTCGAAGGACCAGGTCTTGGGGCGGCCCATCAGTAGCGCCGGGAAGCGCCGCAGCAGCCCGCGCTCACCCATGTTCCGCAGAATCCGGAATACCTCGGTGGCGCGCGGCAGCTCCTCGGAAGTCTCCAGGAACAGCACACACCCGTCGTATGCGGAGAGGTCGGCCCGGATCTCACGGTCAGCCATCAGCAGCCCGGACAGCACCTCCAGGTTGCCGCCCCAACTGCGGCCTTCCACAACCGTTCCCGAGCTCTTTACGAGGGGTGCCACCGGCTCGCTCCCCCCGGGCCCGTACCAGCTCCAGCCGCCGCCCGGCCGGGTCTCCGGCTCCGCCGTGAACGTCGCAGGGTCGGCCCAGTCGCGGTCCACATCGCGGAACCGCTCGGCGGGCCGCAGCTCGTAGGACCCCGGGGTGAACAGCGCGGCCCGCAGCGAGTCGGCGGTCAGTGGGTTCATTGCCCCAGGCCGCCCCAGTTCGCCCATCACGGTCGCGCCGTGGAAGCCGACGATGCCGGTGTTCCACAGCCAGGCCAGCAGATTGGTGTTGTCGCTGTAGCCGAAGAAAGGCTTCGGGTTGGCCCGGATCAGTTCCCGGTCCAGCAGCGGCAGTACGGTGATCTCGTCGTCGCCGCCGATGCTCGCGATCACGGCCTTCACGGACGGGTCCCCGAAGGCGGCATGGATGTCATCGGCCCGCTCCCGCGCGCTCGCCCCCGGCTTCCGCGTCGCCGGGTACTCGACGGGCACCAGCCCGAAGTCCCGCTCCAGCCGCTGGAGCCCCAGTTCGTACGGAAGCGGGAGCAGCCCCGGCAACCCACTGGACGGCGAGATCACACCAATCCGGTCACCGGGGCGGGGCTTGGGCGGGTACACGGGCGTCTCCATGCGCCCGGAGACTACGGCGAGCCCCCGGGGCGCCGCCGGGAATTTCCGGCCCGCGCCTCGGGCGGAGTCACTGCCCCGCCGCGCCCGTGGCTACCAGCCGCGCTCGCGCCACTCCGGCAGATGCGGCCGCTCGGCGCCCAGCGTTGTGTCCTTGCCATGGCCCGGGTAGACCCACGTCTCGTCCGGGAGGGCGCCGAAGAGCTTGGTCTCCACGTCGCTGATCAGGCTCGCGAATGCCGCAGGGTCCTTCCGGGTGTTGCCCACCCCGCCAGGGAAGAGGCAGTCCCCGGTGAAGACGTGCGGGGGCCCGTGCGGGTCGTCGTAGATGAGAGCGATCGAGCCCGGCGTATGGCCCACGAGACGGCGCGCGGTCAGCTCGACGCGGCCGACCCGGATCGTGTCCCCGTCGTCGACCGGCGCATCCGTGGGGACCGGGATGCCCTCGGCGTCGTAGCGGCCGGCGTAGGTGCGGGCGCCGGTCGCCTCGACGACCTCGGCCAGCGCCTGCCAGTGGTCGCCGTGGCGGTGCGTGGTGACGACGGACGCGATGGAGTCGTCGCCGATCAGATGGAGCAGGGTCTCGGGCTCGTTGGCCGCGTCGATCAGCAGCTGCTCACCGGTGGCCCGGCAGCGCAGCAGATAGCTGTTGTTGTCCATCGGGCCGACCGCGACCTTGGAGATCATCAGGTCCGTCAGCTCATGCACATCGGCCGGGCCGCCGACCTTCACCACACCGCTGTAGGTCATGGGGTCAGCCTATAGCGGAGGCAGCGCCGGCAGCGGGGCTCCGGCGGTCTCCAGAGCCGTGCCCTCGCGCCGCCCGGAGAGCCAGCCCAGCAGCGCCGGGGCGGGTCCTGAGACCGTGACCGGGTCGCCTTCCGTACCGCCGGTGCGCCACTCCCCGGAGACGTCCCCGGAGACGTCCCCGGCGGCCTCGCCGGTCGCGACGAGCCGGGTCGGCGGGACGTTCGCGTTGCCCGTGAAGCGCTCCGCGAGCATGGCGATCTCCCGCCCCGTGAACTCCTCCGGCAGATCCTCCAGCTCGTAGCCGAGCCCCAGATCCACATGGTGCAGCTCCACCTCGGCGAGGCGGCGGAACGGGATGCGGGCCGCGGCGTCCCGCACGCCGTTGCGCAGCTCGACGGTGCGGTTCCAGTCGGCGAAGGCGGCGCCCGCGGCCTGGAGACGGGCGGCGCTGTCGCGTACGTCGGCGAGCTGGACGGCCAGCGGACGCGATGCGTCCCGTTCGATGTCGGCGTCGCGCGCCTCGGCGCTCGCATACATCGGGCGGCCTTCGAGAACATTTACGAGCGCGTCGGCGTTACGGGAGATATGAGCCAATACATGACGTCGGCTCCAGCCGGGCAGCAGCGACGGCTCGGCGGCGCGGGAATCCTCCATGGAGGCCGCAGCGGCGAGGAGCCGGTCGGTGGCTTTGCGTACAGAGTCCAGGTCGCGCAGGGGATCGATCATGGTGCCGACGATAGTCGCGCCACACGATCGGGTGAAGCTGTCTCGGTGTGGCCGTAATTCGAATGTGCGTGCTATAGGCTCGTCGGAAGCATCCGGCATCCTTGGTTGGCAGCAGCCGATTCAAAGCCGGGATCCGAATCCGACGGCCCCCCTAGTCTGGGCGGGGGCTGTGCTCCCGCTTCTCTCAAGACTTCTCTCCAGAAATCTCTCAAGAAAGGTGCGGACCGGCGTGGCCGACCGTCTCATCGTTCGTGGCGCTCGCGAGCACAATCTCAAGAACGTCTCGCTCGACCTCCCGCGTGACTCCCTCATCGTCTTCACCGGGCTCTCGGGGTCGGGCAAGTCGTCCCTCGCGTTCGACACGATCTTCGCCGAGGGGCAGCGCCGGTACGTCGAGTCGCTCTCCTCCTACGCCCGGCAGTTCCTGGGCCAGATGGACAAGCCGGACGTCGACTTCATCGAAGGCCTCTCCCCGGCCGTCTCCATCGACCAGAAGTCGACCTCGCGCAACCCGCGCTCGACGGTCGGCACCATCACCGAGGTCTACGACTATCTGCGGCTGCTCTTCGCCCGTATCGGCAAGCCGCACTGCCCCGAGTGCGGCAGGCCCATCGCGCGCCAGTCGCCGCAGGCCATCGTGGACCGGGTGCTGGAGCTGCCCGAGGGCAGCCGCTTCCAGGTGCTCTCGCCGCTCGTGCGCGAGCGCAAGGGCGAGTTCGTCGATCTCTTCGCAGATCTGCAGACCAAGGGATACAGCAGGGCGCGGGTGGACGGGCAGACCATTCAGCTCGCCGAGCCGCCCACCCTGAAGAAGCAGGAGAAGCACACCATCGAGGTGGTCATCGACCGCCTCACCGTCAAGGACAGCGCCAAGCGGCGGCTGACCGACTCGGTCGAGACCGCGCTCGGCCTCTCCGGCGGCATGGTCGTGCTCGACTTCGTGGACCTCCCCGAGGACGACCCCGAGCGCGAGCGGATGTTCTCCGAGCACCTCTACTGCGCGTACGACGACCTCTCTTTCGAGGAGCTGGAGCCCCGCTCCTTCTCCTTCAACTCCCCCTTCGGCGCCTGCCCCGACTGCACGGGCATCGGCACCCGCATGGAGGTGGACCCCGAGCTGATCGTCCCGGACGTGGAGAAGTCCCTCGACGAGGGCGCGATCCACCCCTGGTCGCACGGCCACACCAAGGAGTACTTCGGACGGATGATCGGCGGCCTCGCGCAGGCCCTCGGCTTCTCCACCGACATGCCCTGGGCCGGGCTGCCGCAGCGCGCCAAGAAGGCCCTGCTCTACGGGCACAAGACCCAGGTCGAGGTCCGCTACCGCAACAGATACGGCAGGGAGCGCGCGTACACCACCCCCGCCTTCGAGGGTGCTGTCCAGTTCGTCAAGCGGCGGCACACCGAGGCCGAGAGCGACTCCAGCAGGGAGCGCTTCGAGGGTTATATGCGCCAGGTGGACTGCCCGACCTGCGAAGGCACCCGGCTGAAACCGATCGTCCTCGCGGTCACGGTGATGGAGAAGTCCATCGCCGCGGTCGCCGCGATGTCGATCAGCGAATGCGCGGACTTCCTGGGCCGGCTCAAGCTGAACACCCGCGACAAGAAGATCGCGGAGCGAGTGCTCAAGGAGGTCAACGAACGGCTGAAGTTCCTGGTCGACGTGGGCCTCGACTACCTCTCGCTGAACCGCGCGGCAGGCACGCTCTCCGGCGGCGAGGCCCAGCGCATCCGGCTCGCCACCCAGATCGGCTCCGGCCTGGTCGGCGTGTTGTACGTACTGGACGAGCCGTCCATCGGCCTGCACCAGCGCGACAACCACCGCCTCATCGAGACCCTCGTCCGGCTGCGTGACATGGGCAACACGCTCATCGTCGTGGAGCACGACGAGGACACCATCAAGGTCGCCGACTGGGTGGTCGACATCGGCCCCGGCGCGGGCGAGCACGGCGGCAGGGTGGTGCACTCCGGTGCGCTGAAGGACCTGCTGACCAACAAGGAG
Source organism: Streptomyces sp. NPDC052236 (assembly GCF_044548015.1). NCBI lineage: Bacteria > Bacillati > Actinomycetota > Actinomycetes > Kitasatosporales > Streptomycetaceae > Streptomyces > Streptomyces sp. NPDC052236. The sequence continues at coordinate 176,901 of NZ_JBIUBL010000007.1, read as the reverse complement.
TCGATCACCGGGCAGTACCTGTCGGGGAAGCGGTCCATCCCGACGCCCGAGATCCGCAGGCCCACCGACCCGGCACGGCAGCTCACCGTCCACGGCGCGCGCGAGAACAACCTGCGCGACATCGATGTGTCCTTCCCGCTGGGCGTGCTGTCGGCGGTCACCGGCGTCTCGGGCTCCGGCAAGTCGACGCTGGTCAACGACATCCTCTACACCCACCTCGCGCGCGAACTGAACGGCGCGAAGTCGGTGCCCGGCCGCCACACCCGGGTCGCGGGCGACGACCTGGTCGACAAGGTGGTGCACGTCGACCAGTCGCCCATCGGCCGTACGCCCCGGTCCAACCCGGCCACGTACACCGGCGTCTTCGACCATGTGCGCAAGCTCTTCGCGGAGACGATGGAGGCCAAGGTCCGGGGCTACCTCCCCGGCCGGTTCTCCTTCAACGTCAAGGGCGGCCGCTGCGAGAACTGCTCCGGCGACGGCACCATCAAGATCGAGATGAACTTCCTGCCGGACGTGTACGTCCCGTGCGAGGTCTGCCACGGAGCGCGCTACAACCGCGAGACCCTGGACGTCCACTACAAGGGCAAGTCCATCGCCGAAGTGCTGGACATGCCGATCGAGGAGGCGCTGGGCTTCTTCGAAGCCGTTCCCACGATCTCGCGCCATCTGAAGACGCTGAACGAGGTCGGCCTCGGGTATGTCCGCCTCGGCCAGTCCGCGCCGACGCTCTCGGGCGGCGAGGCGCAGCGGGTGAAGCTGGCCTCGGAGCTCCAGAAGCGTTCCACCGGCCGCACGGTCTACGTCCTGGACGAGCCGACGACCGGTCTGCACTTCGAGGACATCAGCAAGCTGATCACCGTGCTGTCGGGCCTGGTCGACAAGGGCAACACCGTCATCGTCATCGAGCACAACCTCGATGTGATCAAGGTCGCCGACTGGGTGGTCGACATGGGCCCGGAGGGGGGCAACGGCGGTGGCCTGGTCATAGCCGAAGGCACCCCGGAGCAGGTCGCGGGGGTCCCGACCAGCCACACCGGCAAGTTCCTGCGGGACATCCTGGACGCGGACCGGATCAGCGACGCGGTGGTGCCGCCGGCGCGCAAGGCCGCGAAGAAGGTGGCGGTCAGGAAGACGGCGGCGGCGGACGGGGTGCCGGTGAGGAAGGCGGCGACGACGCGGATCGCCAGGGCCCGCAAGGCCTGAGGTCGGGGGCGCTGCCCCCGAACCCGCGCGCCTCAATCGCCGGCGGGGCTCTTTAGAGCCCGTCCGGCGATTGAGGCGCGCGGCCCGAAGGGCGGTACGCGGTCGGGGCGGAGCCCCAGTTACGGGAAAGGGCGGGGTGGGGGCAAGCCCGCCGCAGGCGCACCCCGCACCGCAGGCGCACCCCGCTCCGCCGGTATCGTCGGGGTTGTCACGGGCGCCCCGTCCGACCGACCGCCCTGACCCGTGGAGTCTTCATGTCCGGCCAGCCCGCCGCCCGCCGCACCGTGCTGAAAGGCGCCGCCCTCGCCGGTGTCGCCGGGCTGGGAGTGGCCGCCTGCTCCACCGAATCGAAGCTCGGTCATGCCCAGACGCCCACCCCGACCGCGCCCGTGGACCTCGGCGCGGCCGACGCCGTACCGGTCGGCGGTGCCAGGCTCTACCGCGAGGAGCGCCTCGTCGTCAGCTGCCCGGCAAAGGGCCAGTACAAGGCATTCAGCGCCCAGTGCACCCACGCCGGCTGTGTCCTCGACAAGGTCGACGGCACCGAGGCCAACTGCCCCTGCCACGGCAGCCGCTTCGATGTGACGACCGGCAAGGCGCTTCAGGGCCCGGCGACCGTGCCGCTCCCCGAGGTCCCGATCAAGGCGGAGGGCGGCAAGCTCATCGCGGGCCCCGACGCGCAGCAATAGCCGCGCCCGCCTCCCTCAGGACCCGCCCGGCAATCAGCTGGCGATCAGCTGGTGATCAGCCCCAGTCCCAGTTGATCCCGAGGATCCCCGTCCGTACGCCCTGCTCCACCAGGTGCACCGTACGGTGCGGGCCGCTCAGCGGCAGGTCCGTCCGGGCGCCCCGCGGCGCGCCCGTCGCCGCCTGCGCGAACCGCCGGCAACGCACCGGCAGCGCGGCCGGGTCGAAGCGCACCTGCAGGACGTACTGCCCGCCCGCGCAGCTGAAAGCCCGCACATACTCCCCGCTCGGCGGCCCGCCGGTCCCGTCCTCGAAGCCGTAGCCGAAGAGGTACGTCTCGCCCGCCCGCAGCCGGGCGTCGAACAGCAGCTCCGCGACGAGCACCCCGCTCTCCCGGTGCCACCGCACCCGCCCGATACGGCAATTCTCCAGAGCGCTCACCGTCACTTCCGCCGGGTCGCGGCCCGGCGCGCCGCGGTGGACGGCCAGATAGCGGTCGACGCCGTCGCGGTGGGCGCGTACGACGTGGTGCGAGTCTCGCCCGAGCACCTCGCGCCCCGCCCCGATCCGTACGCGCTCGTGGTGACCCACCGTGTGCAGTGCGCCGTCCGCGGGCGCTCCCAGGTCGGCGAGCAGCCGCTCCAGCACGCCGGAGCCCTCCACCAGGGAGCGGTACGAGCGCGCGGCCAGGGCCTCGCTGTCTCCGTGCTCGCCGCCATCGCCGCCATCGTCGCCCTCACCGGGTCCGAGCAGCCGGATCAGGGAGTTCCCGGGCAGCCCGAGCACGTCCTCCAGGGCGCGTACGGCGCGCAGCGACTCGGGACGCTGCGGGCGGCGTGCGCCCTGCTGCCAGTAACTGAGGCTGGTCACCCCGACCTTGATGCCGCGGTGGGCGAGATGGTGCTGCACGCGCTGGAGCGGCAGCCCGCGTACCGCGAGCGCGGCGCGCAGCGCCAGATGGAACGGGCCGGTGTGCAGCATCTGCGACAGCTCTTCGGCCTCAGCGTGCCCCATGGGTCCTCCAGCGGCTCTGGGGCCGCACCGTTCACAGTGCCGTGTCGGTCACTGCGCCATGTCAGCGCCATGTCACCCCGCATTGAAGCGTGTCGACCTGCGCTCGACAAGGCCGATGAAGGCCGATGCTGGACAGCGGCGTCAACGCGGGCCACGACGAGCACTACCTCACGAGGGGCCGTGGACACTCGTATGTGATCTACGGTTACGACATGAGCGCGATGAGCGCGACGAGCGCGACCAAGAGGACCACGCGAGCCTCTGCCACCGCTGTCCTCGCGGCCTGTCTCTCCCTCGGCGCCCCCGGCACGGCCACCGCGGCCGGGACCGGCCCCGGAGCCCGTGGTGGTCCCTCCGCGGCAGACCTGGCGGAGGCCCACCGCGCCGCCACCGCTCCCGCCGCCCTGGAGAGCCTGTCCCAGTTCTTCGCCCGCCCGCCAGCCGCAGCCGACCCCCGCGTCGAGGACGTAGGCGTGGACGCGGAGGTGGAGGTGGAGGTGGAGGTGGAGGTGAACCTCCCCGTCTACACCCTCGCTCCTGAGTTCGTGGCCGGGAAGCCGGGTGCGCCCGTCGCCCGGCTGGAGTACCTGGCCGGGCAGGCGGTGTCGTCCGACGGCCGCTCCGCCTCCGTCTGGACGGCCCGCCGGGGCGCGGACTGGCAGGTGGTCGGCATCGCCGCCGGTGACGACGAGATCCGCTACGTACGCCAGGGCGCCCGCAAGCTGCCCGGCGGCAGGGTCTTCCACGAACCGCAGATCGACGCCTGGTACGTCAGCAAGGGCGAGCGGGTTCTTCCGCTCGACGACGACGCCCGACGGGCCGTGGGCAGCCGTGGCACCACACTCGCCGCCTACCAGCGCCGCGTCCGGACCGCCTACGCGTACGGCGGCCCCGCCGCGGGCCCCGCCTACCGGGGGAGCGCGGTCACCCTCGCATCGGCGGCCTCCGGAGCGGGCGCCCTCGCGGCCCTCGCCCTGTGCGGTATGACGGCCCTCCGGATGCGCCGCCGCACCTGAGGACGCGGGCGCCTTGCTCCCAGCACTGAGCCGACCGCACTGTCACTGTCCGCCAGTAGGGTGGACGGCATGGCAGACCCCTCCAGCTACCGCCCCAGGCCGGGACAGATCCCCGACTCACCGGGGGTCTACAAATTCCGCGACGAGCACCGCCGGGTGATCTACGTCGGGAAGGCCAAAAGCCTGCGCCAGCGCCTCGCCAGCTACTTCCAGGACCTGGCCGGTCTGCACCCCCGCACCCGCACCATGGTCACCACGGCCGCATCCGTCGAGTGGACCGTGGTCTCCACCGAGGTCGAGGCGCTCCAGCTGGAGTACTCCTGGATCAAGGAGTACGACCCCCGGTTCAACGTCAAGTACCGGGACGACAAGAGCTATCCGTATCTCGCGGTCACCCTCAATGAGGAGTTCCCGCGCGTTCAGGTCATGCGCGGCGCCAAGAAGAAGGGCGTGCGCTACTTCGGTCCGTACGGCCACGCCTGGGCGATCCGCGAGACCGTCGATCTGATGCTCCGCGTCTTTCCCGTACGCACCTGCTCCGCCGGGGTCTTCAGGAACCACGTCCAGAAGGGCCGCCCCTGTCTGCTCGGCTATATCGACAAGTGCTCCGCGCCCTGCGTGGGCCGGGTCACCCCCGAGGAGCACCGCGAACTGGCCGAGGAGTTCTGCGACTTCATGGCCGGCCGCACCGGGACGTACATACGCCGCCTGGAGAAGCAGATGATGGCGGCGGCCGAGGACCTGGAGTACGAGAAGGCAGGCCGCCTGCGTGACGACATCGGGGCCCTGCGGCGCGCCCTGGAGAAGAACGCCGTCGTCCTCGCCGACGCCACCGACGCCGATCTCATCGCTGTCGCCGAGGACGAGCTCGAAGCCGCCGTGCAGATCTTCCACGTACGCGGCGGACGCGTCCGCGGCCAGCGCGGCTGGGTCACCGACAAGGTCGAGGCCGTCGACACCGCCGGGCTGGTCGAGCACGCCCTGCAGCAGCTGTACGGAGAGGAGCGCGGCGACGCCGTACCCAAGGAGGTCCTCGTCCCGGCACTCCCCGAGGACTCCGACACCGTCACGCAGTGGCTGAGCGACCGCCGCGGCTCGCAGGTCTCGCTGCGCATCCCGCAGCGCGGCGACAAGAAGGACCTGATGGAGACGGTGCAGCGCAACGCCGTGCAGGCGCTCGGGCTGCACAAGACGAAGCGCGCCAGCGATCTCACCACCCGCTCGCGCGCCCTGGAGGAGATCGCCGAGGCCCTCGGCCTCGACTCCGCTCCGCTGCGGATCGAATGCTTTGACGTATCGCACCTCCAGGGCGAGGACGTCGTGGCGTCCATGGTGGTCTTCGAGGACGGACTGCCGCGCAAGAGCGAGTACCGCCGCTTCCAGATCAAGGGCTTCGAGGGCCAGGACGACGTCCGGTCGATGCATGAGGTGATCGGCCGGCGCTTCAAGCGGTATCTGGCGGAGAAGGACCGAACGGGCGAGTGGATCGGTGCCGAGAGCCCCATGAGTGCCGAGGGCCAGACGCCCGAGGGCCAGACGCCCGACGGCGCCGAGACCTCCGAGGGCCCGACGACAGACGGAGCGGCGGCCCCCGGCCAGGTCCTGGAGGACGACGGCAGGCCCAAGCGTTTCGCCTACCCGCCCCAGCTCGTCGTCGTGGACGGCGGACAGCCCCAGGTGGCCGCCGCCCAGCGCGCCCTCGACGAGCTGGGCATAGACGATGTCGCCGTCTGCGGCCTCGCCAAGCGCCTCGAAGAGGTCTGGCTGCCGCACGACGACGACCCGGTGGTCCTGCCCCGCTCCAGCGAAGGGCTGTATCTCCTCCAGCGCATCCGCGACACGGCCCACGACTTCGCCATCCGCTACCAGCGCTCCAAGCGCCGCCACCGCATCCGCACCAGCCCGCTGGACACGATCCCCGGCCTCGGCGACACCCGGAAGCAGGCCCTGATCAAACATTTCGGCTCGGTCAAGCGCCTGAAGCAGGCGACAATCGAGCAGATCTGCGAGGTTCCCGGCATGGGACGCAAGACGGCGGAGTCCGTCGTCGTGGCCCTTGCCCAGGCGGCTCCGGCCGCCCCTGCCGTGAATACGGCAACAGGAGAGATCATTGAAGAGAATGACGGGGGCAGCACAGCATGACTGAGCACCATGGAGACGGAGCACCAGACGTGAGTACGGCCAGTACGGGCAGTACGGGCGCACCAACCGAGCCCGGCGCCACGACCGAGCCCGCCGGGACCGCCGATACGGCGGCGATCCCCGAGCTGGTCATCATCTCGGGAATGTCGGGGGCCGGCCGGTCCACCGCCGCGAAGTGCCTGGAGGACCTCGGCTGGTTCGTGGTCGACAACCTGCCGCCCGCGCTGATCCCCACGATGGTGGAGCTCGGCGCCCGCTCACAGGGCAATGTCGCCCGTATCGCCGTCGTGGTCGACGTGCGCGGCCGGCGTTTCTTCGACAACCTCCGCGAGTCCCTCGCCGACCTCGACGCCAAGCAGGTCACCCGGCGGATCGTGTTTCTGGAGTCCTCCGACGAGGCCCTGGTCCGCCGCTTCGAGTCGGTCCGCAGGCCGCACCCCCTCCAGGGCGACGGCCGGATCGTGGACGGCATCGCGGCCGAGCGTGATCTGCTGCGCGAGCTGCGCGGCGACGCCGACCTGGTGATCGACACCTCCAGCCTGAACGTCCACGAGCTGCGCGCCAAGATGGACGCCCAGTTCGCGGGCGACGAGGAGCCGGAGCTGCGCGCGACGGTCATGTCGTTCGGCTTCAAGTACGGACTGCCCGTCGACGCCGACCTTGTCGTGGACATGCGCTTTCTGCCGAATCCGCACTGGGTCCCGGAGCTGCGGCCCTTCACCGGCCTCAATGAAGAAGTCTCGAACTACGTCTTCAACCAGCCCGGCGCCAAGGAGTTCCTCGACCGCTACACCGAGCTGCTCCAGATGATCGCCGCGGGCTACCGCCGCGAGGGCAAGCGGTATGTGACCATCGCCGTCGGCTGCACCGGCGGCAAGCACCGCTCCGTCGCCACGTCCGAGAGGCTCGCGGCCAGCCTTTCCTCCGCCGGAATTGAGACCGTCATCGTCCACCGGGACCTGGGGCGCGAGTGACCGGACGCAATCTCCGGCTGCGGCGCCTGCGCAGAGCCACGCACGCGCTGTCGGGACTCAACCCCGGAGTCAAACGCGGCGCCCAGCCCAAGGTCGTCGCGCTGGGCGGCGGCATGGGGCTGTCCGCCTCGCTCACCGCCCTGCGCCGTATTACCGGCGATCTCACCGCGGTCGTCACCGTCGCCGACGACGGCGGCTCCAGCGGCCGGCTCCGGGAGGAGCTCGGCGTGCTGCCGCCCGGTGACCTGCGCAAGGCGCTGGCCGCGCTGTGCGGCGACGACGCCTGGGGCCAGACCTGGTCCCGCGTCATCCAGCACCGCTTCCAGTCCCAGGGCGAGCTGCACGAACACGCGGTCGGCAATCTGCTGATCGTGGCCCTGTGGGAGCAGCTCGGCGACCATGTCCAGGCGCTGGACCTGGTCGGCAAGCTGCTGGGCGCGCACGGCAGGGTGCTGCCGATGTCCGCCGTGCCGCTGGAGTTGCAGGCGCTGGTACGGGGCCATGACCCGGCCCGCCCGGACGAGGTGCAGACAGTGCGCGGCCAGGCCACGGTCGCGCTGACGCCGGGCGAGGTGCAGTCCGTGCACCTGGTGCCGCACGACCCGCCCGCGGTCCCGGAGGCCGTTGCCGCCGTGCTGGACGCCGACTGGGTGGTGCTGGGCCCGGGCTCCTGGTTCTCCTCGGTGATTCCGCATCTGCTGGTGCCCGAACTGCTGGACGCGCTGATAGTGACGAGGGCCCGCCGCGTCCTCTCACTCAACCTCGCCCCTCAGCCGGGTGAAACAGATGGCTTCTCACCGCAGCGTCATTTGGAGGTTTTGGGACGACACGCGCCTAAACTCGCCCTGGACGTGGTGCTGGCCGACGAGGCCGCAGTGCCCGACCGCGACTCCCTCGTCGACGCCGCCCAGCGGTTCGGCGCCGCGGTCGAGCTGGGCCCAGTGGCCTCGCCCGACAGGGGTCCGGTCCATGATCCGGAGCTGTTGGCCGCCGCGTACGACCGTATTTTTCGGATGCATGGAAGGATCGGCCCATGGCGATGACGGCAGCGGTGAAGGACGAAATCTCCCGGCTTCCCGTCACCCGCACCTGCTGCAGAAAGGCAGAGGTCTCGGCGATTCTTCGGTTCGCGGGCGGACTGCACCTGGTGAGCGGGCGCATTGTGATCGAAGCGGAGCTGGACACCGGCATTGCCGCGCGCCGGCTGAAGCGGGACATCCTGGAGATCTTCGGGCATACCTCCGAGCTGATGGTGATGGCGCCGGGCGGACTGCGCCGCGGCTCGCGTTACGTCGTACGGGTGGTAGGGGGCGGCGATCAGCTGGCGCGCCAGACCGGTCTGGTCGACGGCCGGGGCCGCCCCATCCGCGGGCTGCCTCCGCAGGTCGTCTCCGGGGCCACCTGTGACGCGGAGGCCGCCTGGCGCGGCGCGTTCCTGGCGCACGGCTCGCTGACCGAGCCGGGCCGCTCCTCCTCGCTGGAGGTCACCTGCCCGGGTCCGGAGGCCGCGCTCGCCCTGGTCGGCGCGGCCCGCCGGCTCTCGATCGCCGCCAAGGCGCGCGAGGTGCGCGGCGTGGACCGTGTCGTCGTACGCGACGGGGACGCGATCGGCGCGCTGCTGACCCGCCTCGGGGCGCACGAATCCGTACTGGCGTGGGAGGAGCGGCGGATGCGGCGCGAGGTGCGCGCCACCGCCAACCGCCTCGCCAACTTCGACGACGCCAACCTCCGACGCTCGGCCCGTGCCGCGGTCGCCGCGGGCGCCCGGGTGCAGCGCGCGCTGGAGATCCTGGGCGAGGAGGTGCCCGAGCATCTGGCCGCCGCGGGGCGGCTGCGGATGGAGCACAAGCAGGCCTCGCTGGAGGAGCTGGGCGCGCTCGCCGAACCGCCGCTGACCAAGGACGCGGTCGCGGGCCGGATCCGCCGGCTGCTGGCGATGGCCGACAAGCGGGCGCAGGACCTCGGCATTCCCGGTACGGAGTCGAACCTCACCGAGGAGATGGCGGACGGCCTCGTCGGCTGAGCCCGCGCCCCTGTCCTTGCCGGCAGCCCTGAGCGCGCCTCCGCGAGCGTGCCTCCGCAACTCCCGTGCTGCCGACTTCCTTCGAGGGAGTCGGCAGCCGCGTTTCGCCTTCCGAAATCGGCCAGGTCCCGTATTCTTGGCATGATCATGAAGAGGCATGAACCTGGCAACTGACCACTTCTGTGGCAGACAACTGCAAGGGGGGCTAATGAGACGTAGAGCGAGATCGATCCTCGCGGCGGCTTCACTGCTGATGGCCACACTGGCCGCGGCGCCGATCGCCCAGGCCGGACAAGGCGACGGCGGCGGTGACGACGGACTCTCTGTATGGCGTGCACAAGTCACCAAGGCGCAGGTCCCGCTGCTTCTGGCGGCAGGCACCGACGGCCATGAACTGAGTGAGCAGGTACCCGACAAGGGCACCGCCACCATTGAGCTCTACCTCACCGAGCAGCAGGCCGACGAGCTGCGGGTGAAGGGCATCCCCCTCGCCGAGCACACGATCTCGGCCAAGGCCGAGAGCCGTGTCGAGGCCGCCGGCGACGGCGTCTTCCGCCCGTACGGCGGCGCGGGAGGCCTCAAGCAGGAGATCCTCGCCACCGCACAGGCCAACCCCGGCCTCACCAAGGTCGTCTCCATCGGCAAGACCGTCAAAGGCCAGGACATCCTCGCCCTCAAGGTCAGCAAGGGTGCCAAGAAGTACAAGGACGGCTCCAAGCCCTCCACCCTGTACCTGTCCAACCAGCACGCCCGCGAGTGGATCACCCCCGAGATGAACCGGCGGCTGCTCCACCACTACCTCGCCAACTACGGCAAGGACCCGCAGATCACCCAGATCGTGGACTCCACCGAGCTGTGGTTCGTTCTCTCCGCGAACCCGGACGGCTACGACTACACCTTCACGGGCACCGACGAGCGCCAGTGGCGCAAGAACCTGCGCGACAACAACGGCGACGGCAAGATCGCGCCCGGCGACGGCGTCGACCTCAACCGCAACTTCTCGTACAAGTGGGGCTACGACAACGAGGGCTCGTCCCCCGACCCCTTCGACGAGACCTACCGCGGCACAGGCCCCGGCTCCGAGCCCGAGACCAAGGCTCTGGACGCCTTCCAGAAGCGCATCGGCTTCGAGTACGGCATCAACTACCACTCCGCGGCCGAGCTGATCCTGTACGGAGTCGGCTGGCAGGTCGACACCCCCTCGCCGGACGACGTCCTCTACGAATCCCTCGCCGGTACGCCCGAGAACCCGGCCATCCCCGGCTACCACCCGCAGGTCGCCTCCGAGCTCTACATCACCAACGGCGAGGCCGACGGACATGCGGCCAACGTCAACGGCATGATGATGTACACCCCGGAGATGTCGACCTGCGCCACCGCCTCCCGGGTCGACCCGAACGACGCCTGGAACGCGGCCGACTGCGCCTCCGTCTTCACCTTCCCCGACGACGAGAAGCTGATCCAGCAGGAGTTCGCCAAGAACATCCCGTTCGCGCTCTCCATCGCCGAGACCGCCGCCCACCCCGACCAGCCGTCGTCCTCGCTGGGCCTGAAGGCCGCGGACTTCACCGCCGACACCTTCACCACCTCCTACGCCCGCGGCGGCGACCAGGAAGTGACCGTCACCGCCCGCAAGTCGCTGCGCGACAAGGAGCTCAACTACCGGATCAACGGCGGACGCACCCACGACGAGGACCTCAAGGCCTGGAAGGGCGGCGAGACGTACGGCGGCAAGGACAACCTCCACTTCGACGACTACCGCGCCGAGGTGGAAGACGCCGACGTCGGCGACACCGTCGAGGTCTGGTTCACCGGCCGTACGAAGGGCGGGAAGACCGCCTCCAGCGAGCACTTCACCTACACCGTCGCCGAACGGCCCCGCGCCGACACGCTGGTGATCGCGGAAGAGGGCGGCACCGCCCCGGCGGTCCACGCCGCCGCGTACACCAAGGCCCTGGCCGACAACGGCCGGCGCGCCGCCGCCTGGGACGTCGCCACCCAGGGCACTCCCGACCCGCTCGGCGTGCTGAGCCACTTCAAGACGGTGGTCTGGTACACCGGCGCCGCGGCCCCCTCCTGGGCCACCACCGAGTCCGTACGGTCGTTTGTCAACGAAGGCGGCAAGCTGATCAACGCCGGAGAGCGCGCCGGAGGCAACGCCAACCTCGGCGGCGCCGTGAGCGACGACTTCGCCCAGTACTACCTCGGCGCGTCCGGCCGTGCCTCACTGGCCGGCGCGAACAGCTACCTCGGTACGGGACGACTGGCGGGCGGCTCCGTGCCACTGGCCGGCGCGGCGGGCAACCCCCTGGACGCCGCAGGCGCGTACACGATCACCTCGGACACGCTCCCGGCCGCGCAGTTCCCGCAGTTCAGCAGCGCCGCCGCGGGCGACTACCCGGGCGTGACGATGCCCTTCTCGCCGTACGAGGGCGAGTGGTACATGGCCGCCTCGCACCGCAACTCCTCCTGGATGCGGCTGGCCCGTCCGCTCGACCTGACGGGCACGAGCGCGGCCGACAAGCCGGCGCTGGACTTCCGGCTCAGCTTCAACACCGAGCCCGGCTACGACAACGCGATCGTCGAGGTCCACACCGTCGGCCAGGACGACTGGACGACGCTGCCGGACGCCAACGGCGGTACGCAGACCACCGTGCCCACCCAGTGTGACCAGGCCTTCTACGTCAATCAGCACCCCTTCCTGCGCCACTATCTCACCGTCGGGTCCAGCGCCTGCACGGCGAGCGGAACCACCGGCACCTGGAACTCCTTCACCGCGGCCTCCGACGGCTGGCGCGCCGTCTCGTTCGATCTGAGCGCCTACGCGGGCAAGCAGATCGAGGTCGCGGTCAGTTACGTCACCGACCCCAGCGACGGCGGTCGCGGGATCTTCGTGGACGACACGAAGCTGGTGACCGGCGGCGGCGAGCAGGGAGCCGAGGGCTTCGAAGCCTCACTCGGCCCCTGGACGGCCGTCGCCTCACCGGAGGGCAGCCCGGCGCTGCGCGGCAGTTGGACGCGCAGCCAGGACCTGTTCCCGTCCGCGAGCGCGGTCACCACGAAGGACACCGTGCTACTCGGCTTCGGCCTGGAGCACGTGCCCGGAGCGGCCGAGCGCAAGCAGCTCATCGGCAGGGCACTCGGCGCGCTGCGGCGCTGACCCTGTACGGTCGAAATCAGGCCTGAATCCGGCGGCCCGTACCCCCTTACCGGGGGGTACGGGCCGCCGAGCCACGCGCGGCCCCTCTCGATGTCATCCCCGGGCCTCCAGAGCGGTAGGGTCGTAAGAGGTCGGGGACATCCCATACAACTCGCCGGCGTCTACAACCGGCGTAGCAACGAGGAGATCGGTTCGTGACGATCCGCGTAGGCATCAACGGCTTTGGCCGCATCGGTCGTAACTACTTCCGCGCGCTGCTGGAGCAGGGTGCAGACATCGAGATCGTGGCTGTCAACGACCTGGGTGACACTGCGACCACGGCCCACTTGCTGAAGTACGACACGATCATGGGCCGCCTCAAGGCTGAGGTGACCCACACCGCCGACACGATCACGGTCGACGGCCGCACCATCAAGGTGCTCTCCGAGCGCAACCCCGCCGACATTCCGTGGGGCGAGCTGGGCGTCGACATCGTCATCGAGTCGACCGGCATTTTCACCAAGAAGGCCGACGCCGCGAAGCACATCGCCGGCGGCGCCAAGAAGGTCCTCATCTCGGCTCCGGCCAAGGACGAGGACATCACCATCGTGATGGGCGTCAACCAGGACAAGTACGACGCGGCCAACCACCACGTCATCTCCAACGCCTCCTGCACCACGAACTGTGTGGCGCCGATGGCCAAGGTTCTCCTGGAGAACTTCGGCATCGTCAAGGGCATGATGACCACGGTCCACGCGTACACGAACGACCAGCGCATCCTGGACTTCCCGCACTCGGACCTGCGCCGCGCCCGCGCCGCCGCCGAGAACATCATCCCGACCACCACCGGTGCCGCGAAGGCCACCGCGCTGGTCATCCCGGAACTGGCGGGCAAGCTCGACGGCATCGCGATGCGCGTCCCGGTCCCCACCGGCTCCGTGACCGACCTGGTCATCGAGCTTGAGCGTGAGGTCACCAAGGACGAGGTCAACACGGCGTTCCAGAAGGCGGCCGAGGGCCAGCTCAAGGGAATCCTGGACTACACCGAGGACGCGATCGTCTCCTCGGACATCGTCAACTGGCCCGCCTCCTGCACCTTCGACTCCTCCCTGACCATGGTCCAGGGCAAGAGCGTCAAGGTCATCGGCTGGTACGACAACGAGTGGGGCTACTCCAACCGCCTGGTGGACCTCACGGTCTTCGTCGGCGCCCAGCTCTGATCAGCAGCGCGAGCAGCCAGAGCAGCAAGATGTGAGCGAGAGGGCTCGGGCAGCGCACCGCCGCGCCGCCCGAGCCTTCTCGCACGTCCAGCCGGTCCGAGGAGTCCTGTCCATGAAGACGATCGACGAACTACTTACCGAAGGGGTCGCGGGCAAGCGGGTATTCGTCCGCGCCGACCTCAATGTGCCGCTCGACGGCGCCACCATCACCGACGACGGCCGTATCCGCGCCGTCGTCCCGACGATCGCCAAGCTCGCCGAGGCGGGCGCGCGCGTCATCGTCGCCTCCCACCTCGGCCGCCCCAAGGGCGCCGCCGACCCGGCCTTCTCGCTCGCCCCCGTGGCGCGGCGGCTCGGTGAACTCCTCGCCGCCGAGGTCGTGTTCGCCGCCGACACCGTCGGCGAGTCCGCCACTGCCGTCACCGCGGGCCTCGCCGACGGCCAGGTCGCCGTCATCGAGAACCTCCGCTTCAACGCCGGCGAGACCTCGAAGGACGACGCCGAGCGCGCCGCCTTCGCCGACCTGCTCGCCCTGCTCGCCGACGTGTACGTGGGCGACGGCTTCGGAGCCGTACACCGCAAGCACGCCTCGGTGTACGACCTCCCCGCCCGGCTGCCGCACGCCGCCGGCTACCTGATCGCCACCGAGGTCGGCGTCCTCAAGAAGCTCACCGAGGACGTCCAGCGCCCGTACGTCGTGGCCCTCGGCGGCTCCAAGGTCTCCGACAAGCTCGGGGTCATCGACCACCTGCTGGAGAAGGCCGACCGCATCCTGATCGGCGGCGGCATGGCGTACACCTTCCTCAAGGCCCAGGGCCACGAGGTCGGCACCTCGCTGCTCCAGGAGGACCAGATCCCGGCCGTGCGCGAGTACCTGGCGCGCGCCAAGGACAAGGGCGTGGAGTTCGTGCTCCCCGTCGACGTCCTGGTCGCCGGAGCGTTCCCGGACCTGCGGACGAAGGCCCCGGCCCACCCCGCCACCGTCGCCGCGGACGCCATCCCGGCCGATCAGCTGGGACTGGACATCGGTCCCGAGACCTGCCGGCTGTACGCATCGAAGCTCGCCGACGCGGCCACCGTGTTCTGGAACGGTCCGATGGGCGTCTTCGAGCACCCCGACTACGCCGAGGGCACCAAGGCCGTTGCCCAGGCGCTCGTCGACTCCCCGGCCTTCTCGGTCGTCGGCGGCGGGGACTCCGCCGCCGCCGTGAGGATCCTGGGCTTCGACGAAAAGGCATTCAGCCACATTTCGACCGGTGGCGGCGCGAGCCTCGAGTATCTCGAAGGCAAGACGCTTCCCGGCCTCGCCGCACTGGAGGACTGACCCCCTTATGACTGCTCCCGCAAAGGGCCGCACCCCGCTGATGGCGGGCAACTGGAAGATGAACCTCAACCACCTTGAGGCCATCGCCCACACTCAGAAGCTGGCCTTCGCCCTGACGGACAAGGACTACGAGGCCGTAGAGGTCGCCGTCCTGCCGCCCTTCACCGACCTGCGGTCCGTACAGACCCTGATCGACGCCGACAAGCTCAAGATCAAGTACGGCGCCCAGGACATCTCGGCCCAGGACTCCGGCGCGTACACCGGTGAGATCTCCGGCCTGATGCTGGCCAAGCTGAAGTGCACCTACGTCGCCGTGGGCCACTCCGAGCGCCGCCAGTATCACGCCGAGTCGGACGAGATCTGCAACGCCAAGGTGAAGGCCGCGTACAGGCACGGCCTGACCCCGATCCTCTGCGTCGGCGAGGGTCTGGACATCCGCAAGGCCGGACAGCAGGTCCCGCACACCCTCGCGCAGCTCGACGGCGGGCTCAAGGACATCCCGGCCGAGCAGGCCGAGTCCATCGTGATCGCGTACGAGCCGGTGTGGGCCATCGGCACGGGCGAGGTCGCCACGCCCGAGGACGCGCAGGAGGTCTGCGCCGCGATCCGCGCCCGGCTCGCCGAGCTGTACTCGCAGGAGCTGGCCGATCAGGTCCGTATCCAGTACGGCGGCTCGGTGAAGGCCGGGAATGTCGCCGCGATCATGGCGCAGCCCGATGTGGACGGCGCTCTGGTGGGCGGCGCGGCGCTGGACGCGGAAGAGTTCGTGAAGATCATCCGCTTCCGCGACCAGTGAGTAGACCAGTGAGTATGCGGTAGAGCCGATCCGTCGTACCCTTGCGGGGGCCAGATGTCAGTCATCCGGCCCCCGTCGGCCATCTTTTCCAGGCCGACATTTCAGCCAGCCCGACATTTCAGTCCGAGAGAATTGCCAGGAAGTAGGGACCAGCCGTGATTATGGGGTTCTCGATCGCCCTGATCGTCTTCAGCCTGCTGCTGATGCTGCTGGTGCTGATGCACAAGGGAAAGGGCGGCGGCCTCTCCGACATGTTCGGTGGCGGTATGCAGTCCTCAGTGGGCGGCTCTTCCGTCGCAGAGCGGAACCTCGACCGCATTACGGTGGTCCTCGGGCTGCTGTGGTTCGCGTGCATTGTCGTGCTTGGCCTGCTGATGAAGCTGGACAGCTAGACCCCTCGCCGTGCGCGTCTTGATTGCGGGAGTAACTCCAATCACTGGACGCACGTTGGGCCTTACGTAGACTGGGGCATCTTCGAGCACCATCACGCAGGGAGTTACGACCGTGGCAAGTGGCAACGCGATCCGGGGAAGCCGGGTCGGAGCGGGGCCGATGGGTGAGGCCGAGCGGGGCGAGTCCGCGCCGCGCCTGCGCATCTCCTTCTGGTGCTCGAATGGGCACGAGACGCAGCCGAGCTTCGCCAGTGACGCGCAGGTTCCGGACACTTGGGACTGTCCTCGATGCGGTTTCCCAGCCGGACAAGACCGGGACAACCCGCCGGACCCACCGCGTACGGAGCCCTACAAGACGCATCTCGCGTATGTACGCGAGCGGCGCAGCGACGAGGACGGCGAGGCGATTCTCGCCGAGGCGCTCGCGAAATTGCGCGGCGAGATCTAGAAGTCGACATCCGGCCGGATGCCTGCGGGCGTCCGGCCGGAGTGCGTTCACCCTCGTCCCCTCCCTTGTATCCCTATGACTCGCTACCCGGCCTGATCAATTAGGTTGGAGACGCAGTGGGACACACAGGCAAGGTACGAGAAGAAGTGGGCTGATTTCCGAATGTCCGAGTCGCACACCTTGAACACAGCGGGCCGTACGAGGCTCAACCAGATGCCCGAGTGGACCGCTCTCGCCAAGCACCGTGAGCAGCTGGGCCGCACGCACCTGCGGGAGCTGTTCGCGGCCGACGCGGCGCGCGGTACCGCGTACACCCTCCAGGTCGGCGATCTGTATCTCGACTACTCCAAGCACCTGGTGACCGACGAGACGCTGACGCTGCTGCGCGAGCTCGCCGCGGCCACCGGCGTCGCCGGGCTGCGGGACGCGATGTTCCGCGGCGAGAAGATCAACACCACCGAGGACCGCGCCGTCCTGCACACGGCGCTGCGCGCCCCGCGTGACGCCGTGATCGAGGTGGACGGCGAGAACGTCGTGCCCGCGGTGCACGCGGTACTGGACCGGATGAGCGCCTTCACCGACCGGATCAGGTCGGGCGAGTGGACCGGCCACACCGGCAAGCCCATCAAGAACATCGTCAACATCGGCATCGGCGGCTCCGATCTGGGCCCGGCGATGGCGTACGAGGCGCTGCGCTCGTACACCGCGCGCGAACTGACGTTCCGTTTTGTGTCGAACGTCGACGGGGCCGATCTGCACGAGGCCGTACGGGACCTGGACCCGGCCGAGACGCTGTTCATCATCGCCTCCAAGACCTTCACCACCATCGAGACGCTCACCAACGCCACGTCCGCGCGAGACTGGCTGCTCACCGGCCTGCGGGCCGGTCAGGACGCCGTCGCCAAGCACTTCGTGGCGCTGTCCACCAACGCCGAGAAGGTCTCCGACTTCGGCATCGACACGACCAACATGTTCGAGTTCTGGGACTGGGTCGGCGGTCGGTACTCGTACGACTCCGCCATCGGTCTCTCGCTGATGATCGCGATCGGCCCGGACCGCTTCCGGGAGATGCTCGACGGTTTCCACCTGGTGGACGAGCACTTCCGCACAGCGCCGGCCGAGGAGAACGCGCCGCTGCTGCTGGGCCTGCTGGGCATCTGGTACGGGGCGTTCTTCGACGCGCAGTCGCATGCGGTGCTGCCGTACTCCCACTATCTGTCGAAGTTCACCGCGTACCTCCAGCAGCTCGACATGGAGTCCAACGGCAAGTCCGTGGACCGCCAGGGCAACCCCGTCGACTGGCAGACCGGACCGGTGGTGTGGGGCACGCCCGGCACCAACGGCCAGCACGCGTACTACCAGCTGATCCACCAGGGCACCAAGGTCATCCCGGCGGACTTCATCGCCTTCGCACAGCCGGTCGGGGATCTGCTGCCCGGTCTCGTCGCCCAGCACGATCTGCTGATGGCCAACTTCTTCGCGCAGACCCAGGCGCTCGCCTTCGGCAAGACGCCCGAGGAGGTACAGGCGGAGGGCGTGCCCGAGGAGCTGGTGGCGCACAAGACGTTCCACGGCAACCACCCGACGACCACGATCCTCGCGGACGAGCTGACACCGTCCGTACTGGGCCAGCTGATCGCGCTGTACGAGCACAAGGTGTTCGTCCAGGGGGCCGTCTGGAACATCGACTCCTTCGACCAGTGGGGCGTCGAGCTCGGCAAGGTACTCGCGAAGAAGATCGAGCCGGTGCTCACCGAAGGGACGGGCGGCGAGGCATTGGACAGCTCGACGTCGGCACTGGCCGCGAAGTACCGCACGCTGCGCGGTCGCTGAATCCGTGGGAGGGAACGGGATAAGGCTGAGGCCGCCGAACAACATGCTCAATGAGCGGGCCGTCGGCTGGTGGCGGGTGCAGTGGCTGCTGCTGACCCTGGTCCCCGTGGCCGTACTGGCGGTACTGGGCGCGCTGATCACGCCCGCACGGCCGTGGCTCCTGACGATCGCCGGTGCGCTGGCGGTGCTCGGTCTGGCCTGCGCCTTTTTCTTCCCGCTCTGGTGGTTCCGGGTACACCGCTGGGAGGTCACGGACGAGGCGGTGTACGTCCGGACGGGCGCGTTCTGGCAGGAGTGGCGGATCGCGCCCATGTCCCGGATCCAGACCGTGGACACGGTGCGCGGGCCGCTGGAGCAGGCGTTCAAGCTGGCCACGGTCATTGTCACGACCGCGTCGTCCAAGGGCGCGATCAAGATCGAAGGGCTGGACCACGCGCTCGCCGCGGAGTTGGCGGAGCGGCTGACGCGGATCACGCAGGCCACGCCCGGAGACGCGACATGAGCGACGTGGAGGACGTGGCGACGGACTGGCGGAAGCTCGACAGGCGTACGGTCCTGGCCACCGCGCTCGTCATGGCAGGCGTGGCCGGGGGCGCCGCCTTGCCCGTCACCCTCGGCCTCGCCGGCGGCATGCCGCTGTGGCAGGCGCTCGGCTGGGTGCTGGCCGGGGCGCTGCTGCTCATCTCCGTGGGCACGGGCGCGGACTACGTACGGTGGCGCCGCACGCGCTACCGCATCGGCCCCGAGCGCGCCGAACTCCACACCGGGCTGCTGCTGGTCAAACGCCGTTCGCTGGCCCGCGAGCGCATCCGCAGCGTCGATCTGGCCGCGAACCCGCTGCTGCGGATCCTCGGCCTGGTCAAGGTGCGCATCGGCACCGGCGAGCAGAGCGCGGGCGGTGAATCCACGCTCGAACTCGACCCGGTCAGCAAGGCCGAGGGCGAGCGCCTGCGTACGGAACTGCTGGCGCGGCTGACCGCCGCCGCGCCCGGCATCCACCAGGAGGGCGTGCTCGGCGCGCTCGACCCGTCCTGGATCCGCTACGCGCCGGTTTCTTTCGTCGCCCCCCTGCTCGGGGGCGCGGCGGCCGGCGGTGTGATGCAGGTCAGCGAGTGGTTCGGCGCGCAGGGCGAGGTCATCGACTGGGTGGGGGACCGCTTCCAGGACACCCCCGTCGTGTGGACGGTCGCGGCGCTGGTGCTCGCGGCGGTGGTCGCGGGCGCGGTGGGCGCGCTCGGCCTGTGGATCGAGATGTGGTGGAACTACCGCCTGGAGCGCGAACCCGGCGGCACCCTGCGGGTGCGGCGCGGGCTGTTCACCGCGCGCTCGATCTCCATAGAGGAGCGGCGGCTGCGGGGCGTCGAACTGGTCGAGCCGCTGGGCGTACGGCTGTTCGGGGCGGCGCGGGTGGACGCGATCGCCACCGGCCTCGTGGACGACAGCGACGACAAACACGCCGACCTGAAGGCGCTGCTGCCGCCCGCGCCCCGGGCGGTGGCCAACGAACTGGCCGCGCGGGTGCTGCGGGAGCCGGTCGCCCCGACGGGATCGGTCTCCTTGACCGCGCACCCCCGGGCGGCCCGGACCCGGCGTCTGCGGTGGGCGCTGACGGCGGTGCTGCTCCCGGTGTCGGTGCTGGCGGCGCTGGGCGCATGGCTCACGCCCGTCCTGCTGTACGTCGCCGGGGCGTGCGCGGTCGTGGCGCTGCCGGTCGCGGTGGCCCTGGCCCTGGACGCGTACCGGAGCCTGGGCCACGGCATCAGCGGCGACTACCTCGTCGCCCGCTCCGGAACGATCCGGCGCGCGACGGTCGCGTTGCAGCGGGGCGGGGTGATCGGTTGGACGGTCAGGCAGTCCTGGTTCCAGCGCCGGGCGGGGGTACTGACGCTGACGGCGACGACGGCGGCGGGGGCGGGGGCGTACTCGGTGTACGACGCGGGGGAGGGGGAGGGGCTGGTGTTCGGGGCGGAGGCGGTGCCGGGGGTGCTGGAGCCGTTCCTTGTGCGGGGTGGTGGGGGCGGCTGAGGGCGCGTGCGGGTTGCGGTGGTGCGGGTGGCGCCTGCGGCGGGCTTTCCCCTACCCGCCCCTTCCCGTAACTGGGGCTCCGCCCCAGACCCCGTACCGCCCTTCGGGTGGGGGTCCCCCCCCACGCCCCCTGGGGCGTAGGGGGAGTGTCCTCAATCGCCGGACGGGCTCTATTGAGCCCCGCCGGCGTTTGAGACGCGGGGGCGGCGCCCCCGGACCAGGGCCCGCACGCGTCAGGCCGACGCCGGAGGGTACAGGTCCCGCGGCAGCTGGGACGCCGCCCCCGCGTCCAGAAGCCACAGCGTGCGCGAGCGACCGTACGCTCCCGCCGCCGGTGCCTGGACCTCACCCGCTCCCGACAGCGCGATCATCGCCGCCTTCGCCTTGTCCTCGCCCGCAGCCAGCAGCCATACCTCCCGCGCCGCCCGGATCGCCCGCAGCGTCATCGAGATCCGCGTCGGCGGTGGCTTCGGCGCCCCGTGGACGCCGACCACCGTGCGTTCCGTCTCGCGGACCGCCGGAAGCTCCGGGAAGAGCGACGCCACATGCGTGTCGGGGCCGACACCCAGCAGGAGTACGTCGAACGTCGGCACCGGGCCGTGGTCCTCGGGGCCCGCCGCCGCGGCCAGTTCCGTCGCGTACGCCGCCGCCGCCGCGTCCACATCCGTGCCGTACGGCCCGTCCGACGCGGCCATCGCGTGCACCCGGGCCGGGTCCAGCGGGACCTGGTTCAGCAGTGCCTCGCGCGCCTGGGTGACATTGCGTTCCGGGTCGCCCTCCGGGACGAACCGTTCGTCGCCCCACCACAGATCGAGCCGCGGCCAGTCGATGGCGTCCCTGGCCTGGGACGCGGCGACCGCGGCCAGCAGGGCGTTGCCGTTGCGGCCACCCGTCAGGACCACGGACGCCGAGCCGCGCGCGGCCTGGGCGTCCACGATTTTCGTGATCAGCCGGGCCGCCGCGGCCTGCGCCATCAGTTCCTTGTCGCGGTGTACGACGAGCTGCGGAACGTTCACTGTGCCGGCGCCTTCTTCGGTGGCGCGGGCCTGGGCTGCTCCTTCGCCTCCGCGAAGGACTCCAGCCGGTCGACCCCGAACCGCAGCGCCGACGCGTAGGTGTCGTCCGGGTCGAGCCGCCGCAGCTCCTCCGCGATCAGCTCCGACGTCTCACGCCGCTGGAGTGCCACCGCCCGGTCCGGCTGGCCCTCTATGGACAGCGTCGCCAGCGCGCCGTCCGCCCGGTCCAGCACGATCGGCCCGCAGCTGGTCTCCATCCGTACGGCCGTGAGGCCAGGACCGGAGGACAGCGAGCGCTTCACCGGCACATGCAGCCGGTCAGCCAGCCACATCGCGAGCAGTTCGCAGCTCGGGTTGAACTCCTCGCCCTCCACCTCCACGGAGGTGACCTGGCACGCCACCTGGTCCAGAGCCGCCGCGAGCATCGAGCGCCACGGTGTGGTCCGGGTCCAGGACAGGTCGGTGTCGCCCGGGGTGTACGCCTCGGCGCGCGCCGCCAGGTCCCGCACCGGCTGCTCCGAGGCGTACGTGTCCGTGACCCTGCGCTGCGCCAGCGCGCCCAGCGGATCGTTGGCCGGGTCGGTCGGCGCGTTCACCGGCCACCAGACCACCACCGGCGCGTCGGGCAGCAGCAGCGGCAGCACCACCGACTGGGCGTGGTTGAGCACCTCGCCGTACAGCCGCAGGATGACCGTCTCGCCGGTGCCCGCGTCCGTGCCGACCCGCACCTCCGCGTCGAGGCGTGCCTGCGCGCGCTCGCGCGGCGAGCGCGAGACCCGCTTGATGACGACCAGCGTGCGCGAAGGGTGCTCGCGCGACGCCTCGTTGGCTGCCCTCAGCGAGTCGTAGGCGTTCTCCTCGTCGGTGACGATGACGAGGGTGAGCACCATGCCGACGGCCTGCGTGCCGATCGCCCGGCGCCCCTGCACCAGCGCCTTGTTGATCTTGCTGGCCGTGGTGTCCGTAAGGTCGATCTTCATGGCCGACGCCAGCTCCGTCCGTCTCGTGCGAGCATTTCGTCCGCCTCGTCCGGGCCCCAGGTCCCGGCCGGATACTGCGCGGGCTTGCCGTGCCGGTCCCAGTACTGCTCGATCGGGTCGAGGATCTTCCAGGACAGCTCGACCTCCTCCAGACGCGGGAAGAGGTTGGAGTCGCCGAGCAGGACGTCGAGGATGAGCCGTTCGTACGCCTCGGGGCTGGACTCCGTGAAGGACTCGCCGTACGCGAAGTCCATCGAGACGTCCCGCACCTCCATCGAGGTGCCCGGCACCTTCGAGCCGAACCGCATGGTCACGCCCTCGTCCGGCTGGACGCGGATGACCAGGGCGTTCTGCCCCAGCTCCTCCGTCGCCGTGTGGTCGAAGGGGGAGTGCGGGGCGCGCTGGAAGACCACCGCGATCTCGGTGACCCGCCGGCCGAGCCGCTTGCCCGTACGGAGGTAGAAGGGGACGCCCGCCCAGCGGCGGTTGTCGATCTCCAGCTTGACCGCGGCGTAGGTGTCGGTCTTCGACTTGGGGTCGATGCCGTCTTCCTGGAGGTAGCCGACGGCCTTCTCGCCGCCCTGCCAGCCCGCGGCGTACTGCCCGCGCACCGTGTTCCTGGCCAGGTCCTCGGGGTCCTGGAGCAGCTTCACCGCGCCCAGCACCTTGGTCTTCTCGGCCGCGAGCGCGTCCGCGTCGAAGGAGGCGGGCTCCTCCATCGCGGTCAGCGCGAGCAGCTGGAGCAGGTGGTTCTGGATGACGTCACGGGCGGCGCCGATGCCGTCGTAGTAGCCGGCGCGGCCGCCGATGCCGATGTCCTCGGCCATGGTGATCTGTACATGGTCGACGTACGACCGGTTCCAGATCGGCTCGAAGAGGGTGTTGGCGAACCGCAGCGCCAGAATGTTCTGGACGGTCTCCTTGCCCAGATAGTGGTCGATCCGGAAGACCTCGTTGGACGGGAAGACCTCGTGTACGACCTTGTTGAGCTCCTTGGCGGAGACCAGGTCGTGGCCGAACGGCTTCTCGATGACGGCGCGCCGCCAGGAGCCTTCCTTCTGGTCGGCGAGACCGTGCTTGCGCAGCTGTTCGACCACCTTCGGGAAGAACTTCGGCGGCACGGACAGATAGAACGCGAAGTTGCCGCCGGTGCCCTGCCTCTTGTCGAGGTCCTCGATGGTGGCCTTCAGCCGCTCGAAGGCGTCATCGTCGTCGAAATCGCCCTGGACGAAGCGCATCCCCTGGATGAGCTGCTGCCAGACCTCTTCCCGGAAGGGCGTACGGGCGTTCGCCTTGACGGCGTCGTGGACCTCCTGCGCGAAGTCCTCGTCCTGCCACTCACGGCGGGCGTAGCCGATGAGCGAGAAGCCCGGCGGCAGCAGCCCGCGGTTGGCCAGGTCGTAGACGGCGGGCATCAGCTTCTTACGCGACAGATCGCCCGTGACCCCGAAAATGACCAGGCCCGACGGCCCCGCGATACGCGGGAGCCGTCGGTCGGCGGGGTCACGAAGCGGGTTGGCTCCGCTGAGACCGGACAAGGTTGTCAGCCCTCCGAAGGAGCGAGGCGCTTCAGCTCGGCCTCGGTCGACTTGAGCAGATCCGTCCAGGACGTCGCGAACTTCTCGACGCCCTCGTCCTCCAGGACCGTGACGACATCGTCGTACGAGATCCCGAGCTCGGCGACGGCGGCGAGGTCGGCGCGCGCCTGGTCGTAGGTGCCCGCGATGGTGTTGCCGGTGATCTGGCCGTGGTCGCCGGCAGCCTCCAGGGTGGCCTCCGGCATGGTGTTCACCGTGCCCGGGGCGACCAGGTCGTCGACATACATCGTGTCCCTGTACGCCGGGTCCTTGACACCGGTGGAGGCCCACAGCGGACGCTGCCGGTTGGCGCGCGCCCTGTCCAGGGCGTCCCAGCGCTCCGAGGAGAAGATCTCCTCGTACGCCTCGTAGGCCAGGCGCGCGTTGGCGACGGCCGCCTTGCCGCGGGCCTCCTTGGCCTCGGGGGTGCCGATCGCGTCGAGGCGCTTGTCGATCTCGGTGTCCACGCGGGACACGAAGAAGGACGCCACGGACTGGATCGTGGACAGGTCGATCCCCATCGCGTTCGCCTTCTCCAGGCCGGAGAGGTAGGCGTCCATGACCTCGCGGTAGCGCTCCAGCGAGAAGATCAGCGTGACATTGACGCTGATGCCCTTGGAGATGGTCTCGGTGATCGCGGGCAGGCCCGCCTTGGTCGCCGGGATCTTGATCAGCGTGTTGGGCCGGTCCACCAGCCAGGCCAGCTGCCTGGCCTCGGCGATGGTCGCCTCGGTGTTGTGCGCCAGGCGCGGGTCGACCTCGATGGAGACCCGGCCGTCCAGACCGCCGGTGGCGTCGAAGACCGGCCGCAGGATGTCGGCCGCGTCGCGGACGTCCGCGGTCGTGATCATCCGTACGGCTTCCTCGACCGTCACCCTGCGCACGGCGAGATCGTGGAGCTGCTGGTCGTAACCGTCGCCGCCGCTGATGGCCTTCTGGAAGATCGACGGATTCGTGGTGACTCCCACGACATGCTGCTGGTCGATCAGTTCGGCGAGATTGCCGGAGGTGATCCGCTGGCGCGAGAGGTCGTCCAGCCAGATCGCGACGCCTTCGTCGGAGAGGCGCTTGAGTGCGTCTGTCATGAGAATTGCATCTCCTACTTGTCGTATACCAGCGTCAGCGCGTAGCGGCGGCGAGGGATTCCCGTGCGGCGGCGGCGACCGCATCGGCAGTGAAGCCGAACTCCCGGAAGAGAACCTTTCCGTCAGCCGAAGCGCCGAAGTGCTCCAGCGAAACAATCCGGCCCGCGTCGCCGACGTAGCGGTGCCAGGTCAGACCGATACCGGCCTCGACCGCGACCCGTGCCTTCACGGACGGCGGCAGAACACTGTCCTTGTACGCCTGGTCCTGCTCCTCGAACCATTCCACACACGGCATCGAGACGACCCGCGTCGCCACGCCCGCCTCCTGGAGCTGCTCACGCGCCTGGACGGCGAGCTGGACCTCGGAGCCGGTGGCGATCAGCACCACCTGCGGCTCGCCCCCCTCGGCGTCGAAGAGCACATAACCGCCGCGCGCCGCGTCCTCGTTGCGCTCGTACGTCGGCACACCCTGGCGGGTCAGCGCCAGGCCGTGCGGGGCGCCCTTGCCGAACTCCTTGGTGAAGCGCGCCAGGATCTCGCGCCAGGCCACGGCGGTCTCGTTCGCGTCGGCCGGGCGGACGATGTTCAGGCCCGGGATCGCGCGCAGCGTGGCCAGGTGCTCCACCGGCTGGTGGGTGGGACCGTCCTCGCCCAGACCGACCGAGTCATGCGTCCAGACGTACGTCACCGGCAGGTGCATCAGCGCCGAGAGCCGTACCGCGTTGCGCATGTAGTCGGAGAACACCAGGAAGGTGCCACCGTAGATACGGGTGTTGCCGTGCAGCGCGATGCCGTTCATGGCCGCGGCCATGGAGTGCTCGCGGATGCCGAAGTGGACCGTACGGCCGTACGGGTCCGCCTCCGGCAGCGGGTTGCCCACCGGCAGGAACGAGGACGTCTTGTCGATGGTGGTGTTGTTGGAGCCCGCCAGGTCGGCCGAGCCGCCCCACAGCTCCGGGATGACCGCGCCCAGCGCCTGCAGGACCTTGCCGGAGGCGGCGCGGGTGGCGACACCCTTGCCGGTCTCGAACTCCGGCAGTTCCTCCTCCCAGCCCGCGGGCAGCTCGCCCGCGCGGATCCGGTCGAACTCGGCCGCCCGGTCCGGGTTGGCGGTGCGCCACGCGGCGAACGTCTTCTCCCACTCGCCACGGGCCTCGCGCCCGCGGTCGAGCGCCGAACGGCTGTGGGCGAGGACCTCGTCGGCGACCTCGAAGCTCTGCTCCGGGTCGAAGCCCAGGACACGCTTGGTGGCCGCGACCTCCTCGTCGCCGAGCGCCGAGCCGTGCGCGGCCTCGGTGTTCTGCGCGTGCGGGGCGGGCCAGGCGATGATCGAACGGGCCGCGATGAAGGAGGGGCGCTCGGTCTCCGCCTGCGCCGCCTTCATGGCGTGGTACAGACCGGCCGGGTCGAGGTCGCCGTTGGGCAGCTGCTCGACGCGCTGGACGTGCCAGCCGTACGCCTCGTACCGCTTGATGGTGTCCTCCGAGACCGCGGTCTCGGTGTCGCCCTCGATGGAGATGTGGTTGTCGTCCCACAGCAGCACCAGGTTGCCCAGCTTCTGGTGCCCGGCCAGCGACGATGCCTCCGCGGAGATGCCCTCCTGGAGGCAGCCGTCACCGGCGATCGCCCAGATGGTGTGGTCGAAGGGGCTCTGGCCGACCGGGGCTGCCGGGTCGAACAGGCCACGCTCGTAGCGGGCGGCCATGGCCATGCCCACCGCGTTGGCGACACCCTGGCCCAGCGGCCCGGTCGTCGTCTCCACACCATTGGTGTGGCCGTACTCCGGGTGGCCCGGTGTCTTCGAGCCCCAGGTCCGGAACGCCTTCAGGTCATCGAGTTCCAGGCCGTACCCGGCCAGGTAGAGCTGGATGTACAGGGTCAGGCTGGAGTGACCCGCGGAGAGGACGAACCGGTCACGGCCGGTCCAGTCCGCGTCGGCCGGATCGTGCCGCATCAGCTTCTGGAACAGCACGTACGCGGCGGGCGCGAGGCTCATGGCCGTACCCGGATGGCCGTTGCCGACCTTCTGTACGGAGTCCATGGCCAGGACGCGGGCGGTGTCTACAGCCCGCTGGTCCAGATCGGTCCACTCAAGGTCTGTGGTGGTCGGCTTGGTGCTCACCCTGGGTCAGGGCTCCTCTCCACATAATCGAATCCCGGTGACGAAGGAACCACCGGGCGTTGTCGAGCCTACCCTCGCGGCAACGCGGGTCTTTTCGAGCGTGGGTCTTTACCGAAACAGCTACTGCCGTATAGCTGTACGCAAGCTGTACGCACACCTATACGGAGGGGCTGCGAGAGCTGCTCAACACGACCCCACCCCGGAGAAGATCGGCGTATGCCGGGCGTCTAGAGTGGCGTGGTACGCGCAAGTCTCTACCGGGTTATCACGCCGGAAACTTGCTGGAATTTCTCTGTCAGGGGTGTGCGTGACGGCCGTCGAGTCCCGACCCGCAGGGGTCGTCTTGACTCCCAGCCCGGGGGGCCACCGCCCGTTCGGGGCCCGCGTCAAGGCCTTCGTGGCACTTACCAAGCCGCGGATCATCGAGTTGTTGCTGATCACCACCGTTCCGGTGATGTTCCTGGCCGCACAGGGTGTTCCCGACCTGTGGCTGGTGCTCACAACCTGTCTCGGCGGGTACCTTTCCGCCGGTGGGGCAAACGCCCTGAACATGTACATCGACCGCGACATCGACGCTCTGATGGACCGTACGTCGCAGCGCCCGCTGGTCACCGGAATGGTCTCGCCCCGCGAGAGCCTGGTCTTCGGCCTCGCCCTCGCCGTTATCTCCACCCTCTGGTTCGGGCTGCTCGTCAACTGGCTGTCCGCCGCGCTGTCGCTGGGCGCGCTGCTCTTCTACGTCATCGTCTACACGATGATCCTCAAGCGCCGCACCTCCCAGAACATCGTCTGGGGCGGCATCGCCGGCTGTATGCCGGTCCTGATCGGCTGGTCCGCCGTCACCAACTCGATGTCGTGGGCCCCGGTCATCCTCTTCCTGGTCATGTTCTTCTGGACGCCGCCGCACTACTGGCCGCTGTCGATGAAGGTGAAGGCCGACTACGCGCGCGTGGGCGTTCCGATGCTCCCTGTCGTCGCCTCGAACAGGGTCGTCGCCCGCCAGATCGTGCTCTACAGCTGGGTGATGGTCGCCGTCTCGCTGCTGCTGACGCCGCTGGGCTACACCGGCTGGTTCTATACGGCGGTGGCGCTGGCCACGGGCGGTTGGTGGCTGTGGGAGGCGCACTCCCTGCACAACCGCGCGAAGGCGGGCGCGGCGGGCGTCAAGCTCAAGGAGATGCGGCTGTTCCACTGGTCGATCATCTATGTGTCGCTGCTCTTCACGGCGGTCGCGGTGGACCCCTTCCTGCGGTAGCGGTACCCGTCGGTAGCATTCTGTTCATGGCAGACACTGAGCAGGACACCCAGGACAAGCGCGCGGAGCGCAGGGCCGGCAGGCTCGCCAAGCAGATCTCCGCCTTCGCCAAGGCCCACGGCGGCGCCGAAGGGCAGCTGGCGTACCTCGGCCAGATGGGCACCCGCATCGTGCTCGTCGGTGAGGACGGCGAATGGGGCGACCTCGTCGCACCGAGCCACGACATCGCGCGCGCCGCCGTCGAGCGGTCGGGGATCACGCTCCACGAGTCCTTCGACGGTGAGTTCGCGGCGAAGGTCCGCACGGGTCCGTACGAGTGGAGCCGGATGGCAGGCATCCAGATCGGCGGCCCGTCCAACGGCTGAGCAACACCTCGCGCGGGTGTCACCCGTTAGGACTGTGGAAGCACACGCGGTCCACGACTGGGAGCCCCGATGATCGACACCCCGAGCCTCGTGGACCAGTACTGCCACGGAGTGCTCCGTACGGAACTCGGCCTCGGCACCTTCGAAGCGCAGTTGGGCCGCACCACCCGGCCGCCAGCGCCCGGCACCACCTTCTTCGACACCCAGACCGGCTTCGCCGTACGGCGCTGGTGCCCGCCGCTGCTGGGTCTCGATCCGCACTGCCCGCCCGCCCACTACCTCGCCCGCCGCCGCGAGCTCGGCGTGCTGGAGGCGGCCCGGCGGCTGCTGAGGGGAAGCGGGATCTCCACCTATCTGGTGGACACCGGGCTGTCCGGGGATCTCACGGGCCCGCACGAGATCGCCGCGGCGGGCTCGGCCGACGCGCGCGAGATCGTACGACTCGAACTGCTCGCCCAGCAGGTCGCCGACACCTCGGGCACCGTGGAGGGCTTCCTGGCGAACCTCGCCGAGGCCGTGCACGGCGCAGCCGTGTCCGCCGTCGCCCTCACCTCCGTCGCCGCCGTGGGCCACGGGATCGCGCTGGCTCCCGAGCCGCCGGGCCCCGGGGAGGTACGCGGGGCCGCCGGGCGGTGGCTGGCCGGGCGGCAGGTCGGCGGCGCGCTCACCGATCCCGTACTGGTGCGACATCTGCTGTGGATCGCGATCGCGTCGGGGCTGCCGCTCCAGCTGCACGTCGGGGTGGAGGACCCGATGCTGCTCACCGGTTTCGCGGCGGCCACGGCGGGTCTCGGCACGGATCTGGTGCTGCTGCACGGCTATCCGTACCACCGGCATGCCGCGCACCTGGCGAGCGTGTTCCCGCATGTGTACGCGGACCTGGGGCCCGCTCTCGTACACACGGGGGCGCGGGCCGCCGCCGTGCTCGCGGAGACCCTGGAGCTGGCGCCGTTCGGGAAGCTGCTCTTCTCCAGCGGGGCGCGGGGGCTGCCCGAGCTGCATGTGGTGGGGGCGCGGGTCTTCCGGGAGGCGTTGGGGCGGGTGCTGGGCGGGTGGGTCGGCGAGGGGGCGTGGTCGCGGGCGGACGCGGACCGGGTCGCGGGAATGATCGCGGCGGGCAACGCGCGCCGCGTCTACGGCCTGTCCGGCGCCTGATTGTTCGCGCCGCTCGCGCCAGGATGTCCTTGCGGGCGGACGGCGACCCGGACGCTCGACAGGCGGAAACGCTCTGGGCCGGGGCTCACGGGCCGGATACCTTCAGCCCCGCTGCCTCCCATGCCGAAGGCTATGGGGGAGATTGAGGCGCGGGGTTCGGGGCAGCGCCCCGACATGGGCCCGTCGCCGACCAGGCCCGGCATCTTCAGCCCCGCTGGGGGCACCTCCCATGCCGAAGGCTATGGGGGAGACTGAGGAGCTGGGGTACTCCCCCTACCCCCAGCGGCGTGGGTGGGAGGGGGGGGGGGCGCGCCCCCGCCGGGCGGCCCCGGGG
>NZ_JBIUBL010000007.1:0-146763 GCF_044548015.1 Streptomyces sp. NPDC052236 | reverse complement strand
CGCCCGCGCCCCCCCGCATGGGATGGGGGTTTTTGCTGCGCCGGGTGCGGGCGCCCCCCCCCGCCAGGGGCCCGGCGCGTACCCGCCCCCGCACCTTCCGCCCCGCTGGGGGTCCCCCACGCCCTCAGGGAGCCCTCAGGGAGCCCTCAGGGAGTAGGGGGAGTAGGGGGAAGGTTCGGGGGCAGCGCCCCCGCCAAGGGCCCGCACCTCAGTGGGTCAGACGGCCGACAGGGCGGAGTCGCTCGGCGCCGGGGCAGCCGCGTCATGCGACGGGCGCTCCCGCAGGCTCAGCGCGAGCCGCACCACCGCGGTCCACATCAGCGCGGAGCCGAGCATGTGCGCGCCGACCAGGATCTCGGGCACGCCGGTGAAGTACTGGAGATAGCCCACCGCCCCCTGGAGCAACAGCACCACCAGCAGGTCCCGGGCGCGCGCCCTGATGTCGTCGGGCGCGTCGACTGTGCGCAGCACCAGCCACATCGCGAGGACCAACGCGCAGACCACCCAGGCGGCGATCGCGTGGATATGGGCGGCGGCGGCCCAGTCCCACGGCATACGCGGTACGTCGCTGCTGTCGCCGGCGTGCTTGCCGGAGCCGGTGACCGAGGTGCCCAGGGTGATGAGCGCGCCCGAGACGACGACGATCGCCCAGGACAGCCTGCGGACCGGGCGCGGGACGCGCGGCCGGGGGGCGGAGTCGCCCTCGCGCGTGCGCTGCCAGGTGATCACGGCGACCGTGAGCAGGGCGTTGGCGAGCAAGAAGTGCCCGGCCACCGTCCACGGGTTGAGGCCCGCCCACACCGTGATACCGCCGAGGACGGCGTTGCCCATCACGATCCAGAACTGCGACCAGGCGAGCCGCGTGAGATCGCGCCGCCACGGCTTCGTGGACCGGATCGCGATGATCGCCCAGCCGACCGCGGCGGACAGGACGTACGTCAGCATCCGGTTGCCGAACTCGATGGCGCCGTTGATGCCCTGGGCGGGCGTCGCGAAGAGGCTGTCGTCCGTGCACTTCGGCCAGGTGTCGCAGCCGAGGCCGGAGCTGGTCAGCCGGACGGCGCCGCCGGTGACGATGATGACGACGGTCATGACGACGGCGGCGAACGCGGCGCGCTGGAGGATCCGGGGTGTGGGAGTCCAGCGTCCGGCAATGAAGGCGAGGGGGTTCCGCGCGGCTTGAGCGACTTCGGCTCGGGTCAGCTTTGGCACGGGAACCATCGTAGGGGGATGCTTGTGCACGTTTTCACGAGGGGGGTCCTGGGGTCGTCCCGAGAGTCGTTCCGCGGGTCGTCCTGACAGCCCGGAACCGGGCCCCGGGCCTGTCCCCGGAACCGTCTCCGCGTCACTCCCAGCGGAAGTACCGCGCCGCCGCACCCAGCCCGACGCCCGCCCACACCGCCAGGATCCCCAGGTCGCCCCACGGCACCCCCGCCCCGTGCTGCAGCACATCACGCAGCCCGTCCGACAGCGCCGAGATCGGCAGCAGCGCCAGCGCCGACTGGACGCCGTCCGGGAATTTCTCCAGCGGCACGAGTACCCCGCCGCCCATCAGGAGCAGCAAAAACACCAGGTTCGCGGCGGCCAGCGTGGCCTCCGCCCGTAGGGTTCCGGCCATCAGCAGGCCGAGCCCGGAGAACGCGGCGGTGCCCAGGACGAGCAACAGCACCACGGACAGCGGGTTGCCCTGCGGAGACCAGCCCAGCGCGAAGGCGATCACCGTCAGCAGCACCACCTGCAGGACCTCGGTGACCAGCACCGCGAGCGTCTTGGCGCTCATCAGGGCCCAGCGCGGCAGCGGCGAGGCGCCGAGCCGCTTGAGGACTCCGTAGCGCCGTTCGAATCCCGTGGCGATGGCCTGACCGGTGAACGCCGTGGACATCACCGCGAGGGCGAGCACGCCAGGAGCCAGGAAGTCGACCGACTCGCCGGCTCCTGTGTCGAGGATGTCGACCGTGGAGAACAGCACCAGCAGCAGCGACGGGATGATCACGGTGAGCAGCAGCTGCTCGCCGTTGCGCAGCAGCAGCCTCGTCTCGAACGCCGTCTGCGCCGCGATCATGCGCGTCAGCGGCGCCGCGCCGGGCTTCGGCGTATACGTACCGGCGCTCATCAGCGCAGCTCCTTGCCGGTCAGCTCCAGGAAGACATCTTCAAGCGTGTGGCGCTCGACCGCGATGCCCTCCGGCATCACACCGTGCTGCGCGCACCAGGACGTGACGGTCGCCAGCAGCTGTGGATCGATCTGGCCGCTGATCCTGTACATCCCCGCGGTGAGCTCCGCCGCCGCGGTGCCGTCCGGCAGCGCCTTCAGCAGCGAGCCGACGTCGAGCCCGGGCCGCCCGGTGAAGCGCAGCGTGTTCTCGGCGCCGCCCCGGCACAGCTGCTCGGGGCTGCCCTCGGCGATGACCCGGCCCGCGTCGATGATCGCGACACCGTCGGCCAGCTCCTCGGCCTCGTCCATGAAATGGGTGGTCAGGACGGTCGAAACGCCGTCGGTACGCAGCTCCCGTATGAGCTCCCAGGTGGACCGGCGGGCCTGCGGATCGAGGCCGGCGGTCGGCTCGTCCAGGAAGACCAGCTCGGGGCGGCCGACGACGGCCAGGGCCAGCGCGAGCCGCTGCTGCTGCCCGCCGGAGAGCCGCCGGTACGTCGTACGGCCGCAGCCGCCCAGGCCCAGCCGCTCGATCAGCGTGTCCACGTCCAGCGGGTGCGCGTGCAGCTTGGCCATATGGCGCAGCATCTCGTCGGCGCGGGCGCCGGAGTAGACGCCGCCGGACTGGAGCATCACGCCGATGCGGGGGCGCAGGCTCGCGGCGTCGGCGACGGGGTCGAGACCGAGGACGCGTACCGTGCCCGCGTCCGCGCGGCGATAGCCCTCGCAGATCTCGATCGTGGTGGTCTTCCCGGCTCCGTTGGGACCCAGGACCGCGGTCACCGAGCCACGGCGGACGTCGAGATCGAGGCCGGCCACGGCCGCCTTGGATCCGTATGACTTCGCCAGGCCCCGGATCTGGACGACCGACTCGCTTCGCATGCCGGGAAGTCTAGGCGGGCCCCGGCGGGGCCCCGTGGCCCGGGTCCCGGGACGCCCGTGACGGAATGGCCTGAACTGACACATGAGGCGTTCTTCACATGAACCTGTCAAATCCTTCACGATCGAGTGTCGGTACGAACCACCCCTCATGAAGGAGAGTTCGTGGCTAGACCCAGCTCAGGCCCAGCAGGCACAGCACGTACAGCAGGCAGATCAGGGCGACGAGTCGTCTTCGCCGCGCTGACGGCGATGGCCGTGGCGCTGCCCATCACCCTCGGCGCCGCCTCCGCCCATGCCCAGGACCCCGATACCGCGTTATCCCCCGCCTCCTCCCCGTATCGGACCAAGACCGACAGCGGCGTCCGCGCACAGCTCGACGCCAAGGACAGGGCGACCTTCTGGGTCGCCCTGACGCATGAGGCCGACACTGCCTCCGCCCGCCGGGCCAAGGGCAAGACCGCCAAGGCACGCACGCTCTACGAGACGAAGACCGCGCATGCCACCACATCCCAGGCTCCCCTGCGGGCCCTGCTGGACAGCGCGGGCGTCCGCTACGAGTCGTTCTGGATCACCAACACCCTCAAGGTCACCGCCGGCAAGGCCCTCGCCGAGAAGCTCGCGGCCCGCGCCGACGTCGCCGCCATCGAGGCCGACGACCCGGTCACCATCCCCGACCCGCTGCCGGGAGAGAACGAACCGCGCCTCGACGCCGTCGAGTGGAACATCGACCGCGTCAACGCCCCCAAGGTCTGGGACGGCCTGGGCGTACGCGGCGAGGGCGTGGTCGTCGCCAACATCGACTCCGGCGTACAGGTCGACCACCCGGCCGTCCGGACGAAGTACCGCGGACTGAAGTCCGACGGCACCTACGACCACGCCTACAACTGGTTCGACCCTGCCAAGATCTGCACCACCACCGGCCCCTGCGACAACAACGGCCACGGCACCCACACCATGGGCACCATGGTCGGCGACGACGGCTCGGCCAACCAGATCGGCGTCGCCCCCGGCGCGCAGTGGATCGCCGCCAAGGGGTGCGAGTCCAGCTCCTGCAGCCGCGACTCGCTGCTCCGCTCCGGCCAGTGGATCGTCGCTCCCACCGACGCCGCCGGGGCCAACCCGCGCCCCGAGCTCGCGCCCGACATCGTGAACAACTCCTGGGGCAGCGGCGTCATCGACACCTGGTACAAGGAGGTCGTGCAGTCGTGGCGGGACGCGGGGATCTTCCCGGCGTTCTCCAACGGCAACAGCGGCCCGGGCTGCAACACCTCAGGCTCGCCCGGCGCGTACAACAACTCGTACTCCTCCGGCGCCTTCGACATCGACAACGTTATCGGGACCTTCTCGTCGCGGGGCACCGGCGAGAGCGGCGGCCTCAAGCCCAACCTGGCAGCCCCCGGCGTCAATATCCGCTCCGCCTGGATGGGCGGCGGCTACAACTCCATCTCCGGTACGTCGATGGCCTCACCGCACACCGCTGCCACCGTGGCGCTGATGTGGTCGGCGGCGCCCGCGATCCGCGGTGACATCGCCGCGACCGAGAAGCTCCTCGACGCCTCCGCCCTCGACGTCGACAACACCACCTGCGGCGGCACCGCGGCTGACAACAACGTCTTCGGCGAGGGCCGCCTCGACGCGTACGCCGCCGTCACCGCCGCCCCCCGCGGCGCGCTCGGCGCCGTCAGCGGCAAGGTCACCTCGGCCACCGGACCGCTCGCCGACGCCACCCTGCGCTTCGAAGGACCGATGAAGTCGACCGTCACCACCGGCGCCGACGGCAGCTACGCCCAGCCGAAACTGATGGTCGGCGACTATCAGGTCAGCGTCGCCAAATACGGCTACGTCACCGGCCGGACCCAGGTCACCGTCGTCGAGAACGGCAGCGAGGTGAAGGACTTCCTGCTCGCCGAAGCCGCGTCCGCCGACGTCGCCGGCAAGGTGACGAGCTTCACCGGAGCGGAGGCGGGCGCGGTGATCACCGCCCAGAACACCCCCGTCACCGCCACCTCCGCCGCCGACGGCAGCTACACGCTGCGGCTCCCGCTCGGCACGTACGACCTCTCCGTGACCCCTGCCCAGCGCTGCGCCTCGGCGACCAGCGTCCGCGTCGAGGTCACCGGCGACACGGTCAAGGACATCCGCCTGCCCGACAAGACCGACGGCTTCGGCACCGCCTGCGCGGTGGGCGGCGGTGACTTCCCGGCCGGGACCACCAAGCTGGCGTACACCAGCACCTCCCTCGGCACGGCCGCCTTCAACCTGCCGTTCCCGGTCCCGTTCTACGGGCGTACCTACCGGGCGGCGACCGCGTCCATCGACGGGGTGTTCGCCCTCGGGACCAACTCCACCTCCAGCGGCAACACCACCCTGCCCAGCACCTTGACCCCGAACGGCGCGCTCTACCCGTTCTGGGACAACCTCACGGTCGACGCCACCGCGGGCGTGTACTGGGCGGCCACCGGCACCGCCCCGCACCGGAAGATCGTCGTCGAATGGCGCAACGCGCTGATCGCCGCGACCACCACCGAGCGGATCTCCTTCTCGGCGGTGCTCGGCGAGGACGGCTCCGCGTCCTTCCACTACAAGGACATCTCCGGGGCCGGCCTCGAGAACGGCTCCAGCGCGACCATCGGCGCCGAGAACGCGACCGGCACCGATGCCCTGCTCTACTCCTTCAACCAGCCCGCCGTCAGCGACGGGATGAGCATCGGCTTCCGTACGACCAGGACCGCCGTACTCGCGGGAACGGTCACCGACGCCAACGACTCCAAGGCGGTCGAGGCCGCGGCCGTCACCGTGACCGGCGGCAGCGACACCACCGGCGCGGACGGCGGCTATCTCCTCCAGGTGCCCGCCGGTACGCCCGGGACGCCGTACGACATCGCTGTCGCCGCCCCCGCCTACACCGGCGCGAGCGCGCAGCGGACCCCCGAGCCGGGCGGGATCGCGGTGTACGACGCCGTGCTCACCACCGGCCGGGTCGCCGCCGACAGCGCGGCCCTCACCGTCGTCGCACCGGCGGCACAGCAGCGCACCCGTACGCTCACCCTCGCCAATACCGGCTCGGGCACCGACTTCACGGTCGCCGAGAAGGACGGCAAGAGCTGGCTCACGGCCACGCCCCCCGCCGCACAGCTGGCGGCCGGCGCGCAGCAGAAGGTCGTGCTGGGACTCGACACCGCGGGGGTCGCCCCCGGCTCGGTCCTGACCGCCACCCTGCAGGTGAGATCCCACAGCGGGCGCAAACCGCTGATCGAGATCCCGGTGACCCTGGTGGTGCCCGGCTACCAGACGGCGATCGACTCCGGAACCTCGCAGTCCGCCGTCGACGCGCTCGGTGACACCTGGTCCCCGGACCGTAAGCACGCCACCGGCTCGTACGGCTACCTGGGCAGCGCCAGTCAGCTCACCACCAGCCGTACGATCACGGGCGCGGCCGACCCGACGCTGTACCGCACCGCCCGCCAGGGCATGTACGAGTACCGCTTCGACGGGCTGCCGGCCGGCACCTACCGGATCGAGCTGGGCTTCGCGGAGCTGAGCTCCACCCGTCCGACGGACCGGGTCTTCGATGTGATGGCCGAGGGGGCGCTGCAGGTGCCCAATCTCGACCTGGCACTGGAGGCGGGTGTCCGTACGGCCCATGACCGGATTTTTCTTGTCCAGGTCACGGACGGGCAGCTCAACCTGCGGTTTGTGGCGAATTCCGGCAAGACTCTGGTGAATTCGATCAGAGTGACCGACCGCCCGGATCTGGCCGGCTGATCTTCCGGATCCGGCCGGATAGACTCTAGGAAGCACCTGGTCAGGGCCCGTTCGGCAGCAGTTGGACGGGCCCTGATGTTAGGTAACCCTTAGTGATGCAGCGCACCGGGTCACCCCTCGGACGCCGGTTGTCAGTGCCGGAGGAATTACGCAACAATGGCGTTGTGAAAAACGTTGGCGCGGCTCCGCAGGAGGAACTCGCGACCGGTGAGCGCTCCACGCGCAACCGCGTCGCGCGCTCCATCCTGGACCATGGCCCTTCCACCGTGACCGATCTCGCAGGGCGTCTGGGTCTCACCCAGGCAGCCGTGCGCCGCCACCTCGACGCGCTTGTCGCGGAGAAGATCGTAGAAGCCCGTGAGCAGCGGGTCTACGGAGCGCGGACGCGCGGCAGGCCCGCCAAGGTGTTCGCCCTGACCGACTGCGGGCGCGACGCCTTCGACCAGTCGTACGACACGCTGGCCGTGGACGCGCTCCGCTGGATCGAGCAGTCCGCGGGCGGCGGCGCGGCCGGAGAGGCGGCCGTGGCGGCCTTCGCCCGGTACCGCATGGAGGCGCAGGCGGAGGCCTACGGCAAGGCGATGGAGGCGGCTCCCCCCGAGGAGCGTGCCGGGGCGCTCGCGAAGGCCTTGAGTGCCGACGGGTACGCTGCTACGGCGCGTAACGCACCGGTCGGCGAGCAGCTCTGCCAGCACCACTGCCCGGTCGCCCATGTCGCCGAGCAGTACCCGCAACTGTGTGAGGCGGAGACCGAGGTCTTCTCCCGGCTGCTCGGGACGCATGTGCAGCGGCTGGCCACCATCGCCCACGGCGACGGGGTCTGCACGACGTTCATTCCGCACGGCCCACCACAGCCGCACGGCGAACGACAGCCGCACGGCCAGGGCACACCACAGACCACCACATCATCAGCATCTGCAAGTACGTCCGGGAGGAACCCCGCATGACTCTCCCCACGGAGACTGCCCACCCCGAACTTGAGGGCCTGGGTACGTACGAATTCGGCTGGGCCGACTCCGACGCGGCCGGTGCCGTGGCGAAGCGCGGCCTCTCCGAAGCTGTCGTCCGCGACATCTCGGAGAAGAAGAACGAGCCGGAGTGGATGCTGAAGCTGCGGCTCAAGGGCCTGAAGCTGTTCGGCAAGAAGCCCATGCCCAGCTGGGGCTCGGACCTCTCGGGCATCGACTTCGACAACATCAAGTACTTCGTGCGGTCCACCGAGAAGCAGGCTGCTTCCTGGGAGGATCTGCCCGAGGACATCAAGAACACGTACGACAGGCTCGGCATCCCGGAGGCGGAGAAGCAGCGCCTCGTCGCCGGTGTCGCCGCCCAGTACGAGTCCGAGGTCGTCTACCACCAGATCCGCGAGGACCTGGAGGAGCAGGGCGTCATCTTCCTCGACACCGACACCGCGCTGAAGACGCACCCGGAGCTCTTCCAGGAGTACTTCGGCACGGTCATCCCGGTCGGCGACAACAAGTTCGCCTCGCTGAACTCCGCGGTGTGGTCGGGCGGCTCGTTCATCTACGTGCCCAAGGGTGTCCACGTCGACATCCCGCTCCAGGCCTACTTCCGTATCAACACGGAGAACATGGGCCAGTTCGAGCGGACGCTGATCATCGTCGACGAGGACGCGTACGTCCACTACGTCGAGGGCTGCACCGCCCCGATCTATTCCTCGGACTCGCTGCACAGCGCCGTGGTCGAGATCATCGTCAAGAAGGGCGGCCGCTGCCGCTACACGACGATCCAGAACTGGTCGAACAACGTCTACAACCTGGTCACCAAGCGCGCCGTGGCGTACGAGGGCGCGACCATGGAGTGGGTCGACGGCAACATCGGCTCCAAGGTCACCATGAAGTACCCGGCCGTCTACCTGATGGGCGAGCACGCCAAGGGCGAGACCCTGTCCATCGCCTTCGCGGGCGAGGGCCAGCACCAGGACGCCGGCTCCAAGATGGTCCACATGGCGCCGAACACCTCGTCCAACATCGTCTCCAAGTCGGTGGCGCGCGGCGGTGGCCGTACGTCGTACCGCGGTCTGGTCGAGATCGGCGAGGGCGCCCACGGCTCGAAGTCGAATGTGCTCTGTGACGCGCTGCTGGTCGACACCATCTCGCGCTCCGACACCTACCCGTACGTGGACGTCCGCGAGGACGACGTGTCCATGGGCCACGAGGCGACCGTCTCCCGGGTCTCCGAGGACCAGCTCTTCTACCTGATGAGCCGCGGTATGACGGAGTTCGAGGCGATGGCGATGATCGTGCGCGGATTCGTCGAGCCGATCGCCAAGGAGCTCCCCATGGAGTACGCCCTGGAGCTCAACCGGCTGATCGAGCTGCAGATGGAGGGTTCGGTCGGCTGACGCCGCCGTACCAGCAACTGGAGGCCCGCCCCTTCCGGCGGGCCAAGGTTCGCAATGCAACGCAACGCAAGTGACCGAGGAAGAGAGCACAACGACAGCCATGGCTGAGGCTCAGAACATCCCGGTGGGCTCCACCACCGCCGGCTCGATCGCGGTGGCCGCCGAGTCGACCGTCGCCACGCGCATGAGCGCGCCCCCCTCCTTCGACGTGGCGGACTTCCCGGTGCCGCACGGCCGCGAGGAGGAGTGGCGCTTCACTCCCCTGGAGCGCCTGCGTGGTCTGCATGACGGCACCGCCGTCGCGAACGGCACCGGCATCAAGGTCGACTTCACCGCGCCCGCCGCCGTCACGGTCGAGACCGTCGGCCGTGACGACGCCCGGCTGGGCAAGGCCGGTACTCCGGTGGACCGGGTCGCCGCCCAGGCGTACTCCTCCTTCGAGAAGGCCTCGGTCGTCACCGTGCCCAAGGACACCGTGCTCACCGAGCCGGTCCGGATCGCGGTCCACGGCGAGGGCGGCACGGTCTTCGCCCACCAGGTCATCGAGCTCGGGGCCTTCGCCGAGGCTGTCGTTGTCATCGACCACACCGGTGACGCGGTGCTCGCCGCCAACGTCGACTTCGTAGTCGGCGACGGCGCGAAGCTCACCGTCGTCTCCGTCCAGGACTGGGACGACAAGGCCGTCCACGTCGCCCAGCACAACGCGCTGATCGGCCGCGACGCCTCCTTCAAGTCGGTCGTGGTGACCTTCGGCGGCGATCTCGTACGGCTGCACCCGCGCGTCTCCTACGCGGCCACCGGCGGACAGGCCGAGCTCTTCGGCCTGTACTTCACCGACCGGGGCCAGCACCAGGAACACCGCC
The DNA here is from genome assembly GCF_044548015.1 of Streptomyces sp. NPDC052236. Classification (NCBI taxonomy): domain Bacteria; kingdom Bacillati; phylum Actinomycetota; class Actinomycetes; order Kitasatosporales; family Streptomycetaceae; genus Streptomyces; species Streptomyces sp. NPDC052236. The sequence goes on along the minus strand of NZ_JBIUBL010000007.1, from coordinate 136,734 downwards.
TCATGGTCGACCACAACGCCCCGCACTGCCGCTCCAACGTCGCCTACAAGGGCGCGCTGCAGGGCCAGGACGCCCACGCGGTATGGATCGGCGACGTCCTGATCGAGGCCAGCGCCGAGGGCACGGACACCTACGAGCTGAACCGCAACCTCGTCCTCACGGACGGCGCGCGGGTCGACTCGGTGCCGAACCTGGAGATCGAGACCGGCGAGATCGTCGGCGCCGGTCACGCCTCCGCGACCGGCCGCTTCGACGACGAGCAGCTCTTCTACCTCCAGGCCCGCGGCATCCCCGCGGACGAGGCGCGCCGCCTGGTGGTCCGTGGCTTCTTCGCCGAGCTGGTCCAGCAGATCGGCCTGCCCGATGTCGAGGAGCGGCTGCTCGCCAAGATCGACGCGGAGCTGGAGGCGTCTGTTTGATGGCCTTCGTCAAAGCCTGTGCGCTGAGCGAGCTGGAGGAGAACACCCCGAAAAGGGTGGAAATCGACGGCACGCCGGTCTCGATCGTCCTGACCGAGGGCGAGGTGTTCGCGATCAACGACATCTGCTCGCACGCCAACGTCTCGCTCTCCGAGGGCGAGGTGGAGGACTGCCAGATCGAGTGCTGGCTGCACGGCTCCAGCTTCGACCTCCGCACCGGCAAGCCGTCCGGCCTTCCCGCGACGCGCCCCGTCCCCGTATACCCCGTAAAGACCGAAGGGGACGATGTGCTCGTCTCCGTCACTCAGGAGTCTTGAGTCACCCATGGCAACGCTTGAAATCCACGACCTGCACGTCTCTGTCAACGCTGAGAACGGCCCCCGCGAGATCCTCAAGGGCGTCGATCTGACCGTGAAGCAGGGCGAGACCCACGCCATCATGGGCCCCAACGGCTCCGGCAAGTCGACGCTCGCGTACTCCGTGGCGGGTCACCCCAAGTACACGATCACCGGCGGCACCGTCACCCTCGACGGCGAGAACGTGCTGGACATGACCGTCGACGAGCGCGCCCGCGCGGGTCTCTTCCTCGCCATGCAGTACCCGGTGGAGGTCCCCGGCGTCTCCGTCTCCAACTTCCTGCGTACGTCGGCGACGGCGATGCGCGGCGAGGCCCCCAAGCTGCGTACCTGGGTGAAGGAGGTCAAGGCCGCCATGGAGCAGCTCCAGATGGACCCGGCCTTCGCCGAGCGCAACGTCAATGAGGGCTTCTCCGGCGGCGAGAAGAAGCGTCACGAGATCCTCCAGCTGGAACTGCTCAAGCCGAAGATCGCGATCCTGGACGAGACCGACTCCGGTCTGGACGTGGACGCCCTGCGGCAGGTCGCCGACGGCGTCAACCGCGTCCGCGGGACCGGCGAGGTCGGCACCCTGCTGATCACGCACTACACGCGCATCCTGCGCTACATCAAGCCCGACTTCGTGCACGTCTTCGCGCAGGGCCGCATCGCCGAGTCCGGCGGCGCGGAGCTTGCCGACAAGCTTGAGGCAGAGGGCTACGAGGCATACACGAAGGGCGGCGTATCCGCGTGACACTACTGCCGGGCCTCCTCGACACTGAGGCGATCCGCAAGGATTTCCCCATCCTGGACCGCGTGCTCCATGACGGTAAGAAGCTCGTGTACCTGGACAACGCGGCGACGTCGCAGAAACCGCGCCAGGTGCTCGATGTGCTGAACAGGTACTACGAGCAGCACAACGCCAACGTCCATCGCGGTGTTCATGTGCTGGCCGAGGAGGCCACGGCGCTGTACGAAGGCGCCCGCGACAAGGTCGCCGCCTTCATCAACGCACCGAGCCGCAACGAGGTGATCTTCACCAAGAACGCCTCGGAGTCGCTCAACCTCGTCGCGAACATGCTCGGCTGGGCCGATGAGCCCTACCGCGTGGACCACGAGACCGAGATCGTCATCACGGAGATGGAGCACCACTCCAACATCGTGCCGTGGCAGCTGCTCGCGCAGCGCACGGGCGCGAAGCTGAAGTGGTTCGGCCTCACCGACGACGGCCGTCTCGACCTGTCCAACATCGAAGAGATCATCACGGAGAAGACGAAGATCGTCTCCTTCACGCTGGTCTCCAACATCATGGGCACGGTCAACCCGACCGACGCGATCGTCCGGCGCGCCCAGGACGTCGGCGCGCTGGTCCTGATCGACGCCTCGCAGGCCGCGCCGCACATGCCCCTGGACGTACAGGCGCTCGGCGCGGACTTCGTGGCCTTCACGGGCCACAAGATGTGCGGCCCGACCGGCATCGGTGTGCTGTGGGGACGGCAGGAGCTCCTTGAGGACCTGCCGCCGTTCCTCGGCGGCGGCGAGATGATCGAGACCGTGTCGATGCACTCCTCGACGTACGCCCCGGCGCCGCACAAGTTCGAGGCGGGTACGCCCCCGATCGCCCAGGCCGTCGGCCTCGGCGCGGCCGTGGACTACCTCTCCGCGATCGGCATGGACAAGATCGCCCAGCATGAGCACGCCCTCACCGAGTACGCGGTGAAGCGGCTGCTGGAGGTCCCGGACCTGCGCATCATCGGCCCCACCACGGCCGAGGAGCGGGGCGCGGCGATCTCGTTCGTACTGGGGGACATCCACCCGCACGACGTGGGCCAGGTCCTGGACGAGGAAGGCATCGCGGTCCGGGTCGGCCACCACTGCGCGCGGCCGGTCTGCCTGCGGTACGGAATTCCTGCGACCACGCGAGCGTCGTTCTATCTGTACTCCACGCCGGCTGAGGTCGACGCGCTCGTCGAGGGGCTGGAGCACGTACGGAACTTCTTCGGCTAGGGGCTGGCACGTGAAGCTGGATTCGATGTACCAGGACGTCATCCTGGACCATTACAAGCACCCGCACGGGCGCGGTCTGCGGGACGGCGACGCTGAGGCGCACCATGTCAATCCGACCTGCGGTGACGAGATCACACTCCGCGTGCGGTACGACGGCTCGGTCGTGGCCGACATCAGCTACGAGGGCCAGGGCTGCTCGATCAGCCAGGCCAGCGCCTCCGTACTGAACGAGCTGCTGGTCGGCAAGGAACTGGCCGAAGCGCAGAAGATTCAGGAAACGTTCCTGGAGCTGATGCAGTCCAGGGGCAAGATCGATCCGGATGACGCGATGGAGGAGGTGCTGGAGGACGCGATCGCGTTCGCCGGCGTCTCCAAGTACCCGGCCCGGGTGAAGTGCGCACTGCTGAGCTGGATGGCGTGGAAGGACGCGACGGCCAAGGCGCTGTCCGAGCTTCCCGAAGGGAATACCGCATGAGCGAGAACGAAATGGTGACGACCAAGCCGGCCTCCGAGGAGGAGGTGCGCGAGGCGCTGTACGACGTGGTGGACCCCGAGCTGGGCATCGATGTCGTGAACCTCGGGCTGATCTACGGCATCCACATCGACGACTCCAACATCGCCACGCTCGATATGACGCTGACGTCCGCGGCCTGTCCGCTGACCGATGTCATCGAGGACCAGGCGAGGTCGGCGACGGACGGCATTGTGAATGAGCTGAAGATCAACTGGGTCTGGATGCCGCCGTGGGGCCCGGACAAGATCACGGACGACGGTCGCGAGCAGTTGCGCGCGCTGGGCTTCAACGTCTGAGCTTGCTTTGTACGAGGCAGGGCGCCACCGAATGCCGGTGGCGCCCTGCCTCGTTTCTTTGTTTCTTTGGGTGGTCAGCCCCAGGCTTTTACGAACCGGAACGTGGTGTCCGCCAGGTAGAGACGGCTGTACTCGTACGGCTCGATCCACAGCCGGAAGTTGCGGTGCCGGATGAACCGGCCGCGGTGGTTGTACGACTCCAGCCTGATGGTGTCGCCGTATCCCGCGCTCTGGGGACAGAAGGTGGCGTCCTTGTCGAACGTCACCGACCCGTCATCGGCGCCGGCCACGAGGCCGAAGGACTGGTTCCGCAGGTACCGGCCGCCGCTGACGGCGAAGGAGTGGCAGCTGGAGTCGGCGAGCCCCGCGACGAGCGTGAAGCTCGCCTCGCTCTTGGTCTTTGCGGAGCTGCCGCTGCCGATCTGGTCCAGGCGACCGCGATCGTCCACCATGCGCCAGTACCGGTCGGGGTAGTTGAGCGACTGCACGGAATGCCGCCGAGAGGCCGATGGTGCCTTGCTCGGCGCGGCGGTCGTCGGCTTGGGCGGCGGCTTACGGGCGGTTGCGGTCTGTTCGGGCACCGGGGACGGGCCGGCGACACCGGCGACGGACTCGGCCAGCCAGTCGGTGCCCGTGCCCTCCGGAGGGGTCGTCGGCGTTGCCCCGGCGGGAGACCCGGAGAAGGAGGGCTCTATCAAGTCCGCCGGCGCCGGGGCGGAGGAGTCCTTGCGCAGTTCGCGTGGCGGGGCGTCAGCCTCCTCGGGCAGCATGGCTATTACGGCCGCGCAGAGGAGGCCGACGGCCCCGGTGAGCGCGGTGAGCAGCAGAACTTGCGGTCGGTGAAGGCTCCTTCGGGCGGAAGCGCCGGGGCGCGTGTCGAGGGAGTCGTACTCTCCCAGGTCGGGCCACTCGGCGAAGAGGAGCAGGTCCGCCTGGGTGGGGCCGGGGTGTTGTGTGGCCCAACTCGGGGGTTTGGTGTGGCCGTTCTGGGCCCAGGCGGGCTTGTCCGGAACGACGGGCCGAGCGTTTTCGGCACCGTTTTTCTTCTTTGGCATGCGGAGGGTTCCTCCAGCGTCTCGCCGCTGGGCGAACGCGGATCGGGCACCGGGTGTGCGACTGGCGAAAGAGTAGTTGACGAAGTGACTGCTGAGCGGACGTTTCGCTGACCAAAAGGCCAATCCGGAGAGACGTCCTCCGCTCACGCCCGCGAGCGGCTCGCCCAAGCCCCGCAGAGTTCCACAAATCGGCCATGCGTGCCGGGCACAATGGCGGCCATGGCTTCTTCTTCCTTCTTCGCCGTTGTCATCGATGCCCACGACCTTCCGGGGCTCACCCGCTTCTGGACCCAGGTGCTGGACTGGAAGGTGATCTACGAGGCGGAAGACGAAATCAACATCGGCGCCGACGAGTTCGCCCTGCCCGGGATCACTTTCGTGCCTGTGGGCGAGCGGAAGACCCTCAAGAACAGGCTGCACATCGACCTCGCGCCCGACGACCAGGCGGCGGAGGTGGAGCGGATCATCGGGCTGGGGGCTGTGCGGGTGGATGTCGGCCAGGGGCCGGAGGCGACGTGGCAGGTACTTGCCGACCCGGAGGGCAATGAGTTCTGTGTGCTGCGCCCGAGGAAGTCGCTGCGCGACTGACGCGACCAGCCAGTACGCGAACGGTGTGGCCGGCGGCTAGTACGCGTAGCGCGCGGGCGGTACGGCGGCGGCCTCGGCGAGGGCCGGGGCCAGGTTCTCCCCGCGGATGCGCTGGTCGACGTAGAGCAGGCTGACCACCAGTTGGGGGAAGGTGGCGGCGAAGATCTGGGCGATCAACTGGCCCACCGCCATCACGATCAGCAGGCCGCCCATCGCGACCAGGACTTGCGAGGCGGTGGGGTCGGTGCCCAGGTCCGAGGCGCCGATCGAGCCGGGCACCATCCCGAGCAGATTGAGCGGCAGCTGGATGACATAGCTCGCCACGGCCGCGATGACGGCCGCGAGCAGCGAGATGCCGAAGATTCGCCACCAGTTGCCGCGCACCAGTTGTGCGGAGCGGCGCATCGCCGCGATGGGTCCCTGTCGTTCGAAGACGGCGGCTGCCGGGGCCAAGCTGAACTTCACCCAGAGCCAGACGCCCAGCGGTGTGGTCGCCAGCGAGCCGAGGAAGGCCAGCGGGGGCAGGATGAACGATCCGCTGTCCTGGGTGGCGAGCGCCACTACCAGGGCGACGCAGGCTGTCACGAACAGGACCAGCGGGATCAGGAAGGCCAGGGCGGTGAGGAACAGCGCGCCGATGACGGCCGGTACTTGGGACCAGGCCCGGCGCCAGACAGTGCCGAAGGTGACAGGCCGGCCGAGCACCGCGTCCTGAAGGATCGCCGGGCAACTGGCGTAGATCATCGCCGTCGCGAGCAACATGCTGAGCCCGGCGAGGAGCCACACGGCGATGAAAGCGATCAGCAGCGGCCGTGTGTCGTCCCAGGCGGGCGCTTGCTCGCCTGTCACGTCCATGACCCTGTCGAGGTGGTCACCGACGAGGCCGTACGCCACGGCCAGCGACACCGCGCCCACGGCGGTCGCCGCGCCGTACACGGCCACGGCTATGCCGAACAGCGGCTTCCAGTAGCGGCCCATCGTCGTGAAGGCCCCACCCAGGACATCGCCGAGGCCGAGTGGTCGTAGCGGGATCACTCCGGGCCTGGGCGCGGACGGTGGCATCCAGCCGGGCCGGCCGCCCCAGCCGGGGGGTGGGCCTGGCGGGGGCGTGTTTCCGTATGCCACTGAAGTGTCTCCCGCGCGTGGTGTGCCTGGTCAACCTGTGTCAGGTCGGACCTGTGTCAGGTCGGAGACACACGGTAGCGGCACAGCGGCGAGCCGCTCACGGAGCCCCCGCCCCCGTTGTCCCACCGCCCCGCGCCGCGCTCCTGATCTCGGCCGTGGCCTCACGCAGGGCGGGCGTGGCCAGCTCGAAGTATCGGTAGAGGACGCGTAGTTCCTCGGTGCTGAAGCGGTCGAAGACCGCGGCCATCCGGCGGTGGGCCGCGCCGAAGGCGGCCTCCTCCTGCTCCGGGGTGGGGGACACGGCCTCCACGACGACCCGGCGGCGATCGGCCGAGTAGTGGCCGCGGCGGACCCAGCCCGCCCGTTCGAGGCGGTCGACGAGCCTCGTGGTGGCGGACTGCGAGAGGCCGATGCGTTCGGCGAGCATGCCGGTGGTGAGGGGGCCCGCGAGTTCCAGGGTGCTGAGGGCGTACGCGTCGGAGGGGTTCTGCCCGAGGGCCTCGGTCGCCGACTGGCCGTACAGGGCGGCGGCGGTGAGGTGGGCGCGGTAGACGCGGTAGACGCGTTCCTGGTCGGACACTCACCGAGCTTAAGTGTGTACGCCCGTACGCAACGATGTGTACACTCGTACGCATGGGACTGGGATACGGAATGCTGGCAGCGGCCATCGCGGCGGAGGTGGCCGGGACGACGGCCATGAAGTACAGCGAGGGCTTCACCAGGCTCTGGCCTTCGTTGATCACGGTCGGGGGCTATGTGCTCGCCTTCGCGCTGCTCGCGCAGACCCTGAAGACCCTGTCGGTGGGCACGGCCTACGCGATCTGGGCGGGCGCGGGCACGGCCGCGATCGCCGCCATCGGTATGGTCTTCCTCGGTGAATCGACCAGCCTGGTCAAGTTCGCGGGTATCGCGCTCGTGATCGCAGGCGTGGTGGTGCTCAATATGGGAGGTGCCCACTGATGGTGCGGCGATACGACCCCGAGCGGCGCGATCGCATCATCGACGCGGCGATCCGGGTGGTCGGGCGCAGTGGAATCGCCGGGCTCAGCCACCGTACGGTCGCGGCCGAGGCCGATGTGCCGCTCGGCTCCACGACGTACCACTTCGCCTCCCTCGACGAGCTGCTGATCGCCGCGCTGCGCCGGACCAACGAGGGGTTCGCCGCGGCGGTACGGAACTGCAGCGCCCTCGCCGACCCGGAGGCGGACCTCGCCGGGGAACTGGCCCGGCTGATGGGGGAGTGGCTCTCGGGGGACCGCACGGGCGTAGAGCTGGAGTACGAGCTCTACCTGGCGGCCCTGCGGCGCCCCGCGCTGCGGCCGGTGGCGGCGGAGTGGTGCGAGGGGGTCGCCGAGGCGGTGGCGCGGCGGACGGATCCGGTCACCGCGCGGGCGCTGGTGGCGCTGATGGACGGGATGTGTCTGCAGGTGCTGCTGACGGACGCGAAGTACGAGGCGGAGTTCGCGCGCGAGATGATGGCGCGGATTCTCGCCTGACGGGCTCGCGCGCGCCCGGCCATCGAGACCGGTTGGCCCAGGTGGCACCCTGCCGGTTAGGTTTCTTGTCATGACTGACTCGCCCGCCAGCACCACCGCTGCCCCCCGTACGACCGGCGCCGCCGCCACCGGCCTCGCCACCCTCGCCGCCGACGGCACCGTACTCGACACCTGGTTCCCCGCCCCGGCGCTCACCGATGAGCCGGGACCGGCCGGAACCGAGCGGCTCACCGCCGAGCGGGCTGTCGAGCTCCTCGGGGCGGGCGCGGCCAAGGCCATCGGGCCCGACGCCCGCCGCGGAGTCGAGGTCGTCGCCGTCCGTACGGCCATCGCCTCGCTCGACGACAAGCCGCTGGACGCGCACGACGCGTACCTGCGCCTGCACCTGCTCTCGCACCGCCTGGTGCAGCCCCACGGCCAGAACCTGGACGGCATCTTCGGGCTGCTCGCCAACGTCGCCTGGACGTCACTGGGCCCGGTCGCCCCGGACACCATCGAGACGGTCCGGCTGAACGCGCGGGCCGAGGGTCTGCACCTGGCCGTGACGAGCGTGGACAAGTTCCCGCGTATGACGGACTACGTCGTCCCCAAGGGCGTACGCATCGCCGACGCCGACCGGGTCCGCCTCGGCGCGCACCTCGCCGCGGGAACCACGGTCATGCACGAGGGCTTCGTCAACTTCAACGCGGGCACGCTGGGCACGTCGATGGTCGAGGGGCGTATCTCCGCGGGTGTCGTGGTCGGCGACGGCTCGGACATCGGCGGCGGTGCGTCGACCATGGGCACGCTCTCGGGCGGCGGCAATGTCCGCATCGTCATCGGCGAGCGCTGCCTGATCGGCGCGGAGGCGGGCGTCGGCATCGGGCTCGGTGACGAGTGTGTGGTGGAGGCGGGTCTGTACGTCACGGCGGGCACGAGGGTCACGATGCCGGACGGCCAGATCGTCAAGGCGCGTGAGCTGTCGGGCGCGAGCAACATTCTGTTCCGCCGCAACTCGGTGACGGGCAGTGTCGAGGCCCGGCCGAACAACGCGGTGTGGGGTGGCCTGAACGACATCCTGCACAGCCACAACTGATCACTGGCGGTTGCCGCGCCCTTCCCACGGCCCCTGGCCGCCCGGGGAGGGCGCTCGGCGTGCGACCGGCAGACCCGGGACCGGCCCCGGCTACTTCAGCGCGAGGACGATGAGCCCCCCGGCGACGCCCAGGACCACGGCGAGCCCCGCCGGGAACCATCCGCCGTCCCGCCAGGGGAAGCGCGCGTCGAGAGAGAGCCGGCGCGGGCCCACCGCGGCGACGGTGAGCGCGCCGACGGCGAGGAGCATCGGGAGGACGAAGGCGGTGCCCGCCGCGGACCACAGGTCCAGTTCGGGGGCGATCGCCATGGCGTTGACCAAGACCCCGATGCAGGCCGCCGCGGCCAGCGGGGTGAGCAGCCCCACGGCCAGGCCCAGGCCGCCCACGAACTCGGAGACCCCGGCCAGGCCCGCGAAGAAGACGCCAGGGTCCCAGCCGAGCTCGGCGAACTGTTTGCCCGTCGCCTCCAGGCCGGGGCCGCCGAACCAGCCGAACAGCTTCTGGGCCCCGTGACCCGCCAGGATCAGGCCGACGGCCAGCCGGAGCACCAGCACACCGGCGTCGTTGGCGCCCACCGCGGCGGGTGCGGGAGCCGCGCCGCGGGCGGTTGAGTGACGGGCGCGACCGGTAGGGCGTTTCATGATGAGGTCACTTCCTGCGCCGATGCCGCAGGTCCCGGAGCCGCCCGAGCGTGGTGTCCGGGCGGGCCGTCGGCGCGGTCATCAGGTTGTCGGGGCGCGGCCGGTGCATTGAGCTCACCATCGATACTGCCCTCTCCGGCGGAAGTCGGCACGTTCATGCTCTGCACACGCGATCACCGTGCCGGTGGGGCGGCCTGCTGCCGCTCCCTGCGCGCGTGGGCTCCCGTTCTGCCCTCTCCTGATCATTGCTTGACATGACACTGCCCTCCAAATAGCTTTGCTTTGAAAGCAAACATTTTCCCTTGTTGGTCCCGTGCCCCGGCCGGCGTCCTCGTACAGGGACTATCGGAAGGGTGGTCCCATGACGGTGGAACCATTGGCTGGTACGACGCCCCCGCCGCAGTACAGCCCGAAGCGCTGGGCGACGCTGGCGGTCACTCTCTTCGCGGTGTTCATGGACATGGTGGACAACACTGTCCTCAATGTGGCCCTGCCCGCCGTTCAGCAGGACCTGAACGCCTCGTCCTCCCAGCTGGAATGGTCGGTGGCGGGCTACACGCTGGCCTTCGCCGCCGCGATGATCACCGGGGCCCGCCTCGGCGATCAGCTCGGACGCCGGCGGATCTACCTCATCGGCCTCGGCTGCTTCGTCGTCACCTCGGCGCTGGCGGGCGCGGCGGTCAACCCGGAGATGCTCATCGTCTCCCGGATCTTCCAGGGCGCCTCGGCCGCGCTGATGGTGCCGCAGGTCTTGGCCATGCTTCAGCTGGACTTCCCGAAGTCCGAGCGCCCGAAGGCGATGTCCCTCTACGGCATGTCACTCGCCGTGGGCGGCATCGGCGGCCCGCTGCTGGGTGGCGTCCTGCTGGAGGCCGACCTCTTCGGCCTGGGATGGCGGCCGGTCTTCTTCATCAACGTCCCCGTCGGACTGGCCGCGCTGATCGCCGCCGCCCTCCTCACCCGCGAGTCGCGCGTGGCGGCCCGGGAGAGCTTCGACATCCGCGGCACCCTGATCGCGACCGTCGGCCTGATCAGCCTGCTCTTCCCGCTCGTACAGGGGCGGGAACTGGACTGGCCCTGGTGGACCTTCGCCCTGATGATCGCCTGCCCGGTGATCCTCTGGCTGTTCGTCCGCTACGAGCACCGGGTGATCGCCCGCGGTGAGTCACCGATCATCGACCCGGCACTGCTGCGCCACCGCAGCTCGCTCGGCGGTCTGCTGGTCGCCATCCTCTTCTTCTGCGGGATGGCCTATCAGCTGGTCCTGACAGTCCACCTCCAGACGGGCGAGGGGTACTCCCCCCTGCGCACCGCGGTGGCGCTGGTCACGTTCACCGTGGGCGTGGGCATCGGCTCGGCCGTGGCCCCGCGACTGATGCCGCTCGGCCGCCGGGTGGTGCTCCTGGGCTGCGCGGTCATGGCCCTGGGCATGGGGGTCATCATCTGGACCGTCGAGCACTACTCCGGCTCGCTGGAGTGGTGGCACCTGGCGCCAGGCATGATCGTCTCCGGTATCGGCCTCGCCATGGTAGCGGGGACGCTGCTCACCATCGTGCTGGCCCAAATGCCCAAGTCCGCCTCGGGCGCCGCGTCCTCGCTGATCAACACGTCCATCCAGGTCGGAGTGGCCACCGGCGTCGCGATCGTGGGCACCGTCTACTTCACGGCGCTGGAGGACCGGCACACCCCCACCGACTCGGCGGTCGTTGGCCTGCTGACCGTCGTCGGACTGTATGTACTGGCCGGACTGCTCGCGTTCGTACTGCCGCCGGGACGGGGCGACCTGAGCGACACCGACGACGACCCCGACGCCCCTGACGCCCACGATGCGACGGCGACGACCGGCCGGGCCCAGGCCCCGGAGACGGGGCCGAGGGTGCACGCCGCGCCCTGACACTTCAGCGATCTTGCGAACCGACCTGGCCGTCGGGGGCGAAGGTGACGGGCAGGTGCTTGGGGCCGCGCAGACCGCCGGGCCTCCATCGCAGCTCGCCGGGCGGCACAGCCAGGGCGAGCCCGGGAAGGCGGCGCAGGGCGGTGCCGATGGCGATCTGGCCCTCCAGCCGGGCCAGTGGCGCCCCCAGGCAGTAGTGGATGCCGTGCCCGAACGCGAGGTGGGCGTTGTCCCGCCGGGTGACGTCCAGGCGGTCGGGGTCGGGGAACTGCGCCGGATCGCGGTCGGCGATGGCGGACGCGATCAGCACGGTCGCGCCGCGCGGGATGGTCACGCCCGCGATGGTGACGTCCTCGCGCGCGAACCGGGCGATGCCGGGGTTGACCGGTCCGTCGTAGCGGAGGATCTCCTCGATCGCGTCCGGCAGCAGCGCCGGATCGTCCCGCAGCTTCTCCAACTGGTCGGGGTGCGCGAGCAGCGCGGCGATGCCGCCGCCGATCAGGTTGACGGTGGTGATGTATCCGGCGACCAGCAGCAGGAACGCCATGGCGATCAGCTCTTCCTCGTCCAGCCGCTGCTCCTCGTCCCGGGCGGTGATCAGCCCGCTGAGCAGGTCGTCCCCTGGCCGGCCTCGCTTGGCATCGAGCAGCTTGGTCAGGTACGAGCGCATCTGCTGCCACGCCGCGTCCACCACGGCCGGGTCCGGCGGTTCCGCTCCGCGCCGGACCATGTCGTCGGTCCATCGCTGGAAGTCGTGGCGGTCCGCTACGGGTACTCCCAGCAGTTCGCTGATCACGGTGACGGGGAGAGGCAGTGCGAAGTCCTCGATGAGGTCGGCGCGGCCAACGGGCACGACCGCGTCGAGCAGCCGGTCGGTGATCGCCTGGACGCGGGGCTTCAGCTCGGCCACTCTGCGCGCGGTGAATGTCTTCGAGACCAGGCGGCGCAGGCGGGTGTGGTCGGGCGGGTCGGAACGGAGCATGTTGCGCAGCATGGATTCGCGCTCCGTCGCGGGCAGCTGCCGCAGGAGCCGGGTATCGGACGCGTCGCGGATGTCGCTGCTCAGCCGTGGGTCGGACAGGGCCGAGAGGCCGTCCTCGTACCGTGTGACCAGCCAGGCTTCCAGGCCGCCGGCGATGACGGCGCGCCGCACGGGGCCGTCCTCGCGCAGCTGCCGGTAGAGCGGGAAGGGATCCGCCACGAAGCCCGGGTCGGCGTAGGGCAAAAGGACCGGCTGCTGGCTCATCATGCCTCCCGAAGTGTGTCCATGCGGTCATATGCCCCAGTGTGATCGATCCGCGGGATTTCACCGAAGGGAGCCGGTGCGGTCACCGGAGGCCGGTTCCGGGTGTGAGTAGTTGAGGTACAGGAAATCCCGGTGAGATTGATCTTGCTGATCCCCTTACTCCGCAGAGGGTTCGACCTGGCCGGGGCTGGGGCCGGTGGTCTCCTCGTCGGTCTCCGCAGGATCGGGCCGGGGGCCGAAGGGACCGTGTTCTCCGGGCCCGGCAGCGCCGAGGACGCCGGGCCCTTCCAGCGACACGGCGGCATGGGGATCACTCGGCTTCTCCGTTCCTGGCCTGCGCGAGCAACTGGGACACCACGTCGGCCCGGCCGTCCTGAGCCTGGCGGGCCAGGTCGTCCAGCAGGCTGTCGCCGTCGAGAACCTGTCGGGTCAGGCGTTCCATCAGCTCCGGGGTCGGTGCTGATGCCTGGCCCGGTGATGCGGGCACGGACCGGGCGGCGGGCACCGACGATCTGCACGTCGTCGGACACGGCGGTCTCCTCGGCTTCAGCCAGGGCTCGGTACAGCGAGGCGACCGAGGGGTGCTTGCCCGCGTTCTTGCCGGTCTTGATGGTGAGCTTCGCCGCGATCTCTGGGACGGGGACGCCGCGGTCCTTGAGCGCGCGGGCGAAGACGAGGGAGTCGTCGTCAATGACCTTCGGCCGACCGCCGTGGTTGCCCTTGGCGGCGGCAGTCTGCTGGCCCTCCAGGGTCTTCTCCCGGATGTAATTGCGGTCGAGTTGGGCGGCGACGGCCAGGACGGCGAAGAACATGGCGCCCATGCCGTTGGGGTTGTAGACGCCGGTGAGGGGGCCGGTGAGGAGTGCGAGCTGGACGCCGGCGTCCTGGAGCTGTCCGGACAGGGTCATCAGTTCGGCGGCGTTGCGGGCGAGGCGCTTGAGCTCGTGGACGGTGAGGATGACCTCTTGGTCGGGGGCGGCCTCTCGGCTTCGCCGCCACGGCGGCCGACACCGCCTCGACGGGCGGGCCCTTGCTTCCAGGTCCGCCCCGGCCCCCGGTCCTCCGGCACCAGGACTTCCAGTTCCTCGCGGAGCGCGGGGACGAGGATGAAGCGGGCGGTGTGGTACTTCGTCGCGGTCTTCCCGCTCCTGGTGCGGCACGGACTCCCGGCCGGGGCTTCACACTTTGGACAGTCGTTTCGTTCTACCGCGATTGCGGCTTGATCGGGCGTCAGGTCCACCCCGGCCGTGTGTCAGAACCGTCTCGCGCAACGCGCCGCTTTTGAGAGGACTTCTGCGAACGGCGACCTGCGAAAACGTGACCGCCTCCGGGGCTCTCGCAGAACTCGCGCAACTGGTCATTTGTGAGAACCTGTACCGCCCGGGATGACTGGCTGCCCGAGTGTGTGCCGTGCCGGGGCGCGCAATGAGTCGGAGGGGGCGGCCTTCTGAGCGGGCACTACTCCTTCGGGGCCTTCCGCGCGGCGGTGCCCACGGCGATGCCCAAGACGATGAGCGCGATGCTGATGTAGATCTCGTAGCCGTCGGCGTACAGGTGCTTCATGAAGCCCATGAGCGGGATCCACTTGCCGAAGGCCTCGTGGACGATGCCCTGCAGGCCGCCGACGATGAACGTGAAGCTGATGAAACCAAGAGTGCCCTTCATGACCTCAACGGTAGAAATCCCAGATCAGGGCCAGTATCGGTCGTTGGTATACGGGGGCGGCGCGCTTGTAGTCCGAAAGTATCGACCTGCGATACGCAGGAACCGGGCGGCTGCACTGCCCACGTAGATTCGGCAGTATGCGCAGCCGCCGCGACTGGTTCGTCGACATCGCCTTCTTCCTCTTCGCCGTGGTCTTCTCCCTGGTCACGGCGGAATCGGTGCACCTGGACGAGGATATGTCCGGCGGCGAGCAGATCGCCGACCAGGTGACCGGCGGACTGGCCTGCGCATCGGTGTTCCTGCGGCGCCGGTGGCCGGTGCAGTTGGCCGTGGTGCTGATGCTGGCCGGGACGCACTTCCACCATCTGACCGGGGCCACGCTGGTGGCGCTGTTCACGGTTGCGGTGCACCGGGAGCGGCGGGTCACTGGCTGGGTGGCGGCGGTCGCGGTGGTGCAGTTCCTCGTGTTTCTGACGCAGGGGCCGGATGCGGAGTCCGAGGCGGCCAGTTCCGCCCTCACCTACTTTGCGCTGGTGGCGGGCGCTATCGGCTGGGGGCTGTACGTACGTTCCCGGCGGGCGCTGATCGCGTCGCTGGAGGAGCGCGCGGCCCGGGCCGCCGGCGAGGCCCGGCGGCAGGCGCGGGAGGAGATCGCCCGGGAGATGCACGACGTCCTCGCCCACCGGCTGTCGCTGCTGAGCGTGCACGCGGGGGCGCTGGAGTTCAATCCGGGCGCCCCCGCGGCGGACGTTCGGCGCGCGGCCGAGGTGATCCGCAACAGCGCGCACCAGGCACTGCAGGACCTGCGCGAGGTGATCGGCGTCCTGCGGGCGCCGACGGCGGGCCCGGACGGGACCGAAGGACGGCCGCAGCCGACGCTGGCAGACGTGGAGCGGCTGATGGCGGAGTCCCGCGAGACCGGGATAGGCGTCACGTACCACCAGGAAGCCAGGGATGCGGACGCGCTCCCTGCCGCCATGGGCCGCACCGCGTACCGCGTTGTGCAGGAGGGCCTGACAAACGCCCGCAAACACGCACCCGGCACCGAGATCACGGTCACCGTGTCAGGCCGGCCCGGAAAAGGACTGACGGTGGCCGTGACGAACCCGCTCCCGGACGGCCCTGGAACAGCGATCCCGGGTGCCGGGCAGGGACTGATCGGGCTCGGCGAACGCGCCGAACTGGCCGGCGGGCGGCTGGAGCACGGTCCTCGGGGCGGCTCGTTCCTACTGCGTGCCTGGCTGCCCTGGGACGGCGCCAAGGAGATGGACCGCTAACGTGACGGCATGACCTCGACCTCGCCTCGCTTGCGGCCCGCGCCGCAGCCCTCCCGGGCTGGTCGCGGTCCTGGACGACCCGGCCGGGGAAGGTCACCTGGCCACCGTCCACCACTCGCCCGGCGGCCCCCCCGCCGGGCACCGTCGCCGTCGAGGCGGGCCAGGCCCTGGCCGATCGCCTCGGGGTGCCGTTCCACTTCGCCTCCCCGAACGTTCCCGACGACCACGCCCCGCGCCGGCGGACGGCCTAAGGGCGGCGGCTGGCGTTGCTCGGCTGGATCTTCGAGTTAGCTACCTCTTCGAGACGATCGCGGAAGAACGCCGGATCGCAACGTACCGTCGGCAATGCTGACGATCCACGCCTTTGCCTACGAGGCAGCGGGCGCCAGTTCGCACACCAACGCAACGGCGTCATCGAGGAGGCGCGGCTCGCGCCCGCTCATCGCCGGGTCGGCCGCCCGTCTCGTTCTGGCTTCGGCGAGGTGCCCGGCGTTGGCGTTTCCGAGGGTGACCGAAGGGCCGGGATGGCTGAGCAGTGAGCTCAGCACCGCGCACGCCACTGCCGCTTGGGCCGGGGTGTCGACGGCGGCCTGCGCCAGGATCAGGGACGACATTCCCCAGTCCAGTCCGGGCGGGCCTTCCTCGGTGTTGCGCCAGTCGATCACCATGGGCCCATCCGGTGTGAGCATGACGTTGTCCGGGTGCAGGTCGAGGTGGAGGACACGGGCCAGCGGATTCTGGGGCGAGACCCGTGCGGGAATCGTGTGCAGGCGGTGCAGCAGGTGGCCGAGCACCGCCCCTGCCTCCTTGGCCGTGATCGTGCCCCCCTCCAATGCCTGCAGCATGGACGGGCCGTACAGCCGCTGTATCACCAGGTCGGTGTCCGTTGCGTCCCGTACGCGCGGTACCGGATATCCGTGCTCCGCGAGGTGGGACATCACGACTGCTTCCGCCGTGGCGTCACCGCCGTCTCGGTACCGGCGAAGGACCCACTCGTCATCGATCGCGTACGCGTCCGCGCTGCGGCCGGAGCCGATGAGCTCACCCCTCTGCATGCGGGGACCCTATCCGCGAGTCAGTTCCTCGTACGCCGCACGCAGAGCGCCGGTCGCCTCCCGGTCGGCGGCTTGCAGCGGCTCCCTCACCGGCCCGGCGTCCAGCAGAGCCTTCGCCGTCACCGTGCCCGGGAGGCCCGAGGCCATCATCAATTCGACCAGTTGGGCGAGCTGTTGGTTCAGGCGCGCCGCCTCGGTGACGCGGCCCGCGTCGTACGCGTCCAGTACTGCCCGTAGTTCCCGTGGTGCGACATTCGCGACCGTGCTGACGAAGCCCGCGCCGCCCACCGCGTACAGCGGGAGGTTCAGCTCGTCGCAGCCCGAGTAGTACGCCAGCGAAGTGCGCGTGATCAGCTTGGTCGAGGTGAGCAGGTCGTACGCGGAGTCCTTGACGGCCGCGATGCGCGGGTGCCCGGCCAGGCGCAGCAGCGTGTCCGGTTCGATGCGGGTGCCGGTGCGGGCGGGGATGTCGTACAGCATCAGGGGGATGCCCACCGCGTCCGCGACCCGGCGGAAGTGGGCCTCGACGGCGGGCTGGGGCGGGCGGCTGTAGTACGGCGTCACCACCAGCACCCCGTCCGCGCCCGCCGCTTCGGCCGCGCGCGCCAGGGTCACGGTGTGCCGGGTGTCGGCGCTGCCCACGCCCGCGACGACCGCCGCGCGGTCGCCGACCGCGTCCGCCACCGCCCGTACGAGCGCGGTCTTCTCCGTGTCCGAGGTCGTCGGTGACTCGCCGGTGGTCCCGTTCAGTACGAGACCGTCGCAGCCCGCGGCCACCAGCTGGTCCGCGAGCTTCTGGGCGGCGGGCAGGTCCAGCTCGCCGGTAGCGGTGAAGGGGGTGATCATCGCGCACAGGGCGCGGCCGAAAGGGCGGGAGGTCGTGGTCATACGGCAGTCTCGGCGCGGCGGAGCGTGAAGGTCCACTTAGATTTTCTTAAAGGGACGAGTTAGTAAGGCTGAACTGTCGGTGGAGCTCGCGGAGATCCTGCGCGAGCTCCACCGGGAAGCCGACCCGCCCGACAGCGTCTTCGGCTCCCTCGCGCAGCTGCTCACCGTCGCTGCGCACGCCGCCGAACGCATCGAGCCGGACCGCGACGGCGACGCGTCATGCCTCTGCATGAAGCCGCAGCGCTCATCACCGAGAACGACGGCCTCCGCGCCTACTGCTCCACCCGTGCTCTGGACCCGCAGGGAGAACCCACCCCATGAAGAAGCTGCACCTGGTCAACATGCTGCCCGTCGACACGACCATCCCGGATACTGGTAACCCGGGCTATCGGAAGTTGCGGAATGGCCGATCTTCCGCAGCCTGGCGCGAGCTGCTCGTGTGTACGAGTCCTGGGGCAGACGTTGGCCGGCTCGGGTTAGTTGACCTCCCCCAGGTAACCCAGCGCTTCCCGGAAGTCATCAAGCGCGGGCCTGAACTCGCAGGCGGCGATGTAGAAGGTCGATCGGTCGATCAGGGTCCTGGCCAGTGTTCGCGTTCCGTCTGCCGGGTCGTGCTGAGACAGCTGGCGGGCCAGGCCCACTCCCTCGTCGAACAGGGAACGCACTCGCTCCGCGAACAGATGGGTGCGGTGCTCCCAGTAGACGGCGGAGCGGACGGTGAGGACCCGATGCAGCCGGACCAGTTCGGCCAGATACTGGTCCGGATCCTCGGTGGCTCGCGCAGCAAGGGTGTCCACCTCGTCACGGAGGACATGACGGCTGTCGAAGTAGCGCCGCTTGGCATCGGGCGACCACTCTATGGGCGCCGCCCCCGAAGGGGGACGCGGTCCATCGGAAGCAGGCCGCTCGCCATCGGCGCCGGAGAAGGACATCAGCACCGCCCAAAACGACGCCTCATAGCTACTCCAGGATTTCCGCTCACCGGTATCGGCCCACTCCGTCAGCAAGGCGAGTGCCTCTTGCCGTACGAGGGCCGCCTGCTCGCCTCGGCCATAGGCGTCGAGCATCTGTGCATACCCGATCAGCGAGTAGAGATGACAGGCTATCGGGCCCCGGCCATTCGCGGCTTCGGCCGCTTCCATGCTGACGAGGGTCTCAAACGCGGCGAGTGCTTCGCTGGACCGGCCGGCGTCATGGAGAGCGGCGATCCACTCCAGGAGCGACCACGCGAGACCCCCGCTGGCGGGCCCATGGGGCAGGATCGCTGCGACCAACTCGGTCATGGCATCGGCAGCCTCGGCATACCGGCCTTCCTCGGAGAGGCCGGCAGCCCACTTGCTCAGTCCGGCCACGGGGGCTCCGGACAGTTCGGCCTGTGCGCGGCCAATGGCGAGCATCTCGGCGCGCATGGAGAGTCCTTCGGCGCGTCGACCCACGGCGTACAGCTCTCTCTGGCACGTGTTGAGGGCCTCGTACAGAACATCCGCACGGGCAGTTTCGGCCGTGTCGACGGCCCGCGCCACGGCCACCGCCTCCTCGCACAGCGCGAGGCTGTCCGGATGCGGCCTGCCGCGGCTGGTGTCGTAACTCAGACGCTGCAGCGCATTGGCGAGGAGCGGCAGGTACGCGGCGGGGCTGACCTGGGCGAGAACCCGGTAGGCGTCGACTTCTTCGCGCGGGGTGCGGCGTCCCGATGCGAGCAGCACATTCCGCGCCCGCACGATGTCGTCCTGATCGACTTTCCCCGAGTGTTTCATGACGGAGATTCTGGGTGCCCCGGATAGGGCCGAACAAGGCTGGTCACCTGTGCCGTTCGTCCTACGAAAACACGCTCTGACCTGTCATGATGGGTGTGACATCACCTCCCGGGGCTCCCCTCGCTGATCGTCCTGATCGGCGTGGCCGGAGCAGGCAAGAGCACCGGGGCCAGCACCTGGCCCGACACGCAGGCCCTCGAACTCGACAGGTAATCGAGCGGGCCTGGAGTACGGCTACCGGCGCGGACGGGACGCCTGTGTGGACGATCGCGTAATTCGGGTCCGTCGGAGATCTTGTGATGACACTGGTCTGAGCTGGGCATCGACCAAGTATGCAGTTCAGGGGATTTGGGGCGGCTGCTACCGCGTTTATCCGGTGTGGTCGTGGAGTCCGTCGAGCGGACGTCCAGGGTGGTCACGTTTCGTACGTCGTGCCGGACGCTCCCGGTGAGATGTCCGCGGTGCACATTGCCGTCGTGGCGGGTGCACGGCCGGTATCTGCGGCGGATGGCTGACGCTCCCCTCGGCATCACGCCGGTCGTGATCGAGCTTCTGGTCCGGCGCTTCAAATGCACCACCTACCGAGACGGGATCCCTCGATGGCCCGCATCACCTTCGCGTGGAACTCCCGTCACGCCGGATGAGCCGCATCACCGATCTCGATCTGTGTCGGTGAAGGCTTCGCCGACGAACCGGCAGTCGTAGGGCAGCACCGCCTTGTCCCCGGGTCGGCTGAAGGGCCGTTGCCCTGCAGTTTCGGCGAGGGGCCACCTAGCGAAGGCGAATCGCCGACGAGCGCGGGATCCCCGCTGCGGAGATCGACCGGGCCGCCGCCTTCCAGGACCGCTGGGGCGGCCTTGCCCTGCCGCCGGCCCCGTTCTACGAGGGCGGCCCGCGCATCCTGGACGCCGACTGTCCCGAGGGCTCGGCCGCAGAAGGCTGGTCGTTCCCGGCGGGGAGCTGCCGGGTGTCCATGGCCTACGGATTCATGATCTGCCCCGACGGCCCTGGTGCCAGGACTGCTGCTCGGTGGCGCTGCCCCGAACGGTGTTGGGCAGGCTGGTCCCCCGCTTTCGCTCCACGGCCGGCGGGGCGCATCTGGTGCGCGGTCCGGGCAGGTGGGGGCGGGTTTCCTCACGCCCTGGGGCCTCCGGTCGGGCCTGAACGGTCCGATGCCCACCACGATCGCTCCGGTCGGGGTGGGGCGGTGTCGTCCGTCGCCGGATCGGGTGTCCGAGGGCGCGTCGCCCGACCGCGATGCTCGCCGCATCGTGCCGGGACATCTCACGTCGTGGGGTGGTCAGCGGTTTCTGCCAGTGCTGCGCACCCCAGCGGCTGGTGTAGGCAGGGTCGACCGCGACGATGGCGATGTCCTGTTCGGCGGCCATGGAGACCAGCCGGGCCCTGAGTTTCGCGGTGGGGAAGCGGGAGAGCAGGCGGCGGAAGCGTTTGTTGCGGCCGTGCTTCTCCCGGCTGGTGCCGTCGGTGAAGTCGAGGTCCTCGATGGCGATCGCCGCGGCCCCGCAACGTTGGGTGTGGTGCAGCAGCCTGCTGAGCGCGTGGCGGATCTGTGCGTCGCGGTGCTGCGTGCTGCCGGTCAGGTCGTAGAAGAAGCGCTGCGGCTCTCCGACCGGGTTGCCGTGCACGTCCAGGCGCCAGGCGGCCAGGCGGCCAGGTGGTCGTCGTTCATGTCCACCCCCACCACACCCCGCACCAGCGCCGCCTGAAGCGGGAGGACGGGGGCAGCGGCGCGCTGCCAGGACGCGGTGACATACCAGCGCTCCCGCTGCACGTCGTGGTGGATGCGGTAGGCCACCGCCCGGCCGGCTGCGATCCGGTCGGCCCACTCCGCACCCCGGTGCCGGAAGGCCACGGTCGCGTCCAGCACGTACCGGCCGTGCGGGGCGTTGGCCAGATGGGCCAGCGGGGCCGGAAGCTTGATCGAAACCTGTCCGGTATCGGTGACACGAATGGTCTCGTTGCCGAACCGTTTGCCGGACTCCCCATCGGCCGCCAGGAACATCCGCTCTGCTACCCACTGCTTGCGCCACTCCTGCTCGCTCAGCCCGGCCGCCTGAAGGTGGTGACGAGCATGAGCAAGGCGTTTACCGCCGCACACCACCCGCACCCGGCCCGCCGCCCAGTCCGCCTCCACCACCGCCAACCGGTCCTTCAAAGCGTGCAGGCGACGGGACTTGGCATGCCACTCCGCCCGGCTGCCGTACCCGCGCACGAGCCCTTCGCGCTTATTGGCCCTGGCCCCCAGCGGCCGGACCAGCCTGGCCTCGATCGACGCGATCTGCCCCCGCAGCCACACCCTGTGGGCGCCCTGCCCGCGCCTCGCCAGCGCCCACTGATCATGGGTGGCCTTGGTGATACTGCCCGCCCAGCGCGCCGAGGACTTGCCCGTCAGCTCCCGCTTACGCACCGCCCACCCGGTGGCATCATGCGCCAGTCCCTGCCGGGAGCGTTCCGCGAGATCACCACAGGCCAGCGAGCCGAGGAAGACGCCGACCTCCACCAGCACCGCCGCATCCACCTGCGACACCCGCAGCCGGTCCCGGACCGACACCCCACCAGGGCCGGGGACAACGAACGATGCCGCCAACTCGCGCAGCACGCCCACCCGTTCACCCCCGTCCGGCCAAAGAACCCCGTCACCGCAGTCAACGAGCACCACCCGCAAAGGTCACCCATTCGACCCAGGAACCCGCGTTCCCCTCCCGTGACGGGGCCCGGAGCACACCGCACACAGAAGAAGACCGGCCCGTACGGCCAGACTCAAACCCGACCCAGCACTCACTCACGCTCACCAGAAGTCACTACCGCTCATTACTTCGGCAGCAGTCCACAACCCCTGCATACCAGCACAGACGGATGGGTGGAATCCCTGGCGCTCGCCGACCATGCCGGTCGCTGGGCCAAGGCCGTCACAAGGAGCGTGTCCTGATCGTCGGCCCGGTGCATGCGCAACCGGGTGATGTCGTCAAGAATGAGGACCTTGGCGCCGTGGTCGCGCAGGGAGTCGGCGACGAGCCGCCTTGCACAAGCTCTTCGGCTTTGCGGTCACCGGCGTCTGGACGTAGGCGACTGGGGCGTGCAAGTCGCGGGTTCCGGCAAGGGCGTCGGAGTTGAGGTATCCCAGCAACTCGCGCCAGCGGTCTTCGAATGTGGCGATGATCTCGCAGATGGACTCGGTCTTGCCCTGGTATCCACCTCCCGCTCAGGTGAGGTGGCCTGGGGAGCCGGCGCTGCCCTAAGGAGAGGCATAGACAGGCCCGTTGAGGCACGATGTGCCCATGATCCGAGCCGTGCGCCGCCGCCTCCCGCTTGTCCTGCTGCTGCCCCTCGCCCTGACCGCCCTGGCCGGCTGCGGCACCGAATCCGCCGGATCGTCGCCCGACCGGTCCGAACTGGAGGCGCGGGCCCGCTATATGCAGTCCGCGCTGGAGCACATCTACGTCACCGAGGCCGACGGCTACGACCTGGCCACCCAGTCCGTCGGAGTCCTGGGCGGTGACGGCTTCTCCAGCGTGTACGTCTCCAAAACCGGCGGCCAGCTACGGCTGGAGGTCGACCGCGGCACGCTGACCGAGGCCAACTGCGCCAAGTGCGAGCGCGACGGCACGCTCTGGTACAGCGCATCCGACGGCGCGCACACGTACGCGCGCGCCGAGGACGGCCATGTCGTACGGATCGGAGCCGACCAAGCGGCGGTGGACCGCGACACCCTGCGCGCCGCCGCCAAGGCCGCGCGCCCCGCCGACGACCAGGAGCTGGACGAGCTCCTGCCGGAGCAGCAGGCCCCCGCCTCGCCCGTCGAGCGCGGCGATCTCCCTCCGGAGGGCGACGGCGCGCCGAACAACGACGTGGGCGCGGGCGGCTGAGAGCTGTCCCGATCGACGGTTGACCTCAACCGCACTTCACGTTTCACGATGGTCTCCAGCGGCGCACCGCACCGGCGCGCCGCCCCGCGAGGAGGCATCGCCATGACCCTGACCGTGAACGTCCAGCCTGACGCCCGGCCCGATCTCACCCGTACCGGCGTCGGCGTCGTCAAGGTCTCCACCTGGGACGTCGCCACGCCCGAGCGGCAGCGGGCCGCCGTCGAGGCCATTTCCCGGACCTGGCAGAGCCGGGAGTGGCCCGATGCCGGACTGCTCTCGTACACGGTCCACGTCGGCGAGGACGGCCGCACCCTTCTCCACTACTCGCAGTGGCGGGACGAAGACGCCTACCAGGACTTCTTCCGCACCTTCCGGGACGATCGCAACGCGGAGATCGACGCGGCGGTGCCCGGCATCGAGCGGCTCGACCTGCGCTCGTACGAGCTCTACCGCAGCGGCACGCACCAGGCGGACGACCGGCGGGTACCGGGGTGCGTCGTCATCGTCGACGTGGAGTTCGAGGGGCCGGACGCCGCGCGCCAGCAGGCCTGGGTCGACGGCGTCTTCGAGGCGCTGGAGACCGAGCCGCACCCGCACCCGGGCGGGATTTCCGGGCATTTCCACGTCAGCGTGGACGAGACCAGGGTGCTCAACTACGCGGAGTGGGAGAGCGCCCAGGCCCATCGCGACGCGCTTGCCGCGCCCGGCGACGGCATCGGGTCACCGACTCCGCAGTGGGCGAAGGTGATGAACTTCCCCGGCGTGACCGGCGGCGGCGTCAACCGGTACACGCCCGCGCTGAGCCTCAGCGCGGGCGTGTAGCGCGAGCCGCTACGGGCGGAAGCGCAGCACCTGCGGGTCGTGGTCGCTGTTCTGGTCCGCGAACTCCGCGTTGATGTGCACGCTGTCGTACGCGAACGGACCGATCGCCGGGCTCGTCAGGATCTGGTCGAGCACCTGGCTGTTGCCCTGGAAGACGTACGAGTAACGCTCCGAACGGGGAAGCGTCTTGATCGCCGGATAGAGAGCGCCGCTATCTGTCAGCGCCATCGTCGTCTCCGAGAACTCGAAGTCGTTGATGTCCCCGAGGACCACGACATCGGCGCGGCGGTCGGCCTTGAGGATGTCCTTGACGAAGGCGTTCACCGACTGCGCCTGCTGGAGCCGCTTGACCTCGGAGGAACGATTCGGCGGCTGGTGGTGCGCGGTCAGGTTCTCGTCGCCGCCCTTCGAGCCGAAGTGGTTGGCGATCAGGAAGACCGTACGGCCGCGGAAGGTGAACTCCCCGGCCAGCGGCTTGCGGCTGTTCTCCCAGGCGGCGTTCGCCGGGTCGATCCGGCCGGGGGACAGGGTCAGCGCGGCCTCGCCCCGCTCCCGTACGACCGCCGTCGCGGTCGTCGCGTCGCCCCCCGGGCGGTCCGTGAACGAGACCCGCTCCGGGTTGAAGAGGAAGACCTGACGGATGTTGCCGCCGGGCTCGCCGCCGTCCTTGTTGTTCTCCGGGTCGACGGTGCGCCACTCGTACGCCGGGCCGCCCGCCGCCGTGATCGCGGCCGTGAACTTCTTCAGCGTCTCGCCGGCGGCCACGGTGCCGGTGTTCTTCGCACCGGTGTCGTCCTGGATCTCCTCCAGCGCGATGATGTCGGGCGAGGCGAGGTTGTTCACCACCGCGCCCGCCAGCGCGTCGAACTTCGCCTGCGGGTCGGACGGGTCGAGGTTCTCGACGTTGTACGTCGCGACCGCGAGCTCGTCGCGCCGCTGCGCGCGGGTCTTCTCCGGCTCCAGCGCCCGGCCCCGGTCGGTGACCGTGCCCAGCGTGCGGGCGACGAGCGTGTAGCCGCCGAACTGGTTGAAGTCCAGCGGGCCTTCGGTCGTCCCGGCCAGGTAGTCGCCGACGTTCGCCTTCGGGAAGGGCTGCTGGGCGATCGGGGCGAGCTGCTGGATCTGCAGCCGGCCGGTGTTCTGGGAGGTGTACGAGCCGTAGACGGTGCCGCCGCGGCGGTTGTCGTTCTCGTGCGGCTTGACCGTCACCCACAGCTCCGAGTACGGGTCGGTGGCGCCGACAATGCGGGAGGAGCCGATGCGTACGTTGCTGCCCTCCAGCGATTCGTACAGGTCAAGGGCGTACCAGCGGGGCTTCAGCGGCAGCGCGTTGATGCTGTTGGCCGCCGCGGGGTCGCCTTCGGGGGCGTATGCGTACGGCACGGACTTCGCGGAGATCGTGACGGGCGCGGGCAGCGCGTTGCCCGAGGAGACTACGGTGATCGTGGGCTTGGAGATCTGCGTGATCGACTGGTTGCCGGAGGAGGTGCCGCCGGGGATGTACTCGCCGACGAGGCCCGAGACCTTGACCGCGTCGCCCACGGCGACGGTCGGCACGGAGCTGGTGAAGACGAAGACGCCCTCGCTGGTGGCCGCGTCGCCGTCCGCCTGCGGGTCCTGGAACCAGAAGCCCCTGGAGCCGTAGGTCCGTACGCCGGTGACGATGCCGGAGACGTCGGTGACCTGCTGCCCCATCAGCGGGGATATGCGGGTGGAGCCCTGGATGTCGTGGATCCGTACCTCGGCGGTCGAGGCGGCGGAGGCGGCGGAACCGGCGAGCAGGCCCGCGGCGAGCGCGGCGGCGACGACGGCCGAGAAGGCGGCGGATCTCGGTACGGCGGAGGAAGGCATCACGGAACTCCGGAGTGAGGGTGGGGGAGCGGGCTGTGCGAAGAGTGGCCGAAAGAGTTCTACGCGCGTCAATCTCTTCTTTGGGCGGGGCAGTTGTCAAGGGTCGGCGGGTGTACGCGGACCGACGGGCGGATGAACCGGCTGCCGCGGGGCGCGGTGTCGTGGGCGAGGGCCCGCGGGGGTGGTCTGCGGGGCGGCCGGGGGTGGTCCGGGGTGGCCCGGGCGGTGCCCGCGTTTGTGCTGGGCGTACTCCCGGGGCGCGGCGAAACCCGGTGAAATGCGTCTACGCTGGGGGCTGCCCACGGGGCAGCCGTACCCCGTACGTCCGCACGCCCGAGGAGAACCACCAGATGCCCGAAGACCGCCCTACCCTGCCGCCGGTGCGGCTTCTCTCGGACGCGGAACTGGCGCGGCAGGCACTCGCAACACCGCTGCTGACGAGGGCTGTCAAGCTCGCTCGCTGGGCGGGGCCGGAGACGAGGGTCGGGGCCGGCGGGGAGTTGGTGGAAGAGCAACTGTCCGCGGCTGCCGAGGTGCTGGGACTCGGCGACGAGGACGGTGAGGGTTCCGCATACGCGAGCGAGGCGTGGCGTACGGCTGTTGACGCCGGGCTGGTGGATGTCCAGGAGCCGCAGGACGCGGGTATGGAGGACAGCGGCACGGTCACCGCGGGCGAGAGCCTCGCGCTGATCGCCTCGGGCGGGCCCCAGGACATCCTGGCGATCTGGCTGGACTCGCTGGAGGCTGTGCACGCGGATGCGACCGCTCCTGTGCTGGACGATCTGGCCGAGCTGGCGGACGCGATCGGCGAGGACGGCGAGATCGATTTCGACGCGCTGGACTGGGACCCGGACGAGGAGGCGGAGTTCCTCGACGGGGTCCTCGGGAACCTGTATCTGCTGACCGCGGTCGAGGACGGCGCGTCCGAGGAACCCGTGCCGCTGCCCGCGCTCGCCGCGTCGATGATCGTCCCCGACGACATGGGCGAGCCCACCGACGACATACTGGAGCAGGTGTCGGAGGCGATGATGCGGCTGGACGAACAGTTCCGGCTGCTGGAGCCGATCGGTCTGGTCGAATACCAGCCGGTGGACGAGGCGCTGATGGCGGAGGAGAGCGAGCTCTCCGGCGCGGAGCCCGCGGCTCCGGTCGATGAGGAGGACGTCTCCCGGTACGGGCTGGTCAAGCTCACCCCCCTCGGGCGGTACGGGATCAGGGCGCGGATGCTTCAGGCGGGCATCCACGCGCCGGCGGTCGGGGACCTGGCGGACAAGGGGGCGGACGTGCTCCTGGACGGGGTCGCGTACTTCCCCGAGCTGGCCGCGCGTGCCGAGACGGAGCAGTGGCTCGCCCGGCGCGACCCGGTCGGCGCGGCGCGCGAACTCCTCGCGGCTGCCCGCGGCACGGACAAGGGCGCACCGCTGCGCCGCCTGCACTGCCAGCAGGCGCTGGCCCTGGTGG
Organism: Streptomyces sp. NPDC052236; assembly: GCF_044548015.1. Lineage (NCBI taxonomy): Bacteria > Bacillati > Actinomycetota > Actinomycetes > Kitasatosporales > Streptomycetaceae > Streptomyces > Streptomyces sp. NPDC052236. The sequence continues at coordinate 109,379 of NZ_JBIUBL010000007.1, read as the reverse complement.
GCCCGCAGGCGGAACCGGCGGTCCGGGAGGTCCTGGACGACGCGGAACTGGGCGGCCTGGCGAGGGTGTGGCTGGCGGAGCGGGGCGCGTCGGAGGTGCCGGTGCCGCCGGAGTCGATGATCTTCTGGCTGGCCATAGACACGATTGCCGCGCAGCTGGACGCGGAGGGGGAGCTGGAGGAGCTCCAGGACCTGGTGGAGGGCTTGGTCGGCAGGCACAGCGGCTTCTTCGACGCGGCGTGGCGGGTGGAGCATCCGGCGACGGCGGAGGTGCTGGAGGCGATGGGGAGGCTGCACCGGGAGAAGGGGGCGTCGAAGGACGCGCGCAAGGCGGCGTTCAAGGCGCGGTCACGGGCTGGTGGGTGACTGTGCCGCTCCCTGGGGCTTGCTGTAGCCGGGGCGGTGCGCCGGGGGCCCCGCGGGATGCGGGCTGAGTCCGCTTCGCGGGGCGGGGCGGGGCGGGGCGGGGGAGCCTAGGGTTCCGTTCCTCGCCCGAGGCCAAGCTGCGGCGGTGCGGGGTGCGGCGCCTGCGGCGGGCCTTTCCCCACCCCGCCCTTTCCCGTAACTGGGGGCTCCGCCCCCAGACCCCCCGGTCCTCAATCGCCGGACGGGCTCTAAAGAGCCCCGCCGGCGATTGAGGCGCTGGGGGTTCCCCCACGCCCGCCAGGGCGTAGGGGGCGGGTTCGGGGGCAGCGCCCCCGACACGGGCCCGCGCCGTAGACGTCAGGCTCGTACGGGATTCAGGACACCGAACCGCACGAGCAGCCGCACGCCGGGATGGAGCGAATCGCCGGTGCCGCGACACGGGACGTGACGTGGATCGCGGGGCGGGATCGAAGTGACCGTGACTCCTTCCGGTCTGCGGCCGGAGTCGGCAGGCGGGGCGATCGGCCTGGTCATATGGGGTGAGACCGACACCGGAGTCACCGTGCTCTATGTCATGTACCGCGACAGCCCGCGCTCGGCGCATAGCGCGCGCCGTCCCGACGTGGCGTGTCGAGGGCCCGAGGGCGCATACTCAAGGTAATGACAAAGTCAGCCGGATCCCGGCGCTACCTGCCCTCCAGTCCCTTCAACAAACCGGCCGCGGCTGCCCCACCGATTGAGCGTTATGAAGTGGGCGACCGGGTTTCGCATGACCAGTTCGGACTCGGAAGAGTCCTCGCAGTAGAGGGCGACAATGCCGCTGTGCTCGTCGACTTCTCCGGGCGTCAGGGAAGAATCCTGAGCCCTTATACCAAGTTGGCCAAACTCTGAGGACGCGGCCCCCGGGCCCGCCATCACGGTAAGGATGGCGGACCCGGAGGCGCCGGGTCCCAGCCTCGTTCCAGCCTTTATCCAGCGTCCCCAGCAGTCAGGTCACAGTGCCTGGGCGGCCGGTTTCACCATGCCGCGTACCGTGCGGGACTTCACAAAGTCGCCCATGGCCGTCATATCCCATTCGCCCGTGAACTGCTTGATCAGCTTCGCCATCATCACGCCGGTCTGCGGCTCCGTACCCGTCAGGTCGAAGCGGACCAGCTCCTCGCCCGTCGCCGCGTCCAGCAGGCGGCAGTACGCCTTGGCGACCTCGGTGAACTTCTGTCCCGAGAACGAATTGACGGTGAAGACCAGCCCCGTCGCCTCCGCCGGGAGCCGCCCCAGATCCACGACGATCACCTCGTCGTCACCCGCGCCCTCGCCCGTCAGATTGTCGCCGGAGTGCTTGATCGCTCCGTTCAGGATCGAGAGCTTGCCGAAGTAGCAGCTGTCCAGGTGATTGCGGTTCGGGCCGTACGCGATCACGGACGCGTCCAGGTCGATGTCCTTGCCGCGGAACGCGGGCTCCCAGCCCAGACCCATCTTGACCTGGGAGAGCAGCGGGCGGCCGCCCTTCACCAGGGAGACGGTCTGGTTCTTCTGGAGGCTGACCCGCCCCTTGTCCAGGTTGATCTTCCCGGGCGCGGCGGGGGCGGCGGGCGCCGACGGGGGCGACGGCGGGACGGGCGGAGCCTGCACCGCGGGGCGGGCCGCCGGAGCGGGCGGGGCCATCGGAGCGGCAGGGGCGGCCGGAGCAGCAGGAGTGGGTGTGGCCGTGGGCTCCTCGTCGACCGAGACGCCGAAGTCCGTGGCGATGCCCGCCAGCCCGTTCGTGTAGCCCTGGCCGACCGCGCGGGCCTTCCAGACGCCGTTACGCAGATAGATCTCCACCACGACCAGCGCGGTCTCCGCGCCGAGCCGCGGCGGAGTGAACGTGGCGAGCGCGCTGCCGTCGTCCGCGCTGCGGATGGTGGCCGTGGGCTCGACGCCCTGGAACGTCTGGCCCGCCGCGTCCGGGCTCGCCGTCACCACGATCTTCTCGATGCCCGGCGGGACGGCCGAGGTGTCCACCACGATCGCGTCGGGCGCGGTGCCGCCGCCGGAGCGGTAGCTGACACCGGGGCCCGTCGGCTGGTTGTAGAAAATGAAATCGTCGTCGGAGCGCACCTTGCCGTCGGCCGTGAGCAGCAGGCCCGATACGTCGAGCCGCACCGGGGCGGCGACGTCCACCGCCACGCGCGCGACGGAGAGAGGGATGTTCGAGCCGGGGGTCATAGCTGTCATGCCAGGGGTAACGAGCGAAGTCGCTTTGCCGTTCCCTTACTCTTCTCGGCTCTGCTCGGTTTCTAGCGGTTGCGGGGATGGTTCCTGGCAGTGCGCTCATTGCCGAATTTGTATGCGCCGGTCCAGCGCGCCATTACCACCTGCGCGTCCCCCGACTCCACCTCCGCCAGGAACTTCTCGGCCCGGGAGCCGCGCAGGGTCGCGGCCGTACGGCCACGGTGGGTGATCACGACGCTGCCGTCGCTGTGGACCGCGTAACTGAATCCGAAGGGCCTGGCCATCGCCGGTCGTCAGCCGGCCGTCAGTAGGGCCACTGGGGCGGGTTGATGGTGAAGTGCCCGCCCAGATGCGTGTGCTCCGGGTTGTCCGGGTCGAGTTCGCCCTGTTCCGCGATGAGCTTCGCGGCGTACGGCTCCGAGTCGTCCTCGGGCTCGTAGCCCAGCGAGCGCGCCGTCGACAGGTCCCACCACAGGCGCGTATTGGCCGAGGAGCCGTAGACGACGGTGTGGCCGACGTCCTCGGCGGTGAGCGCGGCGTGGAGGAGGCGCGCGCCGTCGCCGGGGCTCATCCACACCGACAGCATCCGTACGGACCTCGGCTCCGCGAAGCAGGAGCCGATGCGGACGGAGACTGTCTCCAGCCCGTGCAGGTCCCAGTAGAGCTGGGCCAGGTCCTCGCCGAAGCACTTGGACAGGCCGTAGAAGGTGTCGGGGCGGTGCGGGGTGTTGATGGGGATCAGCTGGTCCGGGCCGAACGGCGGCTCTCCGGCGGGGCGGGGGGTGAAGCCGACCGCGTGATTACTGGAGGCGAAGACGATGCGTTCGACGCCCTCCTCGCGGGCCGCCTCGTAGAGGTTGTACGTTCCCTCGATGTTCGCGCGCAGGATCTTCTCGAAGGAGGCTTCCAGCGAAATGCCCGCAAGGTGAATGATCGCGTCGACGCCCCGTACCGCTTCGCGCAGCGCCTTCTTGTCGGCGAGGTCGGCGATGATCGCGTCCGGCGCTCCCTCTATCGGGGTGATGTCGAGGAGCCGGAGTTCGTAGCCGTACGCGGGCAGCAGCCCCCGCATCAGTGTGCCGAGGCCGCCGGCGGCGCCGGTGAGCAGGACAATGCGGGGAGCGGGCATGGACGGATCTCCTTGAGATGCTGATGCCGGCGCTGATGCCGGTGCTGATGCTGAGGCTCAGAAATGCTCAGGTCCGTAGAGCAACGCTCAGGTTCCTAAACCGCATTCACATGTGTGGACACGCTAAGGAGTCGCCCCGGACGCCGTCAAGTGTTGCGCGGATGGACCGATTCCGCCGCTGATTTGCGGTTTTCGTCTTGACCGGCGCGGCGCGGCTGCCCTAGCGTGACGGCGTTCAGAAATATAGACAACGATCATAATTGTGCACGGAGCTTCTGGCTCGGTGCCCGGCCCAGGGAGTGCCCGTGACCTCAGCCCCGCTCGCCGCCCGGCTCACCCGGGTCCAGGCACCGCTGTTCTTCCCCGTCACCGCGTACGGGCCGGACGGCGGCCTCGACCTCGATGCCTTCCGCGCCCATGTGAGAAGCGGCGTCGACGCCGGCGCGGCGGCGGTCTTCGCCTGCTGTGGCACAGGCGAGTTCCACGCCCTGACGCCCGAGGAGTTCCGCGACTGTGTCGCCGCGGCCGTCCAGGAGACGGCGGGCGAGGTGCCGGTCGTCGCGGGCGCGGGCTACGGCACCGCACTCGCCACCCAGTACGCGAAGCTCGCGGAGGACGCGGGCGCCGACGGGCTGCTCGCCATGCCGCCGTACCTCGTCGTCGCCGACCAGGCGGGGCTGGTGCGCCACTACGCTGCGCTCGCCGCCGCGACCTCCCTCGATGTCATCGTCTACCAGCGCGACAACGCTGTCTTCACGCCCGAGACCGTCGTCGCGCTCGCCCAGGTCGAGGGCATCATCGGCCTCAAGGACGGCTGCGGCGACCTCGATCTGATGCAGCGCATCGTCTCCGCCGTCCGCCGCGAACTGCCTGACCAGGATTTCCTCTACTTCAACGGGCTGCCCACCGCCGAACTCACCGGCCTCGCCTACCGCGGCATCGGCGTCTCGCTCTACTCCTCCGCCGTGTTCGCCTTCGCCCCCGACATCGCCCTCGCCTTCCACCGCGCGCTGGCCACCGGCGACGACAAGACGGTGGGCCGGTTGCTGGACGGCTTCTTCGTACCGCTGGTCGAACTGCGCAATCTCGGCCGCGGATACGCTGTATCCCTCGTCAAGGCGGGCGTACGGCTCGAAGGGCTGGACGTCGGTGAAGTGCGGCCGCCGCTCAGCGAACCCCAACCCGCCCACATCGAGGCGCTCGCGGCGCTCATCGAGCGCGGGCGGGCGCTGCTGGAGGAGAGCGCGTGAAAACCTCGGCCTTTCTGTACCCCTGGGACGTCGTCGGCGACCCGGACGCCGCGGACCGTATCGCGGAGCTCGGCGTGCAGCAGGTCACCCTCGCCTCCGCGTACCACTCGACGCGCGCGCTGACCCCGCGCCATCCCCGGCACCGGATCGTCACGGCGGAGCACGCCGCCGTGCTCTATCCGCCGGACGCCGAGCGGTGGGCGGGCCGGGAGCTGCGCCCGTACACCGCCGGGGACTGGGCTCCGGGGGACGCGTACGGGGAGGCCGCCGCCGCGCTCGCCGACGCCGGGCTCGAGGTCCACAGCTGGGTGGTGCTGGCGCACAACTCCCGCCTCGGCGCGGAGCATCCGGAGACCTCCGTGGTCAACGTGTACGGCGACCGCTACCCCTGGGCCCCGTGCATCGCGCAGCCCGCGGTCCGCGAACTGCTGGTGGACCTCGCGGCGGAGGCGGGCGCGCGGCCGGGGGCGCGCGGCACCGAGCTGGAGTCGTGCGGCTGGTACGGCCTCGGCCATCTGCACGCGCACGACAAGACGGCCGGGGTGGGGCTCGGGCAGGCGGCGCAGTATCTGATGTCGCTGTGCTTCTGTGCGGCGTGCCGTGAGGGGTACGGAGGAGCGGGCGTCGAACCGGAACGGATCGCGGCGGCGGTGCGGAGCGGGCTGGAGCCGGTGTGGCGGGGGGCGGTGGCGTCCGACACCGGGATCGGTGATCTGCTGGGCGCCGAACTCGCCGCGGCGACGCTGGAGTTCCGGACGGGGGTCGCCCGTACGCTCCAGGAGGCCGCGGTCGCGGCGGTACGGGGGGCCGCGCCGGAGGGCTTCCAGGTGCTGCTGCACGCGGACCCGGTCGCGTACCGCTGCGGGGCGAACGCGGCGGTGGACCCGGCGCACATTCTGTCCGTCGCGGACGGCGTTGTGGTGCCTTGCGCGGGCGGGGTGGGGTTGCTCGCGGCGTTCGCGGAAGCGGAGGTGGAGGTGGAGGGTGCGGTGCCGGTGCTCGCTGCGAACTTCACGGTCGTGAGCGGGATGGGGGGCAGTCCGGGGACGCTGGCGAAGGATGCGGCGCGGGCGGGTGAGGCGGGGGCGAATGAGCTGCGGCTTTACCATGCGGGGTTGGCGTCGGACGGGGACCTGGGGGTTGTGCGGGAGGCGGTGGCGGGGCTGGGGTGAGGGGGTTGCGGGGTGCGGTGCGTTGCGGGTGCGCCTGCGGCGGGCTTTCCCCTGCCCGCCCTCCCCCAGAGCTTCGCCTGGGAGGGACCCCCATCCCGAACTGGGGCTCCGCCCCAGACCCTCCCCCTACGCCTAGCGGCGTGGGAGGTACCCCCAGTCCTCAATCGCCGGACGGGCTGGAAACCCAGCCTCGCCGGCGTTTGAGGCGCGGGGTTCGGGGCGGAGCCCCGACAAGGGCCCGAGCGCGCCCGACAGCGGACAACCCGTAACACGCGGATAACCTGAAACGCTCTCCCCACGGGAACAATCCAGCTACCCGCCAGCCGGATTGCCCCTACGAGGAGAGCCATGTCTGCACAGGTCGACCGCTACTTCCACATCAGCGCGCGAGGTTCGACCTACGCGCGCGAAGTACGCGGTGGCTTCGCCACGTTCTTTACGATGGCCTACATTCTTGTGCTCAACCCGATCATCCTGGGCAGCGCCGAGGACAAATTCGGCGCCCACCTCTCCGGGCCCCAACTCGTCACCGCCACCGCCCTGGTGGCCGCCGTCATGACCGTCATCATGGGGCTCGGCGGCAATCTGCCGCTCGCCATCGCCGCCGGGCTCGGGCTCAACGCCGTCGTCGCCTTCCAGATCGCGCCGCTGATGAGCTGGGCCGACGCGATGGGGCTCGTCGTCATCGAAGGCATCCTCATCTGCGTCCTGGTCGTCACCGGGCTGCGCGAGGCCGTCATGCATGCCATCCCGGCCGCGCTCAAGCAGGCCATCAGCGTCGGGATCGGGCTCTTCATCGCGTTCATCGGGTTCATCGACGCGGGCTTCGCCACCCGCATCCCCGGCGACACCGGCTCCGTACCCGTCCAGCTCGGCGCGAGCGGTCAGCTCTCCGGGTGGCCCGTGCTGGTCTTCTGCCTCGGCGTACTGCTCACCGTCGCGCTGATGGCCCGCAAGGTGAAGGGCGCGATCCTCATCTCCATCGTGGCGATGACCCTCCTCGCGATCGTCATCAACGAGATCGCCGACATCAAGCCGCTCGCCTGGGGCCTGACCGTCCCGTCCGTGCCCGACGACATCGTGGCCGCCCCCGACTTCGGGCTCGTCGGCGACTTCAGCCTCTTCGGCGCGTTCGACGAGATCGGGATCATCACCCTCGTCCTGCTGGTCTTCACCCTCATCCTGAGCGACTTCTTCGACACCATGGGCACGGTCGTCGGCGTCTCCAACGAGGCCGGGCTCCTCGACGAGAAGGGCAAGGTCCCCAACCTCGGCCGGGTGCTCCTGATCGACGGCGCGGCGGCCGTCGCGGGTGGCGCGGCCTCCGCGTCCTCCAACACCTCGTACATCGAATCGGCCGCCGGCGTCGGCGAGGGCGCGCGGACCGGGCTCGCCTCCGTGGTCACCGGCGCGCTGTTCGGGCTCGCGCTCTTCCTGACCCCGCTCGCCACGGTCGTCCCGGCGCAGGCCGCCGCGCCCGCACTCGTCGCCGTCGGCTTCCTGCTGATGGCGCAGGTGCGGCACATCGACTGGGAGCGGTACGAGATAGCCATCCCGGCCTTCCTGACGATCGCGGTGATGCCGTTCACGTACTCCATCACCAACGGCATCGGGGCCGGTTTCCTCGCCTACGTCGTCATCAAGACGGTGCTCGGCAAGGCGCGGGAGGTGCACTGGCTGCTGTGGGGCACGGCCGCGCTCTTCGCGGTCTACTTCGCCATCGACCCGCTTGAGCAGCTGCTTGGCGTCAACTAGGCCGTCACTCGGTCCGTCACTCAGTCCGTCACTTGAGGGCCGCCTCCATCATCTTCTGGGCGATCGGGGCGGCCAGACCGTTTCCGCTGACCTCCGAGCGCGCCGCCCCCGAGTCCTCGATCAGCACCGCGACCGCCACCTCCTTGCCGGTGGACGCGTCCTTCGCGTACGACGTGAACCAGGCGTACGGCGTCAGGCTGTTGTTCTCGCCGCGCTGGGCCGTGCCCGTCTTGCCGCCCACCTCCGCCCCGGCGATCTTCGCGTTGGAGCCGGTGCCGTCCTCCACGACCGTCACCATCGCGCTCCGCAGCTCCTCGGCCGTCGAGGCGGAGACGATCCGCTTACCCTCGTCGTCCGCGAAGGACTGCAGGGTGTTGCTGCCTGAGTCCACCACCTCGGAGACCATGTGCGGCGACTCCATCACACCGTCGTTGGCGATCGCCGCCGACACCATGGCCATCTGGAGCGGCGTCGCCGTCACGTCGAACTGGCCGATCCCCGACAGCGCCGTCTCCGCCTTGTCCATGCCCGTCGGGTACGTGCTCGCCAGCGCCCGCACCGGCACGTCCTGGCTCTGGTCGTTGAAGCCGAACTTCTCCGCCATCGCCCTGACCTTGTCCTGCCCCAGGTCGACGGCCATCTTCCCGAAGACGTTGTTGCAGGAGTACTGCAACGCCGTACGGATGGTGGCGTCCTCGCAGGGCGCGGCGGCGTCCTCGTTGTCCAGGAACCGAGTCGAGCCGGGCAGTTTGTACGGATTCGGGCTGTCGGTCTTCTCGTCCACCGAGCCGTAGAGACCGTCCTCCAGCGCCGCCGCCGCGACGACCAGCTTGAATGTCGAGCCGGGCGCCAGCGGCTGCCGCAGTGCCCGGTTCAGCAGCGGCTGGTCCTTGTCCGCGAGCAGCTTCCCCCAGGCGTCGCCGTCCGTCATCCCGCTGATCGTCGTCGGGTCGTACGAGGGCGTGGACACCATCCCCAGGATCTCCCCGGTCTTCGGGTCCGTGGCGACGGCCGCGCCCTTGTTGTCGCCGAGCGCCTCGTACCCGGCCTTCTGCACCGCCGGGTCGATGGTGGTCACCACGTCGCCGGGCTTCTCCCGCTTGCCGGTGAGCGCGTCGATGGGGTTCTTCAGCCGACTGTCGGTGCCGTCGAGAACCCCGCTGTAGATGCCCTCCAGCTGGGTGGCTCCGTACGCCTGCGAGCTGTAGCCGGTGACGGCGGCGTAGAGCGGGCCGTCGGTGTAGGTGCGCTCGTACGCGAGATCGCTGTCCTGTGTCTTCTTCGAGCCGGTGACGGGTGACCCGCCCACGATGATGTCGCCGAGCGGCTGCGCGTACTGCGCGATCACCGTTCGCCGGTTCTGCTTGTTGTCCGCGAGCGCCTGGCCCTCGTACGCCTGCACCCAGGTCGCCCGCACCAGCAGGGCGAGCACCAGCAGCAGACTGAAGACGGCGGCGTGCCTGATTGTCTTGTTCATCCCATACAAGGGACGTACGGAGGGGAGCGGGCGTTCCCCCCTCGAACGCCTTCTCAGCCAATCCTCATACGGGCAGCCAGGGCGGGCCCGCGCTCAGCGTGGCGAGATGAAACCCGACTCGTACGCCGCGATCACCGCCTGCGTACGGTCCCTGGCGCCCGTCTTCGCGAGCACCGCCGCCACATGCGTCTTCGTCGTCGCGGGGCCCACGCCCATCCGCCCGGCGATCTCCGCGTTCGTCAGCCCCGTCGCCATCAGCCGCAGCACATCGGCCTCGCGCTCCGTCAGCCGCGCCGCCCACGGCGGGGCAGCGGCGGGCTGCCCGCGGCCGTACTCGGCGGCCAGTGAGCGTACGGCGGACGGGAAGAGCAGCGAGTCGCTGCTGGCCACCAGCCGGACCGCCTGGACCAGTTCCTCGGCGGCGGCGCGCTTGAGCAGAAAACCGGCCGCTCCGGCGCGCAGCGCCTCGTACACATACGAGTCGTTCTCGAACGTCGTCACCACCACGATCCGCGGCGGCTCGGCCAACGTGCCCAGGATCTGTTCGGTGGCCCGGATGCCGTCGATCTCCGGCATCCGCACATCCATCAGGACCACGTCGGGGCGCAGCGCCCGCACTACCGACACCGCCTCCGCGCCCGTCGCCGCCTCGCCGACGACCGTCAGGTCCGGCTCGGCGTCGAGGATGACGCGCAGCGCCGTACGCACCATCCGCTCGTCGTCGGCGATGACGACCCGGAGGACCCGGATGGCGCTCACCGGAGGCCCAAGGCGCCCGCACCGCCGCCGCCCGCGCGGCCCGCCAGCGGGAGCCGGGCCGACAGCCGCCACACCGCGCCGTGCGGGCCCGCCTGCGCCTGTCCGCCGAGCAGCGCGGCCCGCTCGGCGATGCCGCGGATACCGCGGCCGCCTCCCGGGCGGACCACCGGGGCTTTGCCGGGCAGCGGATTCTCCATCGTTATCTCCAACTCCTCGCCGCGCAGGGCGATCCACAGGGACACCGGAGATGCTTCGGTGTGGCGCAGCGCGTTGCTGAGGCCCTCCTGGACGATGCGGTACGCCTCGCGCGAGACGGGCGCGGGGACCTCGGCCAGGTCACCGTCCGCGGCCAGCGACACGGACACACCGCTGCGGGACAGCAGGCCCTCCAGGGCGTCCAGGGTCGGGCCAGTGGTGACAGGGCCACCTCCGTCGTACTGGCGCAACAGGCCCAGTACGGAGTCGAGTTCGCCCACCGTACGCCGCGCGGTCTCCTCGATCGCCGTCAGCGCCTCCCGTACGAACTCCACATCGCTGTCCCGGTCGCTGTCCAGGACCCGGCGGGCCGCGCCCGCCTGGAGGGTGACCGCGCTCAGCGCGTGGCCCACCGAGTCGTGCAGCTCCCGGGCGAGGCGGTTGCGCTCGGCCAGTTCGGTGGCCCGCCGCTCGGCCGCGGCCAGCCGGTCCGCGGGGGTCGGGCCGAGCAGTACGGGGGCCTGGCGGGCCAGCAGCGCCCCGGCCGCCGCCGCGCAGGCGGCGAGGGCCAGCAGGCAGGCGATCCCGGCGAGTGGCGACAGGGCCAGGACCCAGGTCCGGTCGAGGGAGTCGGGGAGCCGTGCCCAGTCGCGTACCCCGGACGCGAGCGGCAGCAGCATCAGCGTCACCGCGAACGGCGGCACGGCGAGAGTGGCTCCGCTGACCAGCGCGCCGAGCCCGGCGTGCAGCGTGAACCAGGCCGAGGTCCGCAGCCGCGCGGCCCGCGAGCGCGCGGGCCCGTCAGCGAACCGGTCCGCGTCCACCCCGCACAGCGCCCTGGCCGCGGCGACCGACAGAGGCCTGGTGACCGGGAACAGCGCGACGACGGCGGCCATCGGCAGAGCGAAGACGTACGCCCCGAACTGGAGTGCCGGCGACCCCGAGAACGGGTCCCGCGCGCCGACGAACGGACCGACGACCGTGACGCCCACGAGCCAGCACGGCATCAACAGCGCGCCGCCCACGATGAGATGGAGCCAGCGCAGTCTGGTCCGCGAACCGAACAGCGCCCGGAGGGACGTCTTCACTGGCTGCGACGCCGCAGCAGCGCAGCAGCACCGCAGCAGAGGAGGACGCCGACGATCATCTCCACAGAGTAGGTCAGCGTCATCAGTCCCGTCGCGTGCTCGGTCTCGTCCTGTGCGGGCATCAGCGACGCGAGCGCCAGCCAGCCGCCCCACGCGGCCAGGACGCTCGACCCCACCCAGCTCAGCGCGAGGGGCGTCTTCACCGGCAGCCAGGGGGCGCGGCGGAAGGCGAGCAGCAGCGCGCCGGCGACGGCGGTGAGCACGAACAGGATCCGCACGCCCTCCAGGAGGTAGAAGTCGGCGGTGCGCTCCTCGATCCCGTCCAGGGGGAGCCCGGCGGTGGAGCCGGAGGCCCACAGGGCGTGCATGACGAGGGGGAACAGGGCGAGCAGCGAGCCGAGCACGGCGGTGGTGCGCGCGAAGGTGCCCGTCACAGCGGTGGGCAGCTCCCAGATCGAGCCGCGCCACAGATTGCTCCAGCGGCCCCTGGCGTACAGCAGGAACAGGGCGCCCAGGGCGAGACCCTGGACGATGAAGCCGCCGTAGACGACGCCGTAGACCCAGGAGTCGAGGAACTGCTCCTTCCCGCTGGAGCCCCGGGCCGGGGCGGAGCCGAACGCGGCGGCCAGCAGCTGGAGCGGGAAGCCCACCATGATCGGGGTCAGCAGCCCGGTCGCCACCCAGACCGGGAAGGCCAGCAGCCAGCCCTTGACGCGCGCTCCCCAGGGCTGGGTGAGCAGCAGGGCCAGCACAATGACGGCCGCGTCCATCACGACGGTGACGCTGTTGGCGACGAGCATCAGGGCGCGGTGCTCCAGGAGCATGCTGCCTTCGGGAACGCCGATGTGGCTGCCCGCGATCCATGCGGCCTTGAGCGAGAGATACGGCAGGCAGGAGGCGATCGCGACGGCGCGCAGCACCGCGCGAGCGCCTCCCGTGCCCCCGCCGGGTACCGGAGGAGCGGAAGTGAGCAGTGTCTGTGTCATGACACCCACGCTTCAGGACCGGGCGCTCCCGCACCTCCTGCCCCGCGATGATCCCCCTCCGCCGCGCGGGGGAGACCGGGCGGCGGAGGAGAGCTCAGAGCCTGCGGGTGGCGAGCGTGAGCCGGTCGCGTGCGTCGAAGAGCGCGTCCTTGATCATCTGCTCATGGCCGGGGGTGAGTCTGGCCACCGGCACCGAGCAGCTGATCGCGTCCCGCGCCGGAGTGCGGTACGGAATCGCGATGCCGAAGCAGCGCAGCCCGAGGGTGTTCTCCTCGCGGTCCACCGCATAGCCCTGCTCGCGGATGAGGTGCAGCTCCTCGATGAGCTTCTCGCGGTCGGTGATGGTGTGCTCGGTCAGCGACGCCATCGTCTCCGGCAGCAGCTTGCGCACCTGCTCGTCGCTGTGGGTCGCGAGCAGCGCCTTCCCCAGCGAGGTGGAGTGGGCGGGCAGCCTGCGGCCGACGCGCGTGAAGGGGCGCAGATAGTGCTGCGACTGGCGGGTGGCGAGATACACCACATTCGTGCCGTCGAGCCGGGCGAGGTGGATAGTCTCCGTGGTGTCGTCGGAGAGCCGGTCCAGCGTGGGACGGGCGGCGGCGACCACCTCGTCGCCGTCGATGTACGAGGTCCCCACCAGCAGGGCGCGTACGCCGATGCCGTACCGCGTGCCCGTGGCGTCGGTCTCCACCCATCCCAGCTCAACGAGGGTGCGCAGCAGCATATAGAGGCTGGATTTGGGGTACCCGACAGCCTCCTGCACGGCCGCGAGGGAGTGCATGCCGGGACGCCCGGCGAAATATTCGAGCAATTCCACCGTCCGTACCGCGGACTTGACTTGTGCTCCGCCGGAATCCGCAGTTGTCATTGCTCTTCCACCCCTTCTTGACCGCACATAACGCACGGAAATAGAGTCCCCATACATTCACCATCAGGAACGATGTTCAGAATACCGAACAACAACCCGCTCCTGATGGGTGACAGGAAGACCCGGAAGGAAACCCGCGGTGACAGCAGTACCAGTCTGGAGCGTCGACCCCCGTACCGGAAACCCGCGTGAGCAGGTTGCCATGGAGTCCACGGTCGAGGAGATCGACCAGGCCGTGCGCTCCGCGCACGCCGCTCGCCCCGCGCTCGCCGACCGGAGTGTACGCGCGCTCCTGCTCCGCACCGCCGCCGACCTCCTCGACGAGGCGAGCGAGCACGTCATCGAGGCCGCCGACGCCGAGACCGCGCTCGGCCCCACCCGCCTCACCGGTGAACTCAAGCGCACCACCGGCCAGTTGCGGGCATTCGCCGAGGCTGTCGCCGACGGCGGCTACCTCGACATCCGCATCGACCACGCGGACGCCACCAAGACCCCGCCGTGGCCGGATCTGCGCCGCTACAAGATCCCGCTGGGCGTCGTCGCCGTCTACGCCGCCAGCAACTTCCCGCTCGCCTTCTCCGTGCCCGGCGGCGACACCGCGAGCGCGCTCGCGGCCGGCTGCCCGGTCATCGTCAAGGCGCACCCGGACCACCCGGCCACCGCCGAACTGTGCGCGTCCATCCTGCGCAGGGCCGCCCAGCGCGTCGGCCTGCCCGAGGACGTCGTGATCCTGGTGCACGGCTTCGAGGCGGGCGTCGAGCTGGTCAAGCACCCGCTGATCTCCGCGGCCGGCTTCACCGGTTCGATCCGCGGCGGGCGCGCGCTCTTCAACGCCGCCGCCGCCCGGCCCGCGCCCATCCCCTTCCACGGCGAGCTCGGCTCCCTCAACCCCGTGGTGGTCACCGAGGCCGCCGCCGGGGAGCGGGCGGAGCAGATCGGCGCGGGGCTCGCGGGCGCGATGACCATGGGCGAGGGGCAGTTCTGCACCAAGCCCGGCTTCGTGCTGGCCCCCGCGGGCGACGCGGGCGACCGGCTGCTCAAGTCGCTGACGGCCGCGGTGAGCGAGACCGAGCCCGGCGTGATGCTCGACCACCGGATGCGCGGCGCCTTCGTCGATGGCGTACGCGAGCGGGCCGCGCTGCCCGAGGTGGAGGCCCCGATCACCCCCGGCGCGGGCGGCGAGCACACCGTGAGCGCGGGCTTCCTCTCCGTACCGGCCAGGCTGCTGGTCGCCGAGGGCGAGCACGACCTGCTACTGGAGGAGTGCTTCGGCCCGGTCACGGTCGTCGCGCGCTACGAGTCCGACGCGGAGATCACCGCGGTACTCGGCCGCCTCCCCGGCAACCTCACCGCCACCCTCCACCTCTCCGACGGCGAAGCCGCGGGCGAGGGCCGGGGCGCGGAGCTGCTCACCGAGCTCACCCCGCTCGCGGGCCGCGTCCTGGTCGGCGGCTGGCCGACCGGAGTGGCCGTCGCCGACGCCCAGCACCACGGCGGTCCGTACCCGGCGACGACCTCGACCTCCACCTCGGTCGGGGCCACCGCGATCGAGCGCTGGCTGCGCCCGGTCGCGTACCAGACGACCCCCGAGTCGCTGCTCCCGCCGGAGCTGCGCGACGACAACCCCCAGGGGCTGCCGCGCCGGGTGGACGGCCGTACGGAAACCACGGGAACCCCCGAAGGCAGCTGACCGCGACGGCAGCTGACCTGGCGGAATGCTTTGGGCACGGCGTGTGTTGAGAACGCGGCGGAGGGTTCCCCTTCGCCGCGTTCCCATACCCATTGATCCGTACGAACCAGCCTGAAGAGAGAAGCAGCATGCGCGTCGAGATCTGGAGCGATATCGCCTGCCCCTGGTGTTACATCGGGAAGGCCCGCTTCGAGAAGGGCCTCGCGGCCTTCGCCCACAGCGACGAGGTCGAGGTCGTACACCGTTCCTTCGAGCTGGACCCGAACCAGGCCAAGGGCGAGACCGCCCAGGTGATCGACATGCTGGCGCAGAAGTACGGGCGCACCCGTGAGCAGGCGCAGGCCATGGAGGCCAACGTCGCGTCCAACGCGCGCTCCGAAGGCCTCGGTTATCTCGTCGAGGGCCGCGACCACGGCAACACCTTCGACATCCACCGGCTGCTGCACCTGGCCAAGGCCCGCGGACGCCAGGACGAGCTGCTTGGCCTCGCCTACCGGGCGCACTTCGCCGAGGAGCGGTCGATCTTCGAGGCCGAGGTCCTCGTGGACCTCGCCGTCGCGGCCGGTCTGGACGCGGACGAGGCCAGGGCGGTCATCGCCGACGAGAACGCGTACGCCGACGACGTACGGGCCGATGAGCGCGAGGCCGCCGAGCTGGGCGCGAACGGGGTGCCGTTCTTCGTCTTCGACCGTCGCTACGGGGTCTCGGGCGGCCAGCCGGCGGAGCTCTTCACCCAGGCGCTGGAGCAGGCGTGGCAGGGCCGGGAGATCATCACCCCGCTCGCCGAGGACGCGGGCGTGTGCGATGCGGACGGCGCCTGCGAGGTTCCGCCGTCCGGAGCCCGTGCGTAATTTCCCGATTGACTGGCGGTTGAGAAAACCCGCAGGGTGATCCCATGGAGACCCTGGGCGGCGACGAGTTCGCGCCGGAGACGACGTATCTGAACACCTCCACCTGCGGGCTGCTGCCCCGCCGGACCGTCGCGGCGGTGAAGCTCCTGGCCGACGAGCTCGCCGCCGGGCGGCCCGGCGGCGCGGGTGACTTCTCGGAGGTGACCGCCGCCCGGCAGTCCTTCGCCCGCATCGCGGGTGTGGACGAGGAGCGGGTGGCGGTCGGCGCGTCGGTCTCCGTCCATGTCGGGCTCATCGCCGCCTCCATGGAGCCGGGTGCGGAAGTCCTCTTCCCCGAGGGGGAGTACGCCTCCGTCATCACGCCCTTCACCGTGCGCGGTGACCTCAAGCCGCGGTACGCGCCGCTGGAGAGCCTGGCCGACGCGGTCCGCCCGGGTACCGCTCTGGTGGCCTTCTCCTCGGTGCAGTCCGCGGACGGCCGGATCGCCGACATGGCGGCTGTCCGCGCCGCCGCCGCGGCACACGGCGCGCGCACGCTGGTCGACGCCAGCCAGTCGGCGGGCTGGCTGCCGCTGGACGCCGGTGACTGGGACTACACCGTCACCGGCGGCTTCAAGTTCTTGCTCTGCCCGCGCGGCGTCTCGTTCCTCACCGTGACCGAACAGGCGCAGGAGACGCTGGTGCCGATCCACGCTGGGACCTTCGCCGCCGAGGAGCTGTGGTCGACCACGTACGGACCGGTCGAGGAGCTGGCGCGCTCGGCCCGCCGGTACGACGAACCCGCTCCGTTCCTCTCGTACCACGGAGCCAGGCAGTCGCTCGCGCTGCTGGAGGAGATTGGCCTCGACGCGGTGTACGCGCATGACACGGCGCTCGCCCGGCGGTTCAGGGCGGGTCTGAGGGAGCTGGGCCACGAGCCGGTGCCCGCGTCCGTATCCGCGGCCGTATCCGCGTCCGTATCGGCGTCTGCCTCCGTGCCTGGCGGCGACTGCCCTGTCGTCGCCGTGCCGGGGCTCGGCCATCGTGTCCCCGAGCTGGCACAGGCCGGAATCATGGTCGCGGAGCGGGCGGGCAATCTACGGGTGACCTTCCACCTCTACAACTCGGCCGCGGATGTGGACCGGGTGCTGGACGTACTCTCCGGCTGAGGGCGCCTCTCCGGCTGAAGACGCCGCTCCGGGCAGTCAGCGGTCTCGGTGCACAGGTTCTCCTCGACCTTGGCCAGCAGCCGCGTCAGCTCGCTCCGCTCCTCCGCGTCGAGCCCGGCGACCGTGTGCTCCTCCAGCTCGCCCCAGGCGGCCGTCACATCGGCGAGCAGCGCGCAGCTGTTCTCCGTGGCCTCGACCAGCACCGCGCGCCGGTCGTCCGGGTCCGGGCGGCGGCGGACATGTCCGGTGTGCTCCAGACGCTGGAGCATCTTGGTCACGGTCGAAGGGTCGAGTTCGACGGCCTTGATGAGCTGCGACTGGCGTACGGGACCGACGTCCCACAGGTGCATCATCACGAACTCCTGGCCCGGGTAGAGGCCGAGCCCCTTGAGCCATTTGCCCGCGGCGATGCGATGGAGGCGGGCGACCCGGGAGATGGCATGGCTGACCGGGCCGTTGTCCGCGAACTGTGGCGGTGGCGGTGGTGCGCCGGCGCAGAGGGGAGCGGTGGCCTGCTCCGCGGGCTTGGCGGACATCGTGGCCTCCTCAGACCTCCGGGGTTCGAGCTGCGTACGTACGCGGTGCCTACTCTCGCACTACTCGCTGTCGAGCTGCTCCCCACCCGAGCTGTGGGCTACGGAGAGTACTCATGGAGAGATTACCTTGGTCGGCCAATGAATGCGCTACAGTTGCGCCGACCGGGATTACTTGGTCGACCATAGAAACCTGAGGGCACTGCTATGACCACCGCATTCGACCCGATTGACCTTTCCGGCACGCAGCTCGCCAACCGGATCGCCATGGCTCCGATGACTCGCAGCAGGGCGCACGGCGAGGGCCTGACCGTCACCGAATCCGTCGTCGAGTACTACGCCCAGCGCGCCTCGGCCGGTCTGATCATCACCGAGGGCATCCAGCCCTCGGTCGTCGGCCAGGGATACCCGTACACCCCGGGCCTGCACACCGCCGAGCACGTCGCCGCCTGGCGCAAGGTCACCGACGCCGTACACGCCAAGGGCGGGAAGATCTTCGCCCAGATCATGCACGCGGGGCGCATCGGTCACCCCTCGATCTGGCCCGACCAGGAACTCCTCAGCGTGGCGCCCTCCGCCGTCACCCCCGCCGGGCAGCTCTACACGGGGGAGGGGATGCAGGACTTCATCGCTCCGCGCGAGCTGACCGCCGACGAAATACTCTCCGTCATCGGTGAGTTCGTCCACGCCTCACGCAGTGCCATTGAGGCCGGTTTCGACGGCGTGGAGCTGCACGGCGCCAATGGCTACCTCATCCACCAGTTCCTCACCACCAACACCAACCTGCGCACCGACGAGTGGGGCGGCTCCGTCGAGAACCGCATCCGCTTCGCCGTCGAGGTGGCGAAGGCCGTGGCCGAGGCCATCGGCCCGGAGCGGACCGCCATGCGGCTCTCGCCCGGCAACCCGTACAACGACATGGCCGAGGCCGACACGGAGGTGATCTACCCCGCGCTGGTCAAGGAGCTGGAGCCGCTGGGCCTCGGTTACCTGCACGTCACCGAGGTCGCCCCGGGCTTCCGGGACGTGACGCTCGCGCTGCGCAAGCAGTTCAGCTCCACGTTCATCCTCAACCCGCTGACCGAGGGCCCGACGGACCACGAGGCGCTGAGCCTGATCGAGGACGGGATCGCGGACATCGTCGCCTTCGGCCAGCTCTTCCTGGCGAACCCGGACCTGCCGGCGCGCCTGAAGAACGCGGGCCCGTACAACCCGGCGGACGGGGCGACGTTCTTCGGCGGTCACGACGAGGGGTACATCGACTACCCCTCGCTGTAAGGCAGTCGCACTCGCAGTCACGGTCGTACGAGGGAAGGCCGGGCGCTCCTCGCCAACAGGAGAGCCCGGCCTCCCCGTTACGCGACGGGGGCCAGGGCGTGTTTGAGAAGTCCCTCCCCCTGGACTTCGTCCGGTGGGGGTCCCCTGGGGGCACTTCCCGTGCGAAGCCACGGGGGAGAAGCCGGGGGGAGGACCCCCAGCCCCGCGACGCCTGGCACGCGCACTCGCGGTGTTGCACGCGCACTCGCGGTGTTGTCGGAGTCGCCCAAGTACTCCCCCAGAGCTTCGCCTGGGGGTGCCCCCCATCGCCTTGCGATTGCACGCACCAGACGCCGCAGGGCCCGCCCTACGGGTGGACGGCGCTACTTCTCAAACACGCCCTAGCGCACAGGGGTGAAGTCCCGCGCCCCGATGAACGCCGGCCTCGGCACCGGCGCGGCGAAGGGCCGCACCGCCGCGTTCTCCACGCTGTTGAAGACGATGAAGACATTGCTGCGCGGGTACGGGGTGATGTTGTCCCCGGAGCCGTGCATGCAGTTGCAGTCGAACCAGGTCGCCGAACCGGCCTGCCCGGTGAAGAGCCTGATGCCGTGCTCGTCGGCCAACCGGGTCAGCGCCTCGTCCGACGGGGTCCCGGCGTCCTGCATCTGCAGCGACTTCTTGTAGTTGTCCGTCGGCGTCTCGCCCGCACAGCCGAGAAATGTCCGGTGCGACCCCGGCATGATCATCAGGCCGCCGTTGGTGTCGCGGTTCTCGGTCAGCGCGATCGAGACGGAGACGGCGCGCATATTCGGCATCCCGTCCTCGGCGTGCCAGGTCTCGAAGTCCGAGTGCCAGTAGAAGCCCGACGCGCCGAAGCCCGGCTTCACATTGATACGGGACTGGTGGACGTACACATCCGAGCCGAGGATCTGCCGGGCCCTGCCCACCACCCGCTCGTCGCGCACCAGGGCGGCGAAGAGCTCGCTGAGCCTGTGGACCTCGAAGACCGAGCGTACGTCCTGCGACTTCGGCTCGATGATCGAGCGCTCGTCCGCCCGTACCGCCGGATCGGCGATCAGCCGGTCCAGCTCGGCGCGGTAGAGGGCGACTTCGTCCGGGGTGATCAGTTCGTCGACGGTCAGGAAGCCGTCCCGCTCGAAAGCCGTCAGCTCGGAGCGGACGATCGGCCCCGGGGCGCCGGGCGCGGACCAGACGATCGGGTCCTGGCGCGAGGTCATCACCTCGCTCGCGCCACGGGTCGGGTACAGGTCGGCGCGTACAGGTGCGGTGGTCATCGTTCAGGCCTCCTCGGTCATCAGGGGATAGACGCCGTTCTCGTCGTGGTCCTCCCGTCCGGTGACGGGCGGATTGAAGACGCAGACACAGCGGAAATCGGTCTTGGGACGCATGGTGTGCCGTTCGTGGCCGTCCAGCAGATACATCGTGCCGGGCTCGATCCAATGCGTCTCGCCGGTCTCGTCATTGGTCAGCTCGGCCTCGCCCGCCACGCAGAGCACGGCCTCGATGTGGTTCGCGTACCACATGGACGTCTCGGTGCCCGCGTACAGCACGGTCTCGTGGAGCGAGAAGCCGGCCTTCTCCTTGGCGAGCACGATGCGTTTGCTCTCCCAGGTGCCTGAGGCGGCCCGCACATGGCGATCGGTGTTCTCGATGTCTTTGAATGATCGGACGATCACGGTGGCGTGTTGCCTTTCTCGTGTCTGCGTGTCTGCGTGTCTGCGGGGCTGTGGCTCTGTCAGGCCGTCTCGCGCACGGATCGGGCCAGGATGCGCAGCCCCTCGTCCAGCTCATCGGCGGAGATGGTGAGCGCGGGCAGCAGCTTCACCACTTCGCCCTCCGGGCCCGAGGTCTCCAGCAGCATCCCCAGCTCGAACGCGCGGCGGCAGACCGCTGAGGCGCGTGCCTTGTCGGTGAACTCCAGGCCCCAGACCAGGCCGCGGCCCCGGAAGCTCATGCCGGACTCGGCGCTCGCGGCGCTCTCGATGCTCTCGTCGACGATGGCCAGCAGCGCGCGTTCGACCTGCTGGCCGCGCGCGAAGGTCTGCTTCTCCATCTGGTTGTCGGTCCAGTACGCGTTGAGCGCGGCGGTGGCGGTGACGAACGCCGGGTTGTTGCCGCGGAAGGTGCCGTTGTGCTCGCCCGGCTCCCAGATGTCCAGCTCGGGCTTGAACAGGCAGAGCGACATGGGCAGTCCGTAGCCGCTGATGGACTTCGACAGCGTGACGATGTCCGGGGTGATGCCCGCCTCCTCGAAGGAGAAGAAGCCGCCGGTGCGTCCGCAGCCCATCTGGATGTCGTCGACGATGAGGAGCATGTCCTGGCGGTCGCACAGTTCCCGCAGCGCGTGCAGCCATTCGGCGCGGGCCACATTGACCCCGCCCTCGCCCTGCACCGTCTCGACGATCACGGCTGCGGGCTTGTTGAGTCCGGAGCCCTGGTCCCCCAGGAGGCGTTCGAACCAGAGGAAGTCCGGGACCTGGCCGTCGAAGTAGTTGTCGAACGGCATCGGCGTGCCGTGTACGAGCGGGATGCCGGCGCCGGCCCGCTTGAAGGCGTTGCCGGTGACGGCGAGCGAGCCCAGCGACATGCCGTGGAAGGCATTGGTGAACGAGACGACGGACTCGCGGCCCTTCACCTTGCGGGCCAGTTTGAGCGCGGACTCGACCGCGTTGGTGCCGGTGGGGCCGGGGAACATGACCTTGTACGGCAGGTCGCGCGGGCGCAGGATCACATCCTGGAACGATTCCAGGAAGGCGCGCTTGGCGGTGGTCGCCATGTCCAGGCCGTGCGTGATGCCGTCGCGTTCGATGTAGTCGATCAACGCGCGTTTCAGTACCGGGTTGTTGTGCCCGTAGTTGAGTGATCCGGCTCCGGCGAAGAAGTCGAGGTAGGTGTGTCCGTCCTCGTCGTGCAGGTGGCTGCCCTGCGCGCGGTCGAACACGGCGGGCCAGCCGCGGCAGTAGCTGCGTACCTCGGACTCCAGGGTCTCGAAGACACTCAGGGCGGGCGGGGTGATGGTCACGGCAGTCTCCAGTGAGATGGGGGTGTCAGACAGAGAGACGGACAGAGGCTCAGACGGGCAGAGCACCGATGGGGCCAATGCGGTAGAGCACTTCCGGCTGGTGTGCGGTCCCTTCCGGGAAGAGACCGCCGTCGAAGAGAACCTCGCGCTCCAGCCGCGCGCCGTGGCGCTGGGCGTACGAGGTGAACAGCCGGTCGGACGCGGTGTTGTCCGGGGTGACGGTCGTCTCGACCTCGCGTATCCCCGGCCCGCCGACGACTCTGGCCGTCAGCGCGTCCAGCAGGACGCCCGCGAGTCCCTGGCCGCGGTGGGAGCGGTCGACGGCGACCTGCCAGACGACGAGGGCCTCGGGGTGGTCGGGACGGACGTATCCGGTGACGAAGGCGATGGGCTCACCGTCGGAGCCGCGTGCCACGGCGGAGGTGGCGGCGAAGTCGCGACACCACAGCAGGTAGCTGTACGAGGAGTTCAGGTCCAGAACCTCGGAGTCACGGGCGATTCGCCAGATCGCGGCTCCGTCCTCCACTCGTGGGGCGTCGATCCGTACAAGGCTTTCTTGTGCGCCGGTCATAGGGAGGAAATTTACCGAGCAAATTCAGAAAATGCATTGAGGGAAGGGCTTGGGTGGCGGGCACATCTGTGTTATCGCGCGGGCGCGGTGGCGGTCGCGACAGGCCGAAGATTTGGGCGTTTCGTCCCGGGAATATGGCGCAAAACGGGCGCTCTGTGGGGTCGGTCACATATTTGTAACGTCCGTGAGAACTGTTCGAATTGCGTCTGATCGGGTCCGTCGATGCGGTGAAAAACACGGTGTTTAGGATCGGGAAACGGGGGCAGAAGAAAACGGGTAGCTGCCCGCAATAAAGCAATTTTCCGTTTCCTTCAATTCACGTCGACTTTAATATCCGGAAGAATGTTGTTCGTCGCCCGGTCGTCGCCCGGTGGTCAGTGCCGGGCGGCGGTGACCGCGCGCCGGGCCGCTTCCAGGTCCACCGTCGCACCCGTCTCGGCGAGCGCAGCGCCCAGCGCCGCGAGCGAGGACGCCACTACGTCCCGCGTGGCGTCCGCCCCGTAGTGGTTGACCCGTAGCATCTCCTTGGCCAGTGCTCCGCCGCCCGCGATCAGCGGCAGCGAGGGATCGGCCGCGAGCGCCCTCGCGACCAGGGCGGAGGCATCGGCCCCGGCCGGGACACGCAGCGTCGTCGCCACCGGAGCCGCGTCCCGCGCCTCGTACACATACGGCTCAAGACCGCCGCCGAGCGCCGACGCGCCCGCGCGAGTGGCCGCCGCGGCCGAGGCGTGCCGCGACATCACCGCGTCCATGCCCTCCGCGTCGATGCGCTCCATGCAGGCCTGCAGCGCCAGCATCTCCAACTGGGCGGGAGCGTGCGGCAGCACGCGGCGGCCACCGTCGATCCAGCGCTCCTTCCAGTCGAGGAGGGAGAGGTACGAGCGCCGGGGCGCGGCCGGATTGGCGGCGAACCGCGCCCAGGCGCGCTCGCTGACCGACACCGCGGACACCCCGGCCGGACCGCCCATCGCCTTCTGCGCGCCGATCACACACAGGTCCACGCCCCAGACGTCCGGCAGCAACGGCTCGGCGCCCACCGAGGCCACCGCGTCCAGCATGAACAGCGCCCCGTGTGCCCGGACCACCTCGCCGATCTCCGCGACCGGGTTGGTGTTGCCGGTCGCTGCCTCGGCGTGCACCAGCGACACGAAGTCGATCTCGGGGCCGGCGTCGAGCGCCTGCGCCACTTGCGCGGCACTCACCGCGGCGTGGAACGGGACTTCGAGGTCGACCACGTTGGCCCCGCTGTCGCGCAGCCAGTTGCCGAAGGTCTGCCCGTACGGTCCGGTGACCACGTTCAGTGCGGTGGATCCCGGCCGGGCGCCGCCGCGGATGCAGCCCTCCAGGGGGAGCAGCGCCTCGCCCTGGGTGATCACCACGTCCTGCTCGGTGGAGAGGAGCGAGGCGACCTGCCGTTCGATGGCCGCGAAGTGCGCGGCGGTGAGCGGGGCGAGGTCGAGGAGGTGGTGGGTGGGGTGGTGCGGGTGCGTCACGGCGGTGCTCTCTTCGCGCGGGTGGGGATGGGGCCGGGCTCTCGGTCGAGGGTACTGAGCGCCTCACACACAGCTCGTACAGTGCTGATATGAGCGATCGCACGGTGCTGCATGTGAAGGGGCGGGTCCTCGTCGGGCCCGATGAAGCGCGGGACGAACTGTGGGTGGTGGACGGCCGGATCTCGTACGAACGGCCCCGTGCCAGTGGTGAGACGGTCACCGTCCGGGGCTGGGCGCTGCCCGGTCTGGTCGACGCGCACTGCCATGTCGGACTCGACCACCACGGCGCGGTCGACGAGGCGACCAGCGAGAAGCAGGCACTCACCGACCGGGAGGCGGGCACGCTGCTCATCCGTGACGCCGGATCGGCGTCCGACACCCGCTGGATGGACGACCGTGCCGATCTGCCGAAGATCATCAGGGCGGGCCGTCATATCGCGCGTACCCGCCGCTACATCCGTAACTTCGCCCATGAGATCGAGCCGGGCGATCTGGTCGCGTATGTCGCGGCGGAGGCGCGGCGAGGGGACGGCTGGGTCAAACTCGTCGGCGACTGGATCGACCGGGAGGCGGGCGACCTGACCGCCTGCTGGCCGCGCGCCGAGGTCACGGCGGCGATCGCCGAGGCGCACCGGCTGGGCGCACGGGTGACCGCGCACTGCTTCGCCGAGGTCGCGCTGCGGGACCTGGTGGAGGCGGGGATCGACTGCATCGAGCACGCGACCGGGCTCACCGAGGACACGATCCCGCTGTTCGCGGAGCGCGGTGTCGCGATCGTCCCGACGCTGGTCAACATCGCGACGTTCCCGCACCTGGCGGCGGGCGCCGAAGCGCGGTTCCCCCGGTGGTCGGCCCATATGCGCCGCCTGTACGACCGCCGCTACGACACGGTGCGCGCGGCGTACGACGCGGGCGTCCCTGTCTTCGTCGGCACGGACGCGGGCGGCTCACTGGCCCACGGCCTGGTGGCGGCGGAGGTGGCGGAGCTGGTGAAGGCGGGCATCCCGTCCCTCCAGGCACTGTCGGCGACGACGTGGGGGGCAAGGCGGTGGCTGGGCCGCCCGGCGCTGGAGGAGGGCGCACCGGCGGACCTGGTGGTGTACGACGAGGATCCACGGGCGGATGTGAGGGTGCTGGCGGGGCCGCGGCGGGTGATCCTGAACGGGCGGGTGATCGGCTGAGGGATTGGTTGAGGGATTGGTTGAGGGGGGCGTGTCGGGCGCTTGTCGGGGCTCCGCCCCGAACCCCGCGCCTCGATCTCCCCCATAGCCTTCGGCATGGGAGGTGCCCCCAGCGAGGCTGAAAGCGGCTGACCGGCGGGTCAGGGTTTCAGTTGGCGTCGGCCGCGGTGAACGCTGCGGCGTGGTCGCGGACGAAGTCGGCGAGGTCGCGCGGGGGGCGGCCGAGCAGGTCGGCGACCGTATCGGTGGTGAAGTCGCCCCAGCCGGAGGCATACGCCTGCGCGTACTCCTCAAGCATGCTGACGATCCAGTTCGGAACGCCGTAGCCGAGCAGCGTCTTGCGCTGGGCGTCGTCGCTGACCGGCAGGTACGTGATGGACCTGCGGAGAGCCAGACTCAATTGGTCGGCGACCTGGTCAAACGTCAGCGAGCGCGGGCCGGTGAGGGTGTACGTCTGGCCGTGGTGGCGGTCCGGCGCGTCGAGGAGCACGCGGGCAGCGCACTCGGCGATGTCGCGTACGTCGACCATGCCGATCCGGGCCGAGGCCATGTTCAGCGACATCGCGCTGGTCGCGGAGATGTCACCCGCCTCGTTCAGCAGGTTCTGCATGAACCAGTGTGGACGCAGGATCGTCCAGCGCATGCCGCACCGTTCGGTCTCCCGGTCGGACAGCGCGTGCAGCCTGCCGCTGCGGTTCGGCGCGTCGTGTGCCGCGCCGACGACGGACAAGCGCACTATGCGCTCCACACCGGCCTGGCGTGCGGCCCACACGGCGTTCATGTTGTTCTCCGGAGCGCGCGGGCCGTTCGGGGTGAGCAGCCACACGTCCTGCACGCCCTCGAAGGCGGGCGGCAGCGACCGGGCGTCTTCGAGGTCACCGACGAAGACCTCGGCGCTCTGCTCGCGGGGGCCGTCCGCTTTGGATTCTTGGCGGACGAGGGCACGAAGGTCCACATCGGCCCCTTCCAGCGCGTTCATGAGTGCGGTGGACACGGTCCCGGTGGCTCCGGTGATCAGCACGGTGCGCGACATGTTCATTCTCCTTTGGCGGTAGCGGGGGTACGGACGAGGTTGCGGACGACGTCGGGGCTCAGCTGCGCGGCGGCGATGGCGGTCAGCGCGAGCAGGACCCCGACGCCCTGCCACGGCGTCAGGGATTCATCGAGGAACAGCCAGCCCAGGATCGCGGCAACCGCGGGTGAGAGCAGGGCGAGGAACGACGCGGCGACCACGGGCAGCTTGCCGATGCCGTGAAACCAGACCATGAAGGAAAGCAGGGCGC
This sequence comes from Streptomyces sp. NPDC052236, assembly GCF_044548015.1. Taxonomy (NCBI): domain Bacteria; kingdom Bacillati; phylum Actinomycetota; class Actinomycetes; order Kitasatosporales; family Streptomycetaceae; genus Streptomyces; species Streptomyces sp. NPDC052236. Next base: position 83,071 of record NZ_JBIUBL010000007.1, on the reverse strand, counting down.
CTACGAGGGACAGCCATGCGTAGCCGCCGAGCGCACGAAGATCCAGTCCGGGTGGAAGTCCTTCGAACGCGAGCGCGAGCGGGACGAGTACGAGACCGCCGGCGGTGAGCTGCCAGCCGGCGATGGTCGCCGCGCCGGCGCCCTCCGGACGTCCCCAGCGTTTGGTCAGGACGATTCCGCCGGCCATCACCCCGGCGGCTGCGATGCCGGCCAGGATGCCGAGCAGGTCGAAGGAGAGCCGGCCGCGCAGAACGATCAACCCGACGCCCACCACGCCGACCAGGCCCCAGCCGAGCAGCCAGCGTGTGGGTTTCACATTCAGCAGCAGGAACGCCAGGCCGGCGACGAACAACGGCAGGACGGCGACGAGTATCGCCGCTATGCCACCCGGTAGTCGATAGGCGGCGACGAACAGCAGTGCGAAGAGCGCGCCGATGTTGAGGGTGCCGAGCAGCAACGAGCGCCACAGCCACTTGCCGTGCGGCAGCTTGCGCGTGATGGCGAGCAGGATCAGCCCTGCCGGCAGCGCGCGGATCACACCCGACATCAACGGGTAGCCCGGCGGGAGGAACTCGGTGGTGACCAGGTATGTGGTCCCCCAACTGATCGGCGCGGCAGCGGTCAGCGCGGTCAGTCCCAGGGTGCTGACGGGCAGGGACGCGCTGACCGCGTCCGACCGGCTTGAGGCCTGGGTCATCTAATCTCCTTAACGTTGAAATGTTCAACGTTGAGCGAGAGTAGCTGTCTGTTAGGCTAGCGTCAAACAGTTTCACGTTGAGATGTTCTGGAGGTGGCAGACTCGTGGAGGACAACGTCGACTGGCGGCTGAACCAGTGGCGGACCGAGCGGCCGGACATCGACCCCACGCCGATGGGCGTGGTGGCCCGGATCCAGCGCGCCTGCCGACTGCTCGAACGCGAGCTTCGTGACCACTTCGCCACGCATGACCTGCAGCTATGGGAATTCGACATGCTGGGGACGCTGCGCCGGTCCGGGCAGCCGTATCGGCTCACTGCGGGGCAGTTGGTCGAGTCGTCGATGGTCACCTCCGGAGCGATCACCAACCGGATCGACCGTCTTGTCGCCAAGGGGCTGGTGACCCGCGAGGTCGATCCCCTCAACCGGCGCAGCGTGTTGATCACGTTGACGGAGCGTGGCCGGGAGCTGATCGACGGAATCGTCGTTGACCATGTCGACCTGGAGGCGAAGCTCCTCAGTCGACTGAGCGGCCGTGACCAGGAACAGCTCGCCGGGCTACTGCGCAAGCTGCTGACCAGCCTCGGCGACTACTCGCCTGCCAATCCCCTGAGTTCCGCAGAGACTGACGTGTAGGGATCTTGTGTCCTTCGGGTCTGAGCGCCGTGTCAACCACCAGGCTGCCGCGGTGCGTAGTGCAGTTGACGCCTCCGACACCCAACATCGCCGTCACCACCGACGGCACCCCGACACCTGCCAGGCGTTCTGCCGGCACTTCTTGAGGCAGTTCAAATCTGACTCATGAGGTGTCGCTCAGGCTGATGAACGGGGCACTGTCTCACAGTGAGTCGGAGATGCTGCTGTTCTCGGTGGACTCGAAGGTGGCGACGCGCTACCTGGAGGGTCTTGCGTTGTCGGGCGAAGAGACCGCCCGGCTGTTGGAGTACCGGTCGATCGGGGACGGCTCGCCCTCCTTGCCGCGGCCCGCGCCGGGTCCAAATTCCGTGTACCGGAAGAGCCCTGCCCCGAAGAGCACGACGAGGACCGTAGCAATCATCGATATCCGCAGCCCGGCATCCATGCCTGCGGATGTACTCACGAACCCCGGCGCGAACCCCTGCGCTGTCCTGGCCCGCAGCGGGCGAATGGCGAGGCAGAGACCGTTGCGGCAGCATTGAAAGAGAACGGCTCTTCAGCTCAGGACGATGTCAGGAGCTACGCATGACCACGAACGACCGAGTCCAGCACACGGAAGACGCTGCATTCTTCGACGAGGTCAAGGCGGTCTCGGAGCGGTACCCAGAGGCGAAACTCAGGTATGCCATCGCGAACCTGGCGCTTGAGAACGAGATGGGGATCGATTACGACCGGCAGGTCGGGGTCTCCCGCATCGAGGACGGTCGGATCGTCAGAAGTTTCGTGGACCGTGACGACCCGATGCTGGCGAGAATGCAGCTCTGCCTCCTGCGTGACATACACGGCAAGTGCCTCGACTGGATGGAAGCCCCGGAATGACGCGGTAGTTGGCTGCCTCCCAGGGAAGCGGACGCTCCACCGGCTCCGCCATAGCGCGCCGGCACACGACGCGGAGGACGGCAGCTCAACGCCGATGCTGCCGGCCCGGGCACCGTCGACCCCTTGGCCGCTCCGAGGTGCACCGAGGTGACGCCCCGACGTCATACTCACCACCACCCCTGGCGGCCTGCACGAATAACAAGAGGGCCGCGCCCCTTGTCAGGGCTCCGCCCCGAACCCCGCGACTCAAACGCCGGCGAGGCTCACGTTGCCGGCGGCCCGGCAAACTGAGCCCGTCCGGCGATTGAGGACACTCCCCCTACGCCCCAAGTGGCGTGGGGGGACCCCCACCCGAAGGGCGGTACGGGGTCTGGGGGTGGAGCCCCAGTTGCGGGAAGGGGCGGGTAGGGGAAAGCCCGCCGCAGGCGCATCCCGCACGCAGGCTAATCGCCCACCATCGTCAGGGCCTGGTCCAGCGCCTGCAAGAAACGGTTCGTCGTCACGCGGTCGCGTACCGCCACCCGCAGCCACCCCGGCCCGAGCCCCGGGAACGTGTCACCGCGCCGGGCCGCGAACCCCAGGCCGCGCAGCCTCTCCCGTACCTCCGCCCCCCGCCGTACGTGCAGCAGCACAAAGGGCCCCTCGGCCGCCTCCACCACCCGTACCTCATCGAACTCCGCCAGCCCCGCCAGCAGATGCGCCCGCTGCGTCGCGATCTCCACCGCCGCGTCGGCCGCCTCCTTGAGCGCGCCCGGCTCCATGCACGCCTCGGCGGCGGCCAGCGCGGGCGTCGACACCGGCCAGAGCGGCTGGGCCCGTTCCAGCGCCGTGATCGTCTCCGGCTCGGCGAGTACGTAGCCGATCCGCAGCCCCGCAAGGCCCCACGTCTTGGTGAGGCTGCGCAGCACCACCAGACCCGGTATGTCGCTACGGCCCGCCAGCGCCTCCGACTCGCCTGGCACCGCGTCCATGAACGCCTCGTCCACCACCAGCAGCCGCCCGGGGCGGGCCAGTCCGGCGATGTCGGCGGCCGGATGCAGTACGGATGTGGGGTTGGTCGGATTGCCGATGGCGACCAGGTCCGCGCGGTCCGGGACGGCCGCCGGGTCGAGCCGGAAGCCGTCCGCCTCGCGCAGGACGAGCCGCGCCACCTGGTGGCCCGCGTTCCGCAGGGCCGCCTCAGGCTCGGTGAACTGTGGATGCACGACGAGCGGGTGGCGTACGGGCAGGGCGCGCGCGAGCAGTACGAACGCCTCCGCCGCCCCCGCCGTCAGCAGCACCCGCTCCACCGGTACGCCGTGCCGCAACGCGACCGCCGCTCGGGCCGCCCGTCCGTCCGGGTAGGCGGCCAGCCCGGACAGCGAACCGGCGATCCGTTCACGGAGCCAGTCCGGGGGAGTGTCCGCCCGGACATTGACGGCGAGGTCGGTGAGACGGGCGTCTCGCACCTCGGCATCGCCGTGGTGGAGGAGATCATGTCCGTCAGTGTGAGTGTGCATGGCTGCCGCGATGCGTGTGATGGTGCCCGTCGTCGTCCGGGTGGAAGTGCGGCTGCTGCGGCAGACCCACCTTGTCCTCGAAGCCCGGCAGTGCGATCCGGTACACGCAGGAGTCGCAGTTCATCCGCACGCCGCCCGCGACGGCCTCCCGGTAGCGCTCCATGACCAGGTCGAGCAACTCCTCGGCAGGCCCGATCACCTCCGCCGAGACCACCTCCACCTCGGGGTGCGCCTGAGCCCACTCCTGCGTCTGCAGGACCACCCGGTCCGGGAGGATGCCGGTGAAGAGGAAGTACGGGAGTACGACGATCCGCCGCGCCCCCAGCCGTACGCACCGGTCGAGACCGCTCGGCACATCTGGGGCGGCGAGGGAGACGAAGGCGGTCTCCACCCCGGCGTAACCCCGCCCCTCCCACAGCAGCCGGGACGCCTTGAGGACCTCGGAGTTGGCGTCCGGGTCGGTCGAACCGCGCCCCACCAGCAGCACGGTCACATCGGCGCGATCGGCGCGATCGGCCGATGAGCCCAGTGCCTCGTCGAGCCGCCGTTCCAGCACTCGCAACAGCCCCGGGTGTGGGCCGAGCGGGCGGCCGTAGGTGTACGAGATCCCGGGGTGGCGCTCCCGCTCGCGGGCCAGCGCCGCGGGGATGTCGCCCTTGGCGTGCCCGGCGGACACCAGCATCAGCGGCACGGCGGCGAAACGATTCACGCCCTGCCCGACCAGCTCGGTGACGGCATCGCCGAGAGGCGGCGCGGACAGCTCGATGAAGCCGCCGGCGACGGGGAGTTCGGGATGACGGCGCCCCAGCTCCCGTACGAAGTCCCGGAAGGCCTCGGCCCCCGCTTCGTCTCGGGTGCCGTGGCCGGCGATGAGTAGTGCGGGCGGCGGGGTGGTCACGCGTTCTCCTTGGTGTGCGGGTGGTAGAGCAGGGCGTTCAGCGCGGCTGCGGCGACGGCGCTGCCGCCCTTCTCGGACACGTTGCTGACGGCGGGCAGCCCGCTCTCGCGGAGCGCGGCCTTGGACTCGGCCGCGCCGACGAAGCCGACAGGCAGCCCGATCACGAGCGCGGGCGCGGCGTCGAGGACGAGCAGCTCTTCTAGGGCGGTGGGCGCGCAGCCGACGACCCAGATCGCGCCCGGCCCGACCTCCTCGTACGCCAGACGGACGGCGTGGGCGGAACGGGTCAGTCCGCCAGGGCCTGAGCGGGCGTCCTTGAGACGGCAGACGGTCTCGCGCCGGGTGATGCCCGCGGCGACCATCTCGACGTCCGCGACGACGGGCGCACCGGCGTGCAGCGCGTCGTGCGCGGCACGGAGAGCGGCCTCGTCGCAGACGAGATCGGTGGCGTAGCCGAGATCGGCGGAGGAGTGGATGACCCGCTCCACGACGGCGCGGGTGAGCGGCGGGAACCCGCTGGTGTCGAGGCGGGAGCGGAGCCGCCGGAAGGACTCCTGTTCGATGGGGTGAACGACGCGGGTCATGGGGCGACTCCGGTGCGGGGTGCGGGGGGAGTGGTGCGTATCGCGTCGTCGGCGCGGTGTCGGTCCGCGCTCGTGTGGGCGCGGTACGGCAGGTACGGCACGGGGACCCCCACCCCGCAGGCGCGGCGGGCACGCGACATCGGCGCTCGCGCGCGGGCCCCGCGACTGGTCGCCGCACGCGTCGTCGCGGCTCCCCGCGCCGCGCCGGGCGTCGGCCTCATGACTGCCACCGGTAGCCGCGCGGGGTCACCATGCGGCCCGCGATTTCTCGCGTGGCCGTGTTGCCCACCGTCACGACCGTCATCATGTCCACCGTCGCCGGATCCAGTCCGGCCAGTGTCGTGACGCGGCTGGATTCGTCCGCCCGCGACGCGTTGCGTACGACACCCACCGGCGTCCCCGGCTCCCGGTGCTCCGCGAGGATCGACAGCGCCTTCGGGAGCTGCCAGTCCCGGCCCCGGCTGCGCGGGTTGTAGAACGTCACGACGAAGTCTGCCTCCGCCACGGCCCGCACCCGTCGCTCGATGACCTCCCACGGCGTGTGCAGATCCGACAGGCTGACCGAGACATGGTCGTGGCCGAGCGGCGCGCCCAGGATCGCCGCAGCGGCCAGCGCCGCCGTCACCCCCGCCACCCCGACCACGTCGATGTCGTCGGACGCCTCAGCCAGCGCCGGTGACGCCATCGCGTACACGCCCGCGTCACCGCTGCCGATCAGCGCCACCGCATGCCCCGCACGCGCCTCGGCGACCGCCGTGCGGGCCCGTTCCTCCTCGGCCCCGAGGCCGGACTCGAGCACGCGCGTCCCGGGCCTGAGCAGATCGCGGATCTGGTCGACGTACTGGTCGAGGCCGACGAGCACCGAAGCGCGCCGCAGCTCCGCCGTGGCGCGCGGGGTGAGCAGATCACGCGCGCCCGGTCCGAGCCCCACCACGGCCAGCCGGCCGCGCGGCGGCCTGCGTACGATCGCGCACGTCGCCATCGCCGCGCCCGCCCCGGCTTCAGGCGTCGACTTCCGCTTCGGGACGAGGAGTTCGCCCCCGCCCGCGAGCGCCGCCGCCTCCGCCACGGACGGCGTCCCCACCGCCGCGAGCGGTGCGCCGGACGGGTTCGGCACCGCGATCCCCGCCAGCCGCTGCGCGCCGTACGTCACCAGGGGCACCCCGAGCCGCTCCGCGGCCCCGACGATCCCCGGCTCCGCCGCCTTCGCGTCGACGGTCGCCAGCTCGGCGACGCTCAGCGCCGAGAGCCCCGCTCCCCGCAGCGCCTCCTCGATCAGCCCGAGGACCTCATCGACGGGTGCGCCCTTGGACGCCCCCACCCCGACCACGAGCGACGGCGGGCGCAACACGGCCTCCCGAGCCCCCAGTTCTACGATCCGGTCCGTGACCCGCAGCACCGAGTCACCGTCGCCGCCCTCGCTCACATTCACCGGCAGCGGCGGCAGCGGCCACACCCCGCCCGGCGACCGCAGCGCCACCCGCTCCCCGTCCAGCACCGCCCGCGTCACCGCCGCGACCGCGCCCTCCACCGGCCACCCCAGCGTGTCCAGACCCGGGACGTCCGCCGCGTCCGTCGCCGTCGTCACCACCGGGGCGCAGCCCAGTACATCCGCGACCTCGGCCGCCAGCTCGTTCGCGCCGCCCCCGTGGCCGCCCAGCAGCGACACCGCGTACCGCTGCCCCTCGTCCACGCACACCACACCCGGGTCCGCCGCCTTGCCCGCCAGCAGCGGGGCGATCAGCCGTACCACCGCGCCCGTCGCCAGGAAGCACACCAGCTGCTCACACTCCGCGAACGCGCGCTCCACCGACTCACGCACCGACTCGCCCGCCGGGCCGCCCTCGTACACCCGGGTACGGCCGGGCCAGGCCGCGGCCAGCCGGTCGCGGGCCGCGGCGCCCGCCGCCGTCGCGGAGATCAGGCCGATCACTGAATCGCTCCTTCGTTCAGAACCACATCTGACACAGCTGTGGGGCGGTCGCCCCACAGCAGGAAGACCGGGTTCGCGGCAGCCAGCCGCGTCACATCTCCCGGCAGCGGCGCCAGCCGCGACGAGTGCAGCAGCACGCCCTCGGTCGCGAACCCCGCCGCGGCCAGCGCCCCCCGTACCGCGGGCACCCGGTCCACGGCCGCCAGCGCCACCACCACCGTGCGCCGGGCCCGCCGCGCGCACGCGGTCACGATCGTGGGCAGTTCCGCGCCCCCGCCCCCGATGAACACCGCGTCGGGGGCGGCGAGCCGGGACAGCACCGCGGGCGCCTCGCCGTGCACGGGCCATACGTCCACGCCGTGCGCCGCCGCGTTCGCGCGGATCCGCTCCACGCCGTCGGCGGTCTTCTCCACGGCGGCCACGGCCGCGCCGAACCGTGCGCACTCCACCGCCACCGAACCGGACCCCGCGCCGATGTCCCACACGAAGTCACCCGTACGCGGACCCAGCCGCGCCAGCGCCAGCGCCCGCACCTCGAACTTCGTGATCATCGAGTCGCGGTGCTCGAACTCGCCCTCGTCCAGCGCCCACCGGTCAGGGCCCCCGGGTACGGAGAGGGTGCGCTGCACCGGCGACAGCACGCGACTCTCGTCCAGGCAGAGCACCACGTTCGCCGCGTCGCCCCACTCACGCGCCGCCGCCTGAGCGGGCGTCAGCCGCTCGATCCGCTCGTGCGCCGGATCACCGAGCGCCGTCGCCACCACCAGGGTCCGCCGGCCCGACCCCTGCGCCGACCCCCGCGCCAGCTCGGCCCCCAGCTCCGCGGGGCCCGCGCCGGGACCTGTCAGCACGGCCGTCTTGGCGTGCGCCCGGCACACATTGACCGCGGTCCGCAGATCACGGCCGTGCGCGCTGACGACCACCGCGTCGTCCCACGGCAGCCCGATCCGGGCGAAGGCGACGGACACCGACCCCGCCCCCGGCCGTACGTCCAGCGCGTCCGCCCCGAAACGCTCGGCCAGCGCCCGTACGATCCCGAAGAACCCGGGGTCGCCCGAGGCCAGCACCACCACCCGCGCCTCGCCCCCCGCCCGCTGCTTCTCGATCGCGTCGAGCGCGGGCGCGAGCGGGCCCATTGCCAACTGTTCGGCGCCGGCCGGGATGTCGGCCGCTGTCAGATGGCGTCGCCCGCCCACCACCAGGGTGGCGTCGGCGAGCGCCTGGCTGTCGCGTACGGACAGCGGCGCGCCCGTCCCCGTACCGATGACGGTGATCACGGCTTCATGCCTTCCGCGCGCAGGGCCTTGCGGGCCGCCGGGTCCGCCTTCCGGTAACCGTGGAAGTGCCCCGGGTGGTACAGATGCGACCGCGTCCCCGACGCCGCCAGCGCCGGACCGACCAGGAAGAGCGTGTGCTTCCAGAGCCGGTGCTCCTTGACCGTCTCCTCCAGCGTGCCGATCGTGCAGCGCAGGATCAGCTCCTCCGGCCAGGTCGCCTGATAGGCGACGACCACCGGCGTACTCGTCGGATAGCCGCCCTCCAGCAGCTCCTGCGTCAACTGGCCCGAGCGCGCCGCCGACAGGAACAGCGCCATCGTCGTGCCGTGGCGCGCGAACTCCCGTACCTCCTCGCCCGGCGGCATCGGCGTCTTGCCGCCGCCGAGCCGGGTCAGGATCACGGACTGCGCGATCTCCGGGATCGTCAGCTCGCGCTGCGCGATCGCGGCGACCGCCGAGAACGACGAGACGCCCGGCACGATCTCGACGGCGAGACCCAGCTCCGTACACCGGTCGAGCTGTTCCTGCGTGCCGCCCCACAGGGCGGGGTCCCCGGAGTGGATCCTGGCGACGCGCAGGCCCTCGCCGCGGGCACGCTCGTACACGGCGACGACGTCTTCGAGCGACATCGCCGCGGAGTCGAGGATCTCGGCGTCCTCGCGGGCGTGGTCGAGGACCTCGGCCTGCACCAGGCTGGCCGCCCAGATGACGACGTCGGCTTCGGCGATGGCACGCGCGGCCCGGAACGTCAGCAGATCGGCGGCGCCCGGACCGGCGCCGACGAAGGTCACCTTGCCGTGAGTGTCGGCAGCGGCAGCGGCAGCGGCATCGGCCATGAGCGGGGGTCCTCTCGGGTTATTCGAGTCATTCGGGTGATTCGTACTGATCTCGCGCTCGCAGCGACGGATCAATCCGCTAGCAAGAGCGCATGGCGGTGTTCGTCGCGCTCGGCGCGTTCCTGATGACGCTGTTCGGCGGCTGGACGGCGCAACGCGTCACCGACCGCCGCCACCTCGTGCTCGGCCTGACGGGCGGCCTGATGCTGGGTGTGGTCGGCCTGGATCTGCTGCCCGAGGCACTTCGGGCGTCGCGCGACGAGGTGTTCGGCGTGGAGCGCGCACTGCTGCTGTTCGTCGGCGGCTTCCTGACGGCCCACATGGTGGAACGGCTGCTGGCGGTACGTCAGGCGGCACACGGCGCGGACGAGCGAGCCCCGCAGGTGGGACTGACGGCCGCGGCGGCGATGGTGGGCCACAGCCTGCTGGACGGGGTCGCGATCGGCGCGGCGTTCCAGGTGGGCGAGGGCATGGGCGCGACCGTGGCGGTCGCCGTCGTCACCCACGACTTCGCGGACGGCTTCAACACGTACACGCTCACCAGCCTGTACGGGAACACGCGCCGCAAGGCGATCGCGATGCTCATCGCCGACGCGCTCGCCCCTATCGCCGGTACGGCGTCCACAGTGCTCTTCACGCTCCCGGCGGAGCTTCTGGGCAGCTATCTCGGGTTCTTCGGCGGCGCCCTGCTCTATCTCGCAGCCGCCGAGATCCTGCCCGAGGCACACCACGCGCACCCCGCGCGGTCGACGCTGCTGTGCACGGCGGGAGGCGTGGGCTTCATCTGGCTGGTGGTGGGCCTCTCCGAGTGAGGAACTCACAGCTTGCCCCCGCGCCCGCCGTCGCGCGGCGCGGGCACGATCAGCGTCGACAGGTACGGCAGCGTTCCCGCGTCCAGCCCGGCCAGCTCGGCGGCCGGCCGGATGGACTCCCCGGGCAGCCCGAGCGCCGACCCCCACACCGCGCCCTCGGTACGCCCGGTCTCCCGCAGCGCGGTGGCCACCTCCGCCGCCAGCCGCCCGAACTTGTACGCCACGACCGTCCCCGGACCCTCCAGCGCGTCCTTGAGCACGGCCGCCCCCGCGGTCACCGGCACCAGCGTCAACGGCTCGGTCCCCTCGGTGAGGACCGCCCCGCTGCGGGCCGCGAGATCCTGCATGGCGGTGATGCCCGGCACGGTCTCCACGACCGTCCCCGGGACCAACTCCGCGACGGTCTGCGCGAGATAGGTGAACGTCGAGTACACATTGGGGTCGCCGATCGTCGCGAAGGCGACGGCGGAATGGGCGCGCAGCAGCTCGGCGACGCGGCGCCCGGCAGCGTCCCAGGCGGCCTCGCGGCGGGCGCGGTCGGTGCGCTCGTTGAGCGCGAAGACGACCCGTACGACCTTGTCGGCGGACACGTAGTGCAGAACGGTCGCCTCGGCACGCCCCTGCTCCAGGGTGTCCATCACGGGTACGACGACGACCTCGGCGTCGCGGAGGGCGTTGACGCCCTTGACGGTCACCAACTCGGGATCGCCGGGGCCCACTCCGACCCCGATGAGTCTGTTGCCGCTCATGCTCCACACCTCTCGATGAATCTCCGGGCCATGCCGGGCGCGCCCGCCCAGTGCGTATGCAGATAGCTCGCGTGCACGCCCTGTTGTACGAACCCCTCGACGCGCCGCTCCGGCCGGTGCATGCCCCATGCGGGCGCGGGCCCCGCTGCCGGTTCCACGACTGTCCGATGGAACTCGTGCCCGCGTGTCCGTGTCCCGGCGACAGCGAGAACGCTGTCGCTGACGGCGACAGCGTCCCGGTAGCCGAGCGTCAGCCGCTCCGACATCCGCGCGTCGGCGTCCAGGACGCCGCACATCGGCATTCCGTCCAGGGAGCGTGAGAGGTACAGCAGCCCGGCACACTCGGCGGCGACGGGCGCACCGGAGAGCGCGAGCTCGGCGACGGCCTTGCGCAGCGGCTCATTGGCGGACAGCTCGGGCGCGTACACCTCGGGGAAGCCGCCGCCGATGACGAGGCCGGTCGTGCCCTCGGGGAGTTGTTCGTCGCGCAGCGGGTCGAAGGGGACGACGTCGGCGCCGGCGGCTGTGAGGAGCTCGGTGTGCTCGGTGTACGAGAAACTGAAGGCGGGACCACCGGCGACGGCGACGACGGGGCGTGGGGTGCGCCTGCGGGCCCTTGTCGGGGGCGCTGCCCCCAGTTCGGGATGGGGGTCCCTCCCAGGCGAAGCTCTGGGGGAGGGCGGGTAGGGGACAGGCCCGCCGCAGGCGACCCCCGCGTCCCACGGCGCGTCAGGCACCGCCGCCGCACTGCGGGCCAACCCCAGCAGCCCCTCCAGGTCACACCCCTCCCGCACCCTCTCCCCCATCACCCGCACCGCCTCCACCGCCTCCGCCCGCCGCTCCGCCACCGGCACCAACCCCAGGTGCCGCGACGGCGTCCCCACCTCCTCAACCCGCCGCAACGCCCCCAGCACCGGCACCCCCGACTCGTCCAGCGCCTCCCGCAGCAGCTCCTCGTGCCGGTCCGACCCCACCTTGTTCAGGATCACGCCCCCGATCCGCACCTGCGGATCCCACGACGCGAAACCGTGCACCAGCGCCGCCACCGACCGCGACTGCGACGACGCGTCCACCACCAGCACCACCGGCGCCCGCAGCAACTTCGCGACCTGCGCCGTGGACGCCAGCTCGCCCGCCCCCGCCGCACCGTCGAACAGCCCCATCACACCCTCCACCACAGCCAGATCGCACCCCGCCGCACCATGCGCGAACAGCGGCGCGATCAGCTCCGTACCGCACAGATACGCGTCCAGATTCCGACCCGGACGCCCGGTGGCGATCGCGTGATAGCCCGGGTCGATGTAGTCAGGGCCGACCTTGTGCCCGGACACCAACAGACCCGCCGCGACGAACGCGGCCATCAGCCCCGTCGCGACAGTGGTCTTCCCACTCCCGGACGACGGCGCGGCCACGACAAGACGTGCTACCACTCGATGCCCCGCTGCCCCTTCTGACCGGCGTCCATCGGGTGCTTCACCTTCGCCATCTCGGTCACCAGATCGGCGATGGTGATCAGCTTCTCCGGCGCGTTACGGCCGGTGATCACCACATGCTGAGTCCCGGGCCGGTCGCGCAGCACCTGGATCACCTCGTCCGTGTCCACCCACCCCCAGTGCATGGGATACGCGAACTCGTCCAGCACATACAGCCGGTACGTCTGCGCCGCCAGGTCGCGCTTGACCTGCTCCCAGCCCTCGCGCGCCGCCTCCTCGTTGTTGAGCTGCCTGTCGCGCTGCACCCACGACCAGCCCTCGCCCATCTTGTGCCAGTCGACCGGGCCGCCCTCGCCCGACGCCCCCAGCACTCGTAGCGCGTTCTCCTCGCCCACCTTCCACTTCGCGGACTTCACGAACTGGAACACCCCGATCGGCCACCCCTGATTCCAGGCGCGCAGCGCGAGCCCGAAGGCGGCGGTCGACTTTCCCTTGCCGATGCCCGTGTGGACGACGACGAGCGGGCGGTTGCGGCGCTGGCGGGTGGTGAGCCCGTCGTCCGGTACGACGGACGGCTGTCCCTGCGGCATTACGCGGCCCTCCTGGCACTGTGAGCACTCTGCGCACTCTGAACGTCCTTCACGAGCCCGGCGATCGAGTCGGCGCGCAGCTCGTCGAGCGTGACGGCGGTCCCGCCGAGGTCCCGCGCGAGTTCGACGGCGAGCCCGAGCCGTACCGGCCCCGACTCGCAGTCCACGACGACCGACGCCGTGCCCTCGGCGGCGTGCAGCCGCGCCGCCCGCGCCCCGAGCGCGACCGGGCCGACCCCGCCGGTCGCCCGCCCGTCGGTCACCACGACCAGCAGCGGCCGACGCGACGGATCGCGCAGACGCTCCACCCGCAGTACGTCGTGCGCCCTGAGCAGCCCGGCAGCCAGCGGCGTACGGCCGCCGGTCGGCAGTGTCTCCAGCCGGACCGCCGCGGCCTCCACCGACGAGGTCGGGGGCAGCGCCAGCTCGGCGTCCTGCCCACGGAAGGTGACCAGACCGACCTTGTCGCGCCGCTGATACGCGTCCAGGAGCAGCGAAAGCACCGCGCCCTTCACGGCGCTCATGCGCTGCCGGGCCGCCATCGACCCCGAGGCGTCCACGACGAACAGCACGAGGTTGCCCTCCCGGCCCTCCCTGGTGGCCTGCCGCAGATCGTCGCGGCGTACCACCAGGCCCGGGCCGGTGCGCCCACGGGCCAGCTGATGCGGGGCGGCGGCCTGCACGGTCGCCGCCAAGTGCAGCTTGGTGAGCGCCCCTTGGGGCCGCCGCGCTCCGGTCGTACGCCCGTGCTCGGTGCGCGCCCGGGACCTGCGCCCGGCCGCGCCCTCGCCCAGACCGGGCACGCTCAGCACCTTCGTACGGAACGGTTCGGCGGCCCGTACGGCTTGCTGCTCACCGCCGCCCGCGGGAGCCTGCTGAGCTGACGTGTCCTCGGCCTGGCCGCCCTGCTCGCCCTCGGGCGACGCGTCGGGGGAGTCGGGCCCGCCCTGCGGCGGCTGCCCGCCCCCGTTCGGGCCGTCAGGGTCAGGGTCGGGATCGTCGTCCCCGAACTCCTCCAAGGTCTGGTCGAGCTTGTCCTCGTCCAGACCGGGCGCGTCGAACGGATTCCGCCGCCGCCGGTGGGGGAGCGCGAGGAGCGCCGCCTGCCGTACGTCCTCGGCGGTGACGACCGTACGCCCGGCCCAGGCGGCCAGCGCGGTCGCGGTCCGGGCCATCACGATGTCCGCGCGCATCCCGTCGACCTCGAAGGCCGCGCAGGTGGCCGCGATCTGGCGGAGCGGGCCGTCCCCGAGCCGTACTTCGGGCAACAGGGCGCGCGCGGCGACGATCCGCGACCGCAGCGACGTCTCCTCGTCTGCCCAGCGCCCGGCGAACCCGGCCGGATCGTCGTCGTACGCGAGCCGCCGCCGCACGACCTCCACCCGCTGATCGGGCTCCCGGGAGGCCGCGACCTCGACGGTGAGCCCGAAGCGGTCCAGCAACTGGGGCCGCAGCTCGCCCTCTTCGGGGTTCATCGTCCCGACGAGGAGGAAGCGCGCGGCATGCCGTACGGAGACGCCCTCGCGCTCGACGTACGAGGCGCCCATGGCGGCGGCGTCGAGCAGCAGGTCAACCAGATGGTCATGCAGCAGATTGACCTCGTCGACGTACAAGATCCCGCGGTGCGCGGCGGCGAGCAGCCCGGGTTCGAAGGCCTTCACGCCCTCCGAGAGCGCGCGCTCGATGTCCAGCGCCCCGACGAGCCGGTCTTCCGAGGCCCCGACGGGCAACTCGACCATCCGGGCGGCCCGGGCAGTGCCGTTACCGGGCTCGTGCGGACCGTCCGGGCACTGCGGATCGGGCGCGGTGGGGTCGCAGGAGAACCGGCATCCGGAGACCACCGGAACCTCCGGTATCAACACCGCAAGCGCGCGTACGGCGGTCGACTTGGCGGTCCCCTTCTCGCCGCGCACGAGCACACCGCCGACCTGCGAAGACACGGCGTTGAGCAGTAGCGCGAGACGGAGGTCCTCTTGCCCGACGATCGCGGTGAAAGGGTACGGGGTACTCATGCGGTCTCCTCGATCGTGTTCGGGCGGTGTGATTCCCCCACCCCGCCCCTTCCCGTAACCAGAGGGCTGCGCCCCCTGGACCCCCGCACCGCCCTTCGGGCGGTGTCCTCAATCGCCGGACGGGCTGGATTCTCCAGCCCCGCCGGCGTTTGAGGCGTGGGGTCTGGGGCGGAGCCCCAGTTAAGGGAAGGGACGGGGTGGGGAAAAGAAAAACCGCTCACACCTCCCCCTCCAATTCACCCTCAAGCTCCAGATACGTCGCCCGGAGCCGGTCCAGGGTCTCCTGGTCCGGCTCCGCCCAAAGCCCCCGCTCCGCCGCTTCCAACAACCGCTCCGAAATACCCCTCAGCGCCCACGGGTTGGACTTCTCCATGAACTCCCGGTTCTCCGGAGCGAAAACGTACTCCGACGCCAACTTCTCGTACATCCAGTCGTCCACGACGCCCGCCGTCGCGTCATACCCGAACAGGTAATCCACGGTCGCGGCCATCTCGAACGCCCCCTTGTACCCGTGCCGCCGCATCGCCGCCATCCAACGCGGATTGACCACCCGCGCCCGGAAGACCCGGTGCGTCTCCTCGCCCAAAGTCCTGGTCTTCACCTGATCCGGAGTAGCCGAGTCCCCCACATACGCCTCGGGCGACACCCCCGTCAGATGCCGCACCATCGCGACCATCCCACCGTGGTACTGGAAATAGTCGTCGGCATCGACAAGATCATGCTCCCTGGTGTCGACGTTTTTCGCCGCCACCGCAATCCGCCGGAACGCCGTCTCCATATCCCCCCGCGCCTCGCGCCCCTCCAGCCCCCGCCCATACGCATAACCGCCCCACACCGCGTACACCTCAGCCAAATCCGCATCGGTGCGCCAATTCCGCGCATCGATCAAAGGCAGCAACCCCGCCCCATAAGCCCCCGGCTTCGACCCGAAAATCCGTGCCGTCGCCCGCCGCCGGTCACCGTGTTCCGCCGTGTCCTCGTCCGCGTGCAGCCGCACATAATTGGCTTCCGCCGGCTCATCCAGCTCCGCCACCGCCCGCACCGCGTCATCGAGCATCCCCACCACATGCGGAAAGGCGTCCCGGAAGAACCCCGAAATCCGCACCGTCACATCAATACGAGGCCGCCCCAGCTCATCGAGCCCCACCACCTCGAACCCCGTCACCCGCCTCGACGCGTCGTCCCACACCGGCCGGCACCCCAGCAGCGCCAGGATCTCCGCGATGTCGTCGCCCTGCGTCCGCATCGCCGACGTGCCCCACACCGTCAGCCCCACCGACTTCGGGTAGTCGCCCGTATCCGCCAGATACCGCGCCACCAGCGAGTCGGCGAGCGCCCGGCCGACCTCCCACGACAGCCGTGACGGGATCGCCTTCGGGTCGACGGAGTAGAAGTTGCGGCCGGTCGGCAGCACGTTCACCAGGCCGCGCGTCGGCGACCCGGACGGCCCCGCCGGGACGTAGCCGCCCTCCAGAGCCAGCAGGATGTTGCCGATCTCGTCCGTCGTACGGGCGAGGCGCGGCACGAGCTCCTCGCAGGCGAAGCCCAGAACCGCCACCGCCGCGGGCAGTTCGACGCCCACCACCACCCGTACGAGCGCGGGCACCGCCACAACGTCCCAGCCGCTCGCTTCCATGCCCTCCGCGAGCCGCCTGCACAGCTGCTCCAGCAGGTCGATCGCATCGGCGCCGCTCCGCGCGGGCCCCTCCACCAGCGCCGTCAGCTCCGCCGGAGCCTTCACCGCCGCGCCGGGCTCGGCCAGCAGTTCCTTCTCCTCCAGGCCGAAGTGCTCGGCGAGGCACGCCCGCAGCCCCGGCAGGGCGTTGGCCCGGCCGCCCCACACCTGGGAGGCGCGCAGGACCGCCAGTACGAGGTTGATCCGGGCCTCGCCCTCCGGGCCGCCGCCCAGGATGTGCAGACCGTCCCTGATCTGCACATCCTTGATCTCGCACAGATAGCCGTCGATGTGCATGACGAACTCGTCGAACGCGTCGTCGTCCGGCTGCTCGTCGAGATGCAGGTCGTGGTGCAGCTGAGCCGCCGTCACCAGCGTCCAGATCTGCGCCCGCACCGCGGGCGTCTTCGTCGGGTCCAGGTCGGACACGAGCGCGTACTCGTCCAGCAGCTGTTCCAGCTTCGCCAGGTCCCCGTACGTATCGGCGCGCGCCATCGGCGGCACCAGGTGGTCCACCACCGTGGCGTGGCCGCGGCGCTTCGCCTGCGTGCCCTCGCCCGGGTCGTTGACGATGAACGGGTAGATCAGCGGCAGCTCGCCGAGCACCGCGTCGGGACCGCAGCCCGCCGACAGGCCGAGGCCCTTGCCCGGCAGCCACTCCATCGTGCCGTGCTTGCCCATGTGCACGATCGCGTCGGCGCCAAAGCTGCTGTCCAGCCACCGGTACGCCGCCATGTAGTGGTGCGAGGGCGGCATGTCCGGGTCGTGGTAGATCGCGATCGGGTTCTCGCCGAAGCCGCGCGGCGGCTGGATCATCACGATGACGTTCCCGAACTGGAGCGACGCCAGCACGATGTCGTCCCCGTCGACGTACAGGCCGCCCGGCGGCTCGCCCCAGGTCTCCCGCATGCTCTCCCGCAGGCCGGGTTCCAGCTTCTCGAACCAGGCGCGGTAGTCGGCGAGCGGCACGCGCGCGGGGGCCGCGGCCAACTGCTCCTCCGTCAGCCACTCCACATCGTGGCCACCGGCGTTGATGAGGCGGTGGATCAGCTCGTCGCCGTCGTCCGGGTGCCCTTCCACCGCGTATCCGGCGTCGCGCAGCGCGTCCAGGACCCGTACGGCGGAGACGGGCGTGTCGAGCCCGACCGCGTTGCCGACCCGCGAGTGCTTGGTCGGGTAGGCGGTGAAGACGAGTGCGATCTTCTTCTCGGCGTTCGGCTTGTGGGCCAACCGGGCGTGCCGTACGGCGATTCCGGCGACGCGCCCGGCCCGTTCCGGGTCCGCGACATAGACCGGTACGTCGTCGGGACCCTGCTCCTTGAAGGAGAACGGCACCGTGATGATCCGCCCGTCGAACTCGGGGATCGCCACCTGCATCGCCGCGTCCATGGGGGACAGGGCGGCGTCCGACGCCTCCCAGGTGGCCCGCGAGGAGGTCAGGCAGAGCCCTTGCAGCACCGGCACATTCAGTTCGGCGAGCGCGCCGACGTCCCAGGCGTCCTCGTCGCCGCCCGCGGACGCCTGCGAGGCGTGCGCGCCCCCCGCCGCGAGCACCGTGGCGACCAGCGCGTCCGCCGTGGCGAGCACCTCGTAGAGTTCGGTGTCGGCGCTCCGGAGCGAACCGCAGTACACGGGCAGGGCGTTGGCTCCGCGCGCCTCGATGGCGTCGCACAGGGTGTCGACAAAGGCGGTGTTCCCGGAGAGCTCGTGCGCCCGGTAGAAGAGCACGCCGATCGTCGGCCGCCCCTCGACGCACGCGCGCGTGCCGTGAACGCCCCATTCGGGCATCTTCCGCGGCTCACTGCTGTGCCTGCTGTCCGGTGTGCCGGCGGTAGGACCCGCCGTCAGTACGTCCTGTGTCAGGAACCGCGACAGCTCCACCAGGTTCTCCGGCCCGCCCTCCACCAGATAGCGCAGCGCCTCCGCGACCGCGCCCGCGTGCACCGTCGACTCGGCCATCAACTCCGCGTCCGGCACGGTCTCCCCGCCCAGCAGCACGCTCGGCACGCCCGACGCCTTCAGCGCCGCGAGCCCGTCCTCCCAGGCGCGCTTCCCGCCGAGCAGCCGCACGACGGCGACGGACACGCCCTCCAGCAGCGCGGGCAGCTCCTCCGCCACATCGATACGGGTCGGGTTGCCGATCCGGTAGGGCGCGCCGGAGGCACGGGCCGCCAGCAGGTCCGTATCGGCGGTGGACAGCAACAGCACTGTGCTCATGACGCTGCTCATGCGGGCGCTCCAGGTGCGATGAAGGGAAGTCCTGACGGCGCGCCCGACTCGATGAGCCGCAGCAACGCATCCGTATCCGCGTGTTCTTCGATCAGATCGCCGAGGCGGTCCAGCTGCTCCTCGCGCAGCGAGTTGAAGGACGTGTCGGGAGCCGGTACGAAGCGACGGCCCGCCGCCGAGGCGACCTCCCGCAGGAAGGCGCGCCGGAAGCCGTCGCTCTCCAGCGAGCCGTGCCAGTGGGTGCCCCAGACCTCCCCGACCCGGCAGCCGTCCAGGAAGGGGACACCGCCCCGTACGTCGGCGACTCCGTGGTGGATCTCGTATCCCTCGACCGGCTCGCCGAGCGCCTCGCCGACCGGCCGGGCAAGGGTCTTCTCGCGCGCGAACCGCACCCGTACGGGCAGCAGTCCAAGCCCCGGCACCCGCCCCGACCGCGACTCGACGTCGTCCTCGATGTGCTCGCCGAGGATCTGGAACCCGCCGCAGATGCCCAGCACCGGCCTGCCCTCGGCGGCCCGGCGCGCGATCGCGTCCGCGAGGCCCCGCTCGCGCAGCCACTCCAGGGCCTTGACCGTGCCGCGGGTGCCGGGCACGACGACCAGGTCGGCGTCGACCAGTTCCTCGGCCCGGTCCACGAACCGCACCACGACGCCCGGTTCGGCGGCCAGCGCGTCCACATCCGTGAAGTTGGACATCAGGGGCAGGGCGCACACGGCGATCCGCAGCACATCCTCGCCGACGGGCGGCGCGAGGGCCGACTCCCGTACGGAGCCCCGCAGGGAGACTCGCAGCCCGTCCTCCTCGTCGATGCCGAGGCCGTGCGCGAAGGGCAGCACTCCGTACGTCCGGCGTCCGGTGAGCCCCTCCAGCATGTCGATTCCGGGCTGAAGCAGCGACACATCGCCGCGGAACTTATTGATCAGGTAGCCCGCGATCAGGGCCTGGTCCTCGGGGCTCAGCAGCGCCGTCGTACCGAAGAAGGAAGCGAAGACCCCGCCGCGGTCGATGTCCCCGACCACCAGCACCGGCAGCTGGGCCGCCCGCGCCACGCCCATGTTGACGATGTCCGTACGCCGCAGATTGATTTCGGCAGGGCTGCCCGCCCCTTCGCAGATCACTGCGTCATACGTGCCCCGCAGCTCTTCCAGGCAGTCAACGACGGTGGACAGCAGGGCCTCCTGCCGACCGCCGTGGTAGCCGCGCGCGCTCATTTCGCCCACCGGCCTGCCCATCAGGACGACCTGACTGGAGCGGTCGCTGCCGGGCTTGAGCAGCACGGGGTTCATCAGCGCGCTCGGCTCCACGCGGGCGGCCTGTGCCTGCATGGCCTGGGCGCGGCCGATCTCCGCGCCCTCGCGCGTCACGAAGGAATTGAGGGACATGTTCTGCCCCTTGAAGGGCGCGACCTTCACCCCCCGCCGTACGAGCCAGCGGCAGATCCCCGCCGTGACGACGCTCTTTCCGGCGTCGGACGTCGTGCCCGCGACCAGCAGCCCGCCGCCCCCTCCGCCCCCGCCGTCCTTACGCCTGCTCATTTCCGCCCCTTGGCGAGGGCGGCGGACGCGGCCATACATCCGGCAGCGCACGCGGCCAGCGCCAGCCAGCTGATGCGACGCGAGAGTCGTATGGCGCGTTCGATGTCGCCGAACTCCACAGGGCGGCCCGAGCTGTTGAGCACGGGACGGTGCTCGATCCGGCCGCCGTACGAGAGCGTCCCGCCCAGGCGTACGCCGAGCGCCCCCGCGAACGCCGCTTCGACCGGGCCCGCGTTCGGGCTCGGGTGCTTCTTCGCGTCGGCCCGCCATGCCCGTACGGCTCCGGGCGCGTCCCCGCCCGCGAGCGCCGCGAGCACCGCCAGCGCGGCGGTGAGCCGGGCCCCCGGCCAGCCCGTCACATCGTCAAGGCGTGCCGAGGCCCAGCCGAACCGCCGGTAGCGGGGCGAGGTGTGCCCGACCATCGCGTCCAGGGTGTTGACCGCGCGGAAGCCGACGAGGCCCGGCACGCCCGCGACGGCCCCCCAGACCAGCGCGCCGACGACGGCGTCCGAGGTGTTCTCGGCGACGGACTCGACGACGGCGCGGGCGATCTGCTGCTCGTCCAGGGAGTGCGGGTCGCGTCCGCACAGATGCGGCAGGCGCTCCCGTGCGACGTCCACGTCCCCGGCGGCGAGCGCGCCGCCGATGGCGCGTGCCTCGCGGCCCAGGGTGGTGCCGCCGACGACGGCCCAGGTGGCGGCGGCGGTCAGGGCGGCGAGGGAGGCGGGGCCACGCCGTTTTACCGCTTGCGTGAGGAGCGCGGCGGCGGCCACCGCGCCTCCGGCGCACACGGCGGTGTGCAGCGCGCCCCAGCCACGGTGGTCGCGCCACAGGACACGTTCGACAGCGCCCGCGGCCCGCCCGAACGCGGCGACCGGATGCCCTCGGCGTGGATCGCCGAGCAGCAGGTCACCGGCGAGGCCGGCGGTGGCGCCGTACACGAATTCACGGTCGGCACGCATGGGTTCAGTCGGCCGTCACGCCTCGTGGAACGCTCGTACTCGAACTCGTACGCAAGCCCGTAGGCCCAGAAGCAGCAACAGCTGAAGAACCGCAGCCCGGCATGGCGATATGTCCTCACTCAGGGTCCGCGCCCTGGATCGACTTAACAGACCGGCGATGAGAGTTCCTGGCTTCCGGGGGATTGCTCCCCCGGTGACAGTGGCGGGACCGCGCCGGATTCGCACCGGCTTCCTCTTCATGTCGCCGTAGATGGCTCCGGCAGTTCACCACGCAGGCGAAGAGCAGTCAACCTGCCCTTGACCTGCGGCTGCTGTGGTCAGCCGGTCAGACGACGATCAGGTAGATCCCGTACGTCACGGCCGCCGCGCAGAGCGCGAAGCACGCGTACGCACCGGTGGTCCGCGCGAGAGCCACGGTTCCGCCGCCCGGCGCGGACGCCGACGGTTCCTGCTTGGTCAGGCCCACGATGCCCAGGGTGAAGAGGCCCACCAGGGCGACGGTGGCGGCGAGGCTCACGCCGAAGACGGAGCCGAGGGCTGCCCAGTCGATGTTCATGCTGCTGTGTCCTCTGTCCTTACACCGTGGCCGGGCGGGTCGGCTCGGGGTCGGCGGGCGCCGGAGCCGGGATGCTGGTCGTGAAGGGCTGCGCGAGCGTGCCCGCGGGCGGCGGGGTGACGGCCGCGATGGCGGCGGTGACGACGCCCGCGGGCTCCGCGTCGGCGTCCGCCTCCACGTCATTGACGTTGGTGTGGTCGATCACCTGGCGGCGGGAGACGACCCAGATCGCGACGCAGGCGGCGATCAGGAAGGCGGCGACGGCCGCGACACCCCAGTCGCCCTGCTTGGTCACGAACTCCGAGCCCGCCGCCACCAGTCCGGCGGCCGGCAGGGTCAGACCCCAGGCGACGAACATCCGGGTGGCGGTGGACCAGCGGACCACGCCGCCCTTGCGGCCCAGGCCCGCGCCCATCACGGCGCCCGAGCAGGAGTGCGTGGTCGACAGCGAGAAGCCGATGTTGGAGGAGGCGAGGATGACGCTCGCCGCGCTGGTCTGGGCGGCGAAGCCCTGCTGCGGCTGGAGGTCGGTGAGGCCCTTGCCCATGGTGCGGATGATGCGCCAGCCGCCGAGGTAGGTGCCCATCGCGATCGCGAGACCGGCGGAGAGGATGACCCAGGTCGGAGGGTTCGAGCCGGGGGAGAGGACACCGCCCGCGATGAGCGCCAGCGTGATGATGCCCATGGTCTTCTGCGCGTCGTTGGTGCCGTGGGCCAGGGAGACCAGGCCCGCCGAGGCGATCTGGCCCGCGCGGTAGCCCTTCGCGGTGGCCTTCGGATCGGCGTTCCTGCCGATCCGGTACGTCAGCCGGGAGGCGAGGTACGCGGCGACGCCCGCGACGAGCGGGGCGGCGATGGCCGGGATGAGCACTTTGGTGACGACGGTGCCGCCATTGACGCCGCTGATACCGACCGAGGCGATGGTCGCGCCGACCAGACCGCCCATGAGGGCGTGCGAGGAACTGGACGGCAGGCCGATCAGCCACGTCATCAGGTTCCACAGGATGGCGCCGACGAGCGCCGCGAAAATGACTTCAGGGGTGATGCCCGACTCGTTGACGATGCCGCTGGAGATCGTCTTGGCGACCTCCACGGAGAGGAACGCGCCGACCAGATTCAGCACGGCGGACATGGCCACCGCGGTCTTGGGCTTCAGGGCTCCGGTCGAGATTGTGGTCGCCATCGCGTTGGCGGTGTCGTGGAAACCGTTCGTGAAATCGAACACGAGAGCTGTGACGATCACAATCGCGAGCAGCAGCGTGATGTGTTCCATCTACCCAGGCAATCATTTGGCATCAGTGGCTCGGCGAACGTAGGCAATCTTGATGAACGGAAGATGAACTGAGACGGGCATTGCGGTGTCCACAAGTGAGGATGTGTAGCTCCGGTTCGTAAGTGGAGTGCCGGCAGGGGCCCTTTTTGCGCTGTTTGCAGGGATCGCCCGGCTTGGCCGTCGTCGGCGTGACCGGCAGGAGATCTCCGTCACTCGCCGTCGGCTCGGGGCGCGCTCCCCGCCCGGCTGGCAGGATCACCGCATGACGGACACGAACGCGGGTGCGGATGAGGCGCGGCAGGACGCGATCGGGCGGGCGTGGGAAGACCTCGTGGCCACGGCCCGCAGGACGGCGGTCGAGGGTCTGGTCGTGGGCACCTCGGGCAATGTCTCGGTACGGGTCGGCGGCCTCGTTCTGGTCACCCCCAGCGGTGTGCCCTACGACCGGCTCACTCCTGCGGACATCGTCGCCGTCGACCTCGAAGGGAACCAGGTCCTCGGCGAGCTCGCGCCCACCAGCGAGCTGCCGCTGCACCTCGCCGTGTACCGGAACACCCCCGCCGAGGCAGTCGTCCACACCCACGCCGTACACGCCACGGCCGTCTCCACCCTCGTCCCCGAGCTCCCGCTGATCCACTACATGGCGGCGGCGCTCGGCGGTCCCGTACGCGTCGCCCCGTACGCCCTGTACGGATCGGAGGAACTGGCCGCGAACATGCTGGGGGCCCTGCGCGACCGCACCGGCTGCCTCCTGCGGAACCACGGCACGGTCACCTACGGCGACTCCCTCGACCAGGCCTACGACCGCACCGCCCAGCTGGAGTGGATGTGCAGGCTCTGGCTGACCGCCGCGGCGCTGCCCGGATACTCGCCGACGCTGCTCTCCAGGTCCCAGCTGCACGAGGTGGCGGAGAAACTCCAGGGCTACGGCCAGCCCCGCTGACCCCCACCGCTGACCCGGTCGCCGTCGGCTCACGACGACGCACCGCGCCGAACACCCCGGCACCCGAACACCCCGGCACCCGAACCCCGCGGCAACCCGAACACCGGCGGCACCCGCCCACTGGCCGTGCGGCACACGCGTGCCGACACTGGAACGGTGCGTCCGGTTACCGCGACGGCAGCGGCCGTCACCACCCTCCTCGGTGTCGGCGCGGCCGCGGTGGCGGCCGGCCGGTACGCGAGCGACACCGTGCTCAAGGCACAGCCCGGCCGCCCGCTGCCCGGCGACCCCCGGCTTACCGTGCACGCCACGGCCCCGGGCCGACTGACCCTGACCCGCAGCCTCGCCTCACTGCGCCCCGGTACGTACGGACTCCTGGGCTCCGGTGTGCACGCCGTCGTCGGCCCCGTCCTCGACGACATCCCGCACACCGCCGACACCGTCGTACGCCGCCTGGAATACGTCAGCCACGGCGACCTGGCGCCGGGCACCCGCCTCCGCCTCACCCCGCAACTGCACAGCGGCGACCCCGCCGTCGCCCTCGGCCTCGAACACGGCGACGTCGACGTCCCCGGCGAGCTCGGCACGCTGCCCGCCTGGTTCGTGCCGGGCGCGCGCGATACCTGGGTGATCACCGTGCACGGCCTCGGCACCACCCGGGAACACCCCATGAACCTCATGAGGTTTCTCAGCGCCCAGCAGTTCCCGGTGCTCAACCTGGCCTACCGGGGCGACCTCGGCGCCCCCAGGTCCCCCGACGGGCTCGGTCACCTCGGCGACTCCGAATGGCGCGACCTGGACGCGGCCATCCGCTACGCCGTGCGCTACGGCGCCGAACGCGTCGTCCTGCACGGCTGGTCCACCGGCGCCTCCATGGCGCTGCACGCCGCGGCCGCGTCCCCGCTGCGCGACCGGATCAGCGGACTCGTGCTGGACTCCCCGGTACTCGACTGGGAGACCACGCTGCGCAACCTGGCAACCGCCCACTCCATCCCCCGCCTGCTGCTGCCACTCGCCGTCCGGGCGGCCGAGGGCAGCACGGGACTGCACGGTGACCGGCTGCTCGAAGCCGCGGACCCGAACGCCCTGCGCGTGCCGACCCTGATATTCCACGGCCCGGACGACACCGTGGCCCCCTGGCGGCCCTCACGCGAACTCGCCCGCCGCCGCCCCGAACTGATCACCCTCCACACCGTCCGCTTCGCCCCGCACGCGGCCATGTGGAACGTCGACCCCGCAGGCTACGAAGAGATCCTCCGCCGGTTCCTCACCCCCTTGATGTAGCGCTTGACGTAGTGAATCGACCGTCACGAGCGGGCCGGCGCGCACTCCCCGCGCCGCCCGATGAGCGGGCGGCGAGTCCGGCCGATCAGGTTCCGTTTGGGCTTTCGGGCTGTCAACGGGAAGACTGCTCCCCGTGACGTCCCGAAAGCCTGATGAGCAATTGGCGCGCAACTCCAGACTCCGTCTTGTCCGCCCGCGATCGTTGGCGACCGCACGGCAGGCCGTGACGGCCCGGCGAACCCGGCCCGCCCCCCGGCCTCCCGAAGGCACGCCCGCCCCCGCCGAGCTGGCCCGTCAGGCCAGGACGGTCCTCGCCGACGCCGTACGCATCGCCCGCTGGGCCGCTCTGGGGGTGCCTCCCATGCCCGAAGGGCTGTGGGGAAGCGACCCCGGCACGGCGCCTCTGGCCGACCGTGTCCAGGAACGGGCCGCCGCCGCACTGGAGCTGACCCCGGCCGAGGTGCGCGCGGGATGGGACCGCGCCCGCCTCGCGGGCCTGGTCGAGCTGCACGGCTCCACCGCCCGCCCCGGCTGGCGGCTGCGCGCCTGGGACCGTGACGACATGGCCGTGCTACGCGGCTGGGTCGCCCTCTTCGACGCCTGGTCGCTGGTCCACCCGGCCCCCGCCGGCGTCGAGCCGTACGCGGTCGCCGAGGTGGTCGAGGCCGTTCCCCAAATGCTCTCCCTTCTCCAGCTCTCGGCCGGTCCTGTGCTCATGCCGGTCCTGCTCGACCTGTTGCAGCAGCGCGTCGCGGAGCTCCGCGAGGAGCGCTGCGAGGTTCCCCAGTCGCAGTCGCAGTCCCAGCCACGGCCGTCCGAGCCGCAGCCCGCGGGCACCGAGGACCCCGAGTCCCGGCCCGGATCCCGTCTTGACGTTCCTGTCTCCCTTCTCCTCGACTGGGCCCTGGCAGGCCTGTCCGCCGTCGGCGCGCTGACCCTGGACCAGGGCCGCAGCGCCACCCTCACCCCCCTCGGCAACTGGGCGGTCTGGGTCAAGCTCGAGCAGATCTGCGTGGCCGCCCAGAGCCCCGCGGGCAATATCGAGCAGTCGGCCGAGGACATGCTGCGCGGCTGCGCCCGCCTCACCCCCGGCCCCGCCCGCGTCGAGTACCGCGCCTGGCTCGCCGCCCGTACCGTCTCCAGCGCCGTCACCGAACTCCTCGCCGTAGCCCGCGGTGAGGACGCCCTGCTGCGCGGGCTCGCCTTCGAGGCGCTGCGGGTGGTCGGCGCCCCCGCGGAGGCCGAGGTCCGCGCCGCCGCCGACGAACCCTCGCTGCGCCCCTACGTCCTGCTCTGGCTCGCCGAGTACGAGGGAGCCGACCCCGAGGACGCCGCCGATGTGCTCACCCGCGAGGAAGCGACCTGGCTCTGGGTGGACACCGCGGCGGCCGTGGCCGACCACGGCGAGCCCCAGCTGCTGCTGCGCCACCTCGACTCCGCGATGCAGGGCACGGTCCCGGCGCTGATCGAGGAGGTCAGGGCCGGCGGGCACCCCCGCACGGTGCAGGTGCTGGTCGCGCTGGCCGCCGCCCACCCCGATCCGGCCCTGGCCAAGGCCGTGCGCCGGGCGGCGTTCCAGGTGCACAGCGGAGGCGCCTGACCGGGCGCGCACGCACGGGGTGGCGGAGGCCACGACTGGCTGGGACGGACTGACCAGGACGGACTGGCCGGGGCGAACTGGCCGGCTCTACGCCTCCGCCCCCGGTGCGTACGTGCCGAAGCTCCACACATTGCCCTCCAGATCGCGCGCTATGTAGTCACGCGACCCGGACTCCTGGTCGGTCGGTGGCATCACGATCTCCACGCCGTGCTCCACGGCCCTGCTGTGGTGCGCGTCCACGTCATCGACCCGCACGTACACACCCATGGGACCGGCGTCCTGCATCAGCTTGTCGAACTCGCTGCCCGTGCCCTTGGTGCCGAGCATCACCATGCCGTTGCCGAAGGCCAGCTCGGCGTGCGCAACCATGCCGCCCTCGCCCTCGTAGAGTGCGTGCTGGGTGAAGCCGAAGCCCTCGGTGAGCTGCCTGATCGCGGCTTTCGCGTCCGCGTATGTCAGGGTGGGACAGATACTCGGTGACTTGGCCGATGACTTGGCCCGTGACTCCGCCATCTCGGCCACTCCTTCATGCTCGACGACGGGAATGTGATCTGTGCCTCAGTCTGGCACCCACCACTGACAGTCACCCCTGGAGGCCAGGCGCCCCGCGGGCAAATCTGGCGCAAAAGCAGTTGCACGGCCCCGTTAGACTGGGCCGTATGGCAATTCTCCTTGTGCATTAGACGGCGTCGAAGCGTCTACGCCCGTCCCTTCCGCCGTCCATACCGCCCTGGAGTATTTCCGTGATCACCGCTACCGGCATCGAGCTGCGTGCCGGCGCCCGTGTCCTGATCGAGTCCGCTTCCTTCCGTGTCGCCAAAGGCGACCGCATCGGCCTGGTAGGCCGCAATGGAGCGGGCAAGACGACCCTCACCAAGTGCCTCGCGGGTGAAGCCGTTCCCGCCGCAGGCGCCATCGCCCGCTCCGGCGAGGTCGGCTACCTCCCGCAGGACCCGCGCACCGGCGACCTGGACACGCTCGCCAGCGACCGCATCCTCTCCGCCCGCGACCTCGACTCCGTACTGAAGAAGATGCGCCAGAACGAGGAGCGCATGTCGAACGGCCAGGGCGCCACCCGCGCGAAGGCCATGAAGCAGTACGAGCGGCTGGAAACGGAGTTCCTCACCAAGGGCGGTTACGCCGCCGAGGCCGAGGCCGCCACCATCGCCGCCGCGCTCGGTCTGCCCGACCGGGTGCTCGGCCAGCCCCTCCATACGCTCTCCGGTGGTCAGCGCCGCCGCGTCGAGCTGGCGCGCATCCTCTTCTCGGACGCCGACACCCTGCTCCTGGACGAGCCGACCAACCACCTCGACGCCGACTCGATCGTCTGGCTGCGCGACTACCTGAAGACCTACCGCGGCGGCTTCATCGTCATCTCCCACGATGTCGACCTGGTCGAGACCGTCGTCAACAAGGTCTTCTACCTGGACGCGAACCGCTCGCAGATCGACGTCTACAACATGGGCTGGAAGCTCTACCAGCAGCAGCGCGAGGCGGACGAGCGGCGCCGCAAGCGCGAGCGCCAGAACGCCGAGAAGAAGGCCGCTGCCCTCAACTCGCAGGCCGACAAGATGCGCGCCAAGGCCACCAAGACCGTCGCCGCGCAGAACATGGCCAAGCGGGCCGAGCGCCTGCTGTCCGGCCTCGAAGCGGTACGCGCCTCCGACAAGGTCGCCAAGCTGCGCTTCCCGGACCCCGCGCCCTGCGGCAAGACCCCGCTCACCGCGGAGGGTTTGTCCAAGTCGTACGGCTCACTCGAAATCTTCACCGATGTGGACCTTGCCATCGACAAGGGCTCCCGGGTCGTCATCCTCGGCCTCAACGGCGCGGGCAAGACGACGCTGCTGCGCCTGCTCGCGGGAGTGGAGCGGCCGGACACCGGCGAGGTCACCCCGGGCCACGGCCTCAAGCTCGGCTACTACGCCCAGGAGCACGAGACCCTCGACCCGGAGCGCACGGTCCTGGAGAACATGCGCTCCTCCGCGCCCGACCTCGATCTCGTCCAGGTGCGCAAGACGCTCGGCTCGTTCCTCTTCTCGGGCGACGACGTCGACAAGCCCGCCGGCGTCCTCTCCGGCGGTGAGAAGACCCGTCTCGCACTGGCGACCCTGGTCGTCTCGTCCGCGAACGTCCTGCTCCTCGACGAGCCCACGAACAACCTCGACCCCGCCAGCCGCGAGGAGATCCTCGGCGCGCTGCGCACCTACAAGGGCGCCGTCATCCTCGTCAGCCACGACGAGGGCGCGGTCGAGGCGCTGGAGCCGGAGCGGATCATTCTGCTGCCGGACGGCGTCGAGGACCTGTGGGGCGCGGACTACGCGGACCTGGTGGCGCTCGCCTGAGGCCCGATGGCCGGATTGGTCCTGGGCCCGATGCTGATCCACTCCGTATGGATCATTCGGCTTACGGGTGATCCATCATCTGAATGAGAACGTCTCATACCCCGGCGTGGCACCGAGCGGATCGTCTCCGTCCGGTGACACGCCGCTCGTATGTCCATCGCATGCACGTTGAGCTCTCTCATGGGCCGCGCTGACCTGGCACTTCCTCCACAAAACCGTTCGGGTGTGCGAACGCGAGTAACCGGAATTTGTGATTCCGGTCGTGGCGGTCGCACATCGCAGAGCAAAGCCGGTCGCACAGACCTTGCCGAATGGGTGGCCAGGAAGCCCCCGAGGGGTGATCATGGAGAGTCCAGAGCGCACTTCCCATGAGGAGGCACGGGTGGCCGAGACTCTGAAGAAGGGCAGCCGGGTAACCGGCGCCGCGCGCGACAAGCTCGCGGCAGACCTGAAGAAGAAGTACGACTCCGGTGCGAGCATCCGGGCGTTGGCCGAAGAAACCGGCCGCTCCTATGGATTCGTCCACCGGATGCTCAGCGAATCCGGAGTCACGCTGCGAGGGCGCGGCGGAGCAACGCGAGGCAAGAAGGCTGCCTCGGCCTGAGGTCCTGGCTCCTTGGGTGCTTGGGCCGCTTGGCCGCTTCGGCCTGGGTTCACCGGTTCACCGGTTTACGGTGGCCACCCGGTCGGTCGCAGGGTCGACCGGGTGGTTACTGTGCAGTCACTTAGCTTTGTCGCACCACCGACTGCACCCGGACCGGAGGCGCCCTCATGACCTCGCAGGACTCTGTACTCGACGTATTCCACTTCGACAAGGACGGCGTACGGCTCACCGTCGAGGACGCGGTTGCCACGGTGACCTTGACCAACCCCAGCAGGCGCAACGCTCAGTCTCCCGCTCTGTGGCGGGCGTTGGCGCAGGCGGGGCGGTCATTGCCGGGCAGCGTGCGGGTCGTCGTGCTGCGCGGCGAGGGTAAATCCTTCTCCGCGGGCCTCGACCGGCAGGCGTTCACGCCCGAAGGCTTCGACGGCGAGCCGTCCTTCCTTGAACTCGCAGGCAGCTCCGACGCGGAGCTCGACGCGACCATCGCCGGGTACCAGGAGGCGTTCACCTGGTGGCGCCGCAATGACATCATCACGGTCGCGGCTGTCCAGGGGCACGCGATCGGAGCCGGTTTCCAGCTCGCCCTGGCCTGCGACCTCCGGGTCGTCGCGCAGGACGTGCAGTTCGCCATGCGCGAGACCGGCCTCGGGCTCGTCCCCGATCTCACAGGCACGCACCCGCTGGTGTCCCTCGTCGGCTACGCCCGCGCGCTGGAGATTTGCCTGACGGGCCGCTTCGTACACGCCGATGAGGCGGAGCGGATCGGCCTCGCCAACCTCGTCGTGCCCGCGGACGAACTGGACGGCGCGGTACGGGACCTGGCGTCCGCGCTGCTGGCGGCGGACCGGAACGCGGTGATCGAGACGAAGGCGCTGCTGCGGGGTGCGACGGCACGTTCGTACGAGGACCAGCGCGTCGCGGAGCGCGCGGCGCAGGCGCGTCGCCTGCGGGACCTGGCGGGGCTCGCGGAGTAACCCCCCGGCCTCGCCTTCCCCTTGCCCTCCCTCTGGCTCTCCTCCCTCTCGCTCTCCTTGCCTCGCTCGGCTCACGCTGCCGAGGTGACCAGCACCGCCACCGGGCGGCCGTCCGCGAGTGCCTTCGTCACCGCGGCCCGGACCGACCGGACCACCTCCAGGGGACGGTGACCGCTCGCCGCGGCGACCTCGATACGGACATGGTCGGGCGCGAGCCGCACCGCCGTGCCCAGGGCGGCCGTCAGATACGCGACACCCGGGGCCGAGACAGCGGCCCGGCCCGCAGGGTCCTCCGGGACGGCCGCCCGTACCTCGGGTGGCGGACTCGGCGCGGCGGGCGTCCGGGTGGCGCTGTCCAGCAGCTCTGTCACCCGTAGGTCCACCTCCGTGACCGCGAGATCCAGCAGCTCCGCCCCCGCGAACAGCGCGACGCGCAGGGCCGAGGCCGCGTCCGGCAGGGGTTCGCGCGCGGAGGCCGCGAAGTCCGCCTCGATACGCAGCGGCCCCGGCGGCAGCGCGCTCGGCGGAGCCGGAACGGCCGGAGCAGCCGCCGCGTCGGGGTCCACGAGAGACAGCCGCAGCCGCCCCAGCGCCACGCCGGGCACTCCGGCCGCCGCCCGCCGCAGCACCGCCTCGGCCGCCTGTTCGGTCAGCCAGGCCCCGTCCTGCGCTCCGCCCAGCGGCAGCAGTCTGCCGAGGCCGAGCCGTCTGCGTACCGCATCAGCAGTGGTCATTGCTCCAGCCTGCCGCATCCGCGGCGCGAGAGTGGGCAAGCGCACATAGTGTGGGCAGCGGAGTCCAGCAACGCCCGAAAGGTCCGTAAGACCCGGAAAGGACGTACGGCGATGGCCGACACCGCTCAGCAGAACCGCCCCGAGACCCCCGGCAGCGAGCCGGTGGGCCAGGAGCTCAAGAAGCCTTTGGTGAGCAGGCGCGGAGGCGGCGACCCCGGCGCCCGCGGCCGTACCACCATCGCCGACGGCGTGGTCGAGAAGATCGCCGGGCTGGCGGCGCGTGACGTGCTCGGCGTCAATGCGATGGGCAGCGGCCTGTCCCGTACGTTCGGCGCCGTGCGCGACCGAGTGCCGGGCGCAGCCAGGTCGACTGTCACCCGGGGAGTGAAGGCCGAGGTCGGCGAGGTGCAGACGGCACTCGACCTTGAGATCGTTGTCGACTACGGCGTCTCCATCGTCGAGGTCGCCGGCGCGGTCCGCGAGAACGTCATCGCGGCGGTCGAGCGGATGACGGGCCTGGAAGTCGTCGAGGTCAACATCGCCGTCAGCGATGTGAAACTGCCCGAAGAAGAAGAGGAAGAGCCGGAGCCGCGTCTCCAGTAGAGGAGCTCACGATGAGCATGGCGGTGGTCGGCATGTTGGCCGGCATGGCGCTCGGCTTTGCCGGGTACTTCGGCGGCTTCGGCGCGTTTTTGCTGGTGGCCGCGTTGGGAGCGGTCGGATTTGTGGTCGGCCGGTTCGCGGAAGGCGACCTCGAACCCGGCGATTTCTTCCGGGGCCGCGACCGCGGCGAACGGCGGCGGTGAGGCGCGGTGGCCGCGGAGGGCGGGGCGGCCGCGGAGCGCGGCGCGGCGACGGAGGACAGGGCGGCGGAGGGCACGGCGGCGGCCGGGCGTGGGGCGGGTGCCGGGCGCATCGCAGCCGCCGGGCGTGGGGCGACCAGGATCGCCGACCGGGTGGTGGCGAAGATCGCCGCGCAGGCGGCCCGGGAAGCGCTCCCGGGCGTACCGGAGGGCGGCGCTCCGCCGCAGGCCGCGGTCACGGTGCACCATGACGCGGCCCGGGTGCGGATCAGCCTCGAACTGGACTATCCCTCCGACATCGGACGTCAGTGCGGTGCTGTGCGTCGCCAAGTCGTCCAGCGGGTACATGCGTTGGCGGGGATGCAGGTCCCCGAGGTGGCCGTTCAGGTCGAGCGGCTGCACTCCGCCCAGACGCGCGGAGCGTCACAGGGGAGGATCCGATGAGCGAACCCGTACAGCCCCCACCGTCGACGCCGTCGGCCCCGTTCGGACCGGCCGTGCTTGATCGGGACCAGTCCGCATCGGCCGCGGCGTACGAACCGGGACCGGCGGTGACCGACGGTGAAGGCGGCAGAGCCGGGCGCTTCTGGTCCGTACGCAGGGTGCCGGCCGGGCTGCTGGCGCTGGTGGTGCTCGGCGGCGCGGGACTGCTGCTCTACGACATCGCGGCGGTACGGGCCGGGAGGCCAGCCATGCACTGGCGCCGCGTCTTCGCGGAGCGCCTCGCGAGCTGGCGGCTGGAGGAGGTGGGCGTGCTGGCCGCCGCGGGGGTCGCGGTGCTCCTCGGTGTCTGCCTGCTCGTCCTCGCCGTGACGCCCGGACTGCGGGGGCTGCTGCCGATGCGCCGCGACACCCCTTCCGTACGCGCGGGTCTCGACCGCGATGCCGCGGCGCTCGTCCTGCGGGACCGGGCGATGGAGGTGTCCGGGGTGCGGTCGGTACGGGTACGGGTCGGGCGGGCGAAGGTCCTGGCGCGCGCGCAGTCCCACTTCCGTGAGCTCGACGACGTACGGGCGGATCTGGACGCGGCGCTGTCCACCGGCATCAAGGAACTCGGCCTCGCCAGGTCGCCCGCGCTGTCGGTGCACGTTGCCCGGCAGTCGGCGTCGGCGTCGGCCAAGAAGGGGTGAGGACGGGATGCTACGGGTGGTCAACCGAGTACTGCTGGGCCTCGCCGGGCTGGTACTGGTGTGCGCGGGCGGCGCGGTGCTGGCGGCGGGGGCGGGGCTGTCCGTGCCGTCCTGGTGGCCGTACAGCGGACGCGACGATGTGCTGCTGAGCGGGGCGGACCGGGATCGATGGCGCGACGAGGGCTGGTGGTGGCCCGCGGTCATCGCGGCGCTGGCGGTGCTGGTGCTGCTGGCCCTGTGGTGGCTGCTCGCGCAGTTCCGGCGCGCCCGGCTGGCAGAGGTCCTGGTCGACAGCGGCGACGGGGAGGGGGCGCTGCTGCGGGGGCGCGCGCTGGAGGGGGTACTGGAGTCCGAGGCGCAGTCCCTGCCGGGCGTGTCCCGCGCCCACGTCATGCTGACGGGCCGCCGGAGCGCGCCGGAGGCGCGGGTGGGCCTGGTGCTGGAACCGCATGCGGCGCCGGGCGCGACGCTGAAGGGCCTGACGGAGGAGGCGCTGGCGCACGCGAGGGACTCGGCGGGGCTGGCGGTGCTGCCGGCGGAGGCGAGGCTGAGGGCGACGAGGCATGGGGCGCGGAGGGTGAGCTGAGGGGGCGGGGCGGTGCGGAGGGTGAGCTGAGCGGTGGCGTGCGGGTTGCGCCTGCGGCGGGCCTTTCCCCACCCCGCCCCCCTACTCCCCCTACGCCCTGAGGGCGTGGGGGGACCCCCAGCGCGGCGTGGGTGGGGGGCACCTCCCACGCCGCTAGGCGTAGGGGGAGTACCCCCATCCCGTAACTGGGGGCTCCGCCCCCTATGCCCTGGCGGGCGTGGGGTGACCCCCAGCTCCTCAATCGCCGGACGGGCTGGATTTTCCAGCCTCGCCGGCGTTTGAGGCGCGGGGTTCGGGGCGGAGCCCCGACAAGGGCCCGAGGGCAAATCAAGCCCCGCCGGCGATTGAGGCGCGGGGGCCCCACGGGGCAGCGCCCCCGACACGGGCCCGCGGCCTAGAAGCCGTGGCGCATCCCGCCGTCCACCGGCATCATGATGCCCGTCAGGTACGACGCCGCCGGCGACAGCAGAAACGCCGCCGTCCTGCCGAACTCCTCCGGCCTGCCGTACCTCCGCAGCGGAATGCGGGACTCGTTCGCCGTACGCGCCGCCTCCGCGTCCCCCGACAGCGCGTCCAGTTCCCGTACCCGGTCCGTGTCGATGCGCGCGGGCAGCAGGCCCACCACCCGGATGCCCCGCGGGCCCAGTTCGTTCGCGAGGGACTTCGCGAAACCCGCCAGCCCGGGGCGGAGGCCGTTCGAGATCGTCAGGCCAGGGATGGGCTCGTGGACCGAGCCGGAGAGGACGAAGCCGATGACGCCGCCCTCACCCAGCTCCGCCGCGGCCGTGCGGGCCAGCCGGACCGCGCCCAGGAAGACCGATTCGAACGCCGCCGTCCACTGCTCGTCCGAGTTGTCCGCGGCGAACCCCGGCGCCGGGCCGCCCACGCTGATCAGTATCCCGTCCAGCCGCCCGAACTGCGCCCGCGCCGCCGCGATCAGGCGGTCCGGTCCGGCCGGGTCGGCGTTGTCCGAGGCGACGCCGATGGCGTTCGGGCCCAGTTCCGCGGCGGCTTTCGTGACCGTTTTCTCGTCGCGGCCGGAGATGACGAGTTTCGCGCCATCGGCGATGAGCGCGTGGGCCGAGGCGTTGCCCAGCCCGCGCGAACCACCGGTGACGATATAGACGCGGTCCTTCAGTCCAAGATCCATGGCCCTATTATCCTTCCGCCTCCTCCCGCGACAGCGCGAGGGCCGTTGTCACCAGCGCGATATGGCTGAAGGCCTGGGGGAAGTTCCCGACCTGGCGCTCACGGGCCGGGTCGTACTCCTCGGCGAGCAGCCCGACGTCGTTGCGGAGCGCGAGCAGCCGCTCGAAGAGCTCCCTGGCCTCCCGCACCCTCCCCGTCATCCGCAACGCGTCCGCCAGCCAGAACGAGCAGGCCAGGAACGCCCCTTCGCTCCCCGGCAGCCCGTCCACCGTCAGACCGTCCGTGGAGTAGCGGCGCACGAGACCGCCGCCCACGCCCAGTCCCTTCTGTACCGCGTCGACCGTCCCCCGCACCCGCGGATCGTCGGGCGGCAGAAATCCGACCTTCGGGATCAGCAGCGTCGCCGCGTCGAGATCGGTGGAGCCGTACGACTGGGTGAAGGCGTTCTGCTCAGGGTCGTACCCCTTCTCGCACACGTCCCGGTGCACTTCGTCCCGCATTGTTCGCCATCTCTCCACGTCCCCGCGGAGTGAGGGGTACTGCTCCAGGGTCTGTACGGCACGGTCCGCCGCGACCCATGCCATCACCTTCGAGTGCACGAAGTGGCGGCGTGGGCCCCGCACTTCCCACAGCCCCTCGTCCGGCTCACGCCATGTGGACTCCAGGAAGCCCAGCAGGCTCAGCTGCATGGACCAGGCGTGCTGCTCGGCGGACAGACCCGCCTGCCGGGCCACATGGAGGGTGTCCAGGACCTGTCCGTACACATCGAGCTGCAGCTGATGTACGGCCGCGTTGCCCGTGCGGACGGGCGCTGAGCCCGCGTAGCCGCTCAGCCAGGGCAGCTCCGTCTCCGGCAGCCGCCGTTCGCCCGCCAGCCCGTACATGATCTGCAGATCGGCCGGAACGCCCGCCACCGCCCGCAGCAGCCAGTCGCGCCAGGCCGCGGCCTCCTCCAGATACCCGGCCGACAGCAGCGCGCTCAGCGTGAGAGTGGAGTCGCGCAGCCAGCAGTAGCGGTAGTCCCAGTTGCGTACGCCGCCGAGCTCCTCCGGCAGGGATGTGGTGGGCGAGGCGACGATCCCGCCTGTCGGGGCGTACGTGAGCGCCTTCAGGGTGATCAGCGAGCGCACGATTGCCTGGTGGTACGGGCCCTTGCCGAGGCAGTGGCAGGACCACTGGTCCCAGTCGTCCAGGCTGCCTTCCAGTGCCTCGTACGGGTCGACAAGTTCCGGCCGCGGTTCGTGCGAGGGGTGCCAGGTGAGGACGAACGCCACCCTCTCGCCCTCGCCGACCGTGAACGACGAGCAGGTGGAGAAGTGCTGACCCCAGGTACTGACCGGCGGCTCGCTGCGCAGCCAGACGGAGTCGGGGCCCGCGATCGCCACCCGGTGGTTGTCCGCGCGCCGCATCCACGGCACGACGGAGCCGTAGTCGAACCGGATCCGCAGAACCGCGCTCATCTCGACCGTGCCGCTGACGCCTTCGACGATGCGCATGACGTCGGGGGACCTGTCGCGCTGCGGCATGAAGTCGGTGACCTTGACGGTGCCGGTGCGGGTCTCCCACACCGACTCCAGGACGAGGGAGTTACCGACGTAGCGGCGGCGGGTGCAGCGGTCCGCGTCCTTGGGGGCGAGCCGCCAGTGGCCGTTGTCCTCGTTGCCGAGCAGCGCGGCGAAGCAGGCGGGCGAGTCGAAGCGGGGCAGGCAGAGCCAGTCGATGGAGCCGTCCATGCCGACGAGCGCGGCCGTCTGCAGATCGCCGATGAGGGCGTAGTCCTCAATGCGTTGCGTGCGTTGCGTGCGTTGCGTCACGCTTTGGGGTGTTCCCGCCGGTGCGGCGGCTAAGCAGGGCTAAGCAGCCGCGGTGGCCCGCTCCGGGGCGGTGCTGCTTCCGGCAGCAGCGGCAGCGGCCCGGCGGTCGCTCCTCTCACGCCGTACGAGAACCACCCAGCCGACCGGCACCGCCGCCGTGAACAGCCACCACTGGACCGCGTACGCCATATGCGCGCCGATGGACTCGTGATCCGGCTCGGGAATCAGCTCCGGGGCGCCTCCCGCGGGCTCCGGCGCGCTCTGCTCCAGATAGCCGCCGAGCACCGTCCTTCCCAGCGACTTCGCCTGCTGCGCACTGCTGATCAGCATGACCTGGCGGGGCGGCAGACCGGACAGGTCCTTGATGCCGCTGGCGCTCGTCGTCTCGTCCGCCTTGAGCCTGCCGGTGACGGTCACCGTGCCCTTGGGCGGGGCCGGCACGGCGGGGAACGACCTCTGGTCGGCGGCGGCCGGAACCCAGCCGCGGTTGACCAGGACCGCCCGGCCGTCGGCGAGGATCAGCGGGGTCAGCACATGGAAGCCGATCCGGTCGTCGGCGGAGGTGCGGCGGCGTACGACGACCTCACCCGCGGTGTCGTAGACCCCGGTGGCGGTCACCTGACGCCAGTAGTCGGCGCGCGGGACGGTGTGCCCGGGCGAGGTGGCCTCGGTCATCGGGAGAGGCTTCGCCTTGAGGTTCCGTGAGATCAGGCTGTTCTGCTCGACCCGCCGCTCGTGCCGGTGGAGCTGCCAGAAGCCCAGCTCGACCATCGTGGGGATGAGGACGAGGGCGATGAGGGTGAGGCTCACCCACTGCCGGGTCAACAGGAAGCGGTACACGACTTCGACGGTACCCGCTGCGGCCCGCGGCCCGGACGGTGGGTCCCGCCCGTGGAACGAGCCGGAGCTCAGCGGCTCACACCTTGTCGACGATGCCGACCTTCCCTTCGGAGCGGGCGCAGTGCGCGCCGCAGTACCAGTGGCCCTCCGCCTCCACACCCTGCCCGATGATCTGGACCCGGCAGTGCTCACAGATCGGCGCCATACGGTGGATGGCGCAGGCGAACGAATCGAACGCATGCCGTGCGCCGTCCTGGGTCTCCACGAAGAACGCCAGGGCGTAGTCATTGCCGCATACCTCGCAACGTGTCATGCGCCACAGGGTGGGACGCGAGACGGTCACGGCGCGAGCCGGCGCCGGGCGAGTCGCGCCGGGTTCACTCCGATGCGGGTGCGGGTGCGGGTACGGATGTGGTTGCCGGAGCCACGTCCCGCAACAGCTGCGTGAACGCCCCCTCGTCGACGACCGGCGTGCCGTACGACTTCGCCTTGACCGTCTTCGAGGTGGCCGCCTCCGGATCGTTGGT
The DNA here is from genome assembly GCF_044548015.1 of Streptomyces sp. NPDC052236. NCBI lineage: Bacteria > Bacillati > Actinomycetota > Actinomycetes > Kitasatosporales > Streptomycetaceae > Streptomyces > Streptomyces sp. NPDC052236. The sequence continues at coordinate 44,677 of NZ_JBIUBL010000007.1, read as the reverse complement.
CACCAGCAGACTCGTCACCCGCGAGACGCTGGTCGCGACATGCAGCCCCGCCTCGATCGCCCGGTCCTCCAGCAGCTCGCGGTCCACAGAGGTGTCGCCGGAGAACGCCACCCGCATCCCCTGGAGCAGCGGCTTGCCCACCTCGTACCGCCCGGGGTTGGGGAAGGGGCAGGGCGGCCGCTTGCGCGAGGGACGCCAGCTGCCCTGTCCGTACGAAGGCTGGTAGCCGACGCGGGGAGTGGCGGGGGAGTCCGACCACTCGGTCAGCGGACGGCACTCCAGCAGCGGCAGCCGCACCCCGTCGCGCGCCGCGGTGTGCAGACTCGGCCGGAACGCCTCCGCCAGCACGCGCGCGTCGTCCAGCGCGTGGTGCGCCCGCTGCTGTACGACTCCGAAGTGGGCGGCGAGCGACTCCAGCTTGTGGTTGGGCAGCGGCAGCCGCAGCTCCTTGGAGAGCGCGATGGTGCACAGCCGCTGCCGGGTCGGCGCGGTCCGCTCCGCGCGTGCGTACTCCCGGGCGATCATCGACCAGTCGAAGACGGCGTTGTGCGCGACAAGGACGCGGCCGTCGAGCCGCTCGGAGAACTCACCCGCGATGTCGCCGAAGAGCGGCGCGCCGGCCAGCACATCCTTCGTCAGACCGTGGATCCATACGGGACCTGGGTCCCGCTCGGGGTTGACCAGGGTGTACCAGTGGTCCTCGACATTGCCCCGCGCGTCGAGGCGGTACACGGCAGCGGACACTATCCGGTCGTCGCGGGCGAGTCCGGTGGTCTCCACGTCGACAACCGCGTACCCCTGGGGGTACGAGGCCGGCCACGCCGTTGCTGCGGTCGTACGGTCGTCGAGCATGGTCACAGAGAATACGGGCCCGGACTGACAGTCCCCTATCCGCCCATACCTGTCACCCCGTCGGAGAACCAAAACGCCCGAGGGTCACACCGGTTCGTTTGTTGACGCGGGCGAACTCGCGCGCGCATGCCTCTGGACCCTTCGCGCGGCCCGGTGTAACCAAGGGCTTCCACGAAGGGCGGTACGGTATGGCACGCGTACGGTACGGAGCACGCACCGAGGCGGAGATCGCCGCGGCCCGCGCAGCCGGTTCCCGGCTCCCCGACATCTGGTCCACCGGCGTGAGCGCCGTGTGGGAGAGCGATCCTGACGCGGTGGCGGCCGTACTCCCGCCGCCGCTCAAGCCCACCGAGCGGCCTCTTGTACGCGCCGCAGTCAGCCACGTCGACCTGCCCGGCTATCCCCTCGGCGCGGGCTCCGTGGCGGTCGCCGCGCTGCACGACGGGCACGCGGGCTGGTACCCCCTGGTCATGCCGATGACCCATGAGCGCGCCCTGATCGGCGGACGTGAGGTGTTCGGCGAGCCGAAGAAGCTGGGCGAGGTGACCGTCGAACGCGAAGGGCCGGTCGTACGGGCCGTACTCGCCCGGCACGGCATCGCCTTCTTCGAGGTGAGGGGAGTGGTGGACGGACCCCTTCCGCTGCCCCGGCCGGCCGACAAGCTCGACTTCTACTTCAAGTTTCTGCCCGCCGTGGACGGTCAGGGCTTCGACGCCGACCCCGTACTCGTCCACTGCACGCGCCATGAGGAGTTCCGCCGGCTCGAAAGCATCACCGGCGATGTGGTGCTGCGCGAGTCGCGCTACGACCCCGTCGCCGACCTTCCCGTACGCCGCGTCGTGGACATCACCATCGGCGAGAAGACCAGCGACCAGAAGGGCCGGATCGCCGAGCGGGTGAGCGCGCGGGCCCTCCTCCCGTACATCCATCAGCGCTACGACGACCCCCTCCAGATCCTCGACGGGCCGCCCGAGGGGAATGTCCGGTGAAGCTGACGGCAGGACAGGTCGCCGTCGTCACGGGCGCGGCGAGTGGTATCGGCCGGGCGATGGCGCGGCGGTTCGCGGCGGAAGGGCTGAAGGTCGTCCTCGCCGACATCGAGGAGGAGGCGCTGCGCAAGGCCACCGACCAACTCGCCGAGGAAGGTGCCCAGGTGCTGGCCCACACCGTCGACGTCGGCGACCGGGCGTCCGTGGAGGCCCTGTCGGACGCCGCGTACGACACCTTCGGCGCCGTCCATGTGCTGTGCAACAACGCGGGCGTCGGCTCCGGCGCCGAGGGCCGGATGTGGGAGCACGAGCCCAACGACTGGAAGTGGGCCTTCGCCGTCAACGTCTGGGGCGTCTTCCACGGCATCCAGGCCTTCGTGCCGCGCATGCTCGCGAGCGGCGAGCCGGGCCATGTCGTCAACACCTCATCGGGCGACGGCGGGATCGCGCCGCTGCCCACCGCCTCCGTGTACGCCGTCACCAAGGCGGCCGTCGTGACGATGACCGAGTCCCTGTACGCGCACCTTCGGGCGGAGCACGCGCGCGTGGGCGCTTCCGTCCTGTTCCCCGGGCCGCACATGCTGCGCACCGGACTGTGGGAGTCGCACCGCAACAGGCCCGAGCGGTACGCCAAGGAGCGCCCGCGCAAGAGCCCGTACCGCAGCCTCGGCCAGTGGGAGACGGCGATGCGGGAGGCCGGGCACGAGGTGACGTTCACACCGGTGGAGGAGGTCGCCGCGTTCGTCGTGGAGTCGATCCGCGCGGACCGGTTCTGGATGCTGCCGGCGGGCGAGCACAGCGACCGGCAGATCCGCGCGCGGTCGCAGTCGATGCTCGACCGGGCCAACCCGTCGTACCTGGAGAGCTTCATTCTCGACTGAGAGAACTGAGGGATGCGTGATGTCAGAAACGGATCCGTACCTGATCATCTCCTCCGACTGCCACGCCGGACTGCCCACCGAGGAGTACCGGCCCTACCTGGACCGCGCGTTCCACCGCGACTTCGACGAATTCCTCGCCGGGCGCGACGCCCGCCGCGAGGCGATGACCCGGCTGGGCATACGTAACGAGGCCTTCGCCGACAAGTGGTTCAGCGACAACGAGGAGGGGCTGCGAGGCGGCTGGGACGCCACCCAGCGGCTCAAGGAACTCGACGGCGACGGTGTGGCGGCCGAAGTCGTCTTCCCCGACGCGGACGCCGTCGACAGCCGCACCGCGGCGCCCTTCGGAGTGGGCCTCGGGCTCTCCGGCGACCAGGACCCGGGCCTCGGCATGGCGGGCGCGCGGGCGCACAACCGCTGGCTCGCCGAGTTCGTGGCGCAGAACCCGCGGCGCCACTGCGGGGTCGCCCTGCTGCCCGTGACCGGCGAGACGGACCGGGTCGTCGCCGAGATCCACCGCGCCAAGGAGTCCGGGCTGGGCGCGCTGATGATCCCCTCGATGTGGGTGGACAAGGAGCCGTACCACGACCGGCGTTACGACCCCGTCTGGGCCGCCGCCGCCGAGACCGGCATGCCGGTGGTCACCCACTCCGGCGCGGCTCCGCGCCATGAGTACGGTGACCACCTGGGCATCTACGTCTCCGAGGTCACCTGGTGGCCGGCCCGCCCGCTGTGGTTCCTGCTCTGGTCCGGGGTCTTCGAGCGCCACCCGGGCCTGAGGTTCGGCGTCGCCGAGTCCGGCTGCTGGTGGCTGCCCAATCTCCTCTGGTTCATGGACCGGCTCTACCTCGGCGCGCACGGCGGAAAGAAACTGTCGCCGTTCGCGGAGCTGAAACGGCCGCCGAGCGAGTATCTCGACCGGCAGGTCTTCATCTGCGCGACCAACACCAAACGGCGCGAGCTCGCCCAGCGGTACGAGATCGGCGTCGACAACATCCTCTGGGGCAGCGATTTCCCGCACCCCGAAGGCACCTGGCCGAAGACGGGGGAGTGGCTGCGGAACACTTTCCATGACATTCCGGTCGCCGAGACGCGCCGCATGCTGGGCCTGGCGGCGGCGGAGGTCTTCGGCTTCGACGTGGAGTCGTTGGAACCGATCGCCCGGCGGATCGGTCCGAGCCCCGCCGAACTGGGCCAGTCCGCCGACCAGCGGTCCGTGGAAGCCTCCTGGGCGAGGTCGCGCGCGGTGGGCCGCCACTGGCTGACCGACCACGACTTCCCGGTCCTGGGAGCCTCCTCATGAGCCACGAGCACTACACCGTCATCTCGGCCGACTGCCACGCCGGGGCCGATCTCCTCGACTACAAGCCGTACCTGGAGAAGAAGTACCACGACGACTTCGACGCCTGGGCAGCCACGTACATCAATCCGTACGAGGACCTGCTCGCCGACACCGCCGACCGCAACTGGAACTCCGAGCGCCGCGTCAGCGAGCTGGAGGCGGACGGCATCGTCGCCGAGGTTGTCTTCCCCAACACCATCCCGCCCTTCTTCCCCAGCGCCTCACTGATGGCTCCGGTCCCGACGCGGGAGGACTACGAGCAGCGCTGGGCCGGGCTGCGCGCCCACAACCGCTGGCTCGCCGACTTCTGCGCGGCCGTCCCCGGGCGTCGCGCCGGCGTCGCGCAGATCCTGCTCAACGACGTCGGCGATGCGGTACGGGAGATCCGCCGGACCAGGGAAGCGGGGCTCACCGGCGGGATCATGCTGCCCGGCACACCACCGGGCTCCGGCCTGCCCGAGCTGTACTCGCGTACGTACGACCCGATCTGGGCGGTCTGCGACGAACTCGGCATACCGGTCAACCACCACGGCGGTTCGGCGTCCCCGCCACTGAGGGAGGAACCGGCGGCCCGCGCGGTGTTCATGGTGGAGACCACCTGGTTCTCGCACCGCGCCCTGTGGCACCTGATCTTCGGCGGGGCCTTCCGCCGCCATCCGGCCCTGAAGCTGGTCCTCACCGAACAGGGCTCGGGCTGGATCCCGGGCGTGCTGGAGATGCTGGACTACTACCACGACCGGCTCGTCGCGGCAGGCTCGCCCGCCGCCCCCGCCCCCGCCCCCGCCACCGCCGAGTCCAAGTTCGGCGCGGGGCTCGCCGCGTCGATGGGCAAGGGCCCGAGCGAGGTGTGGCGCGACAACTGCTTCGTCGGCGCGAGCTTCATGCGCCCGCACGAGGTGCCGCTGCGCGACCGGATCGGCCTCGACAAGATCATGTGGGGCAGCGACTACCCGCACGACGAGGGCACAGCCCCGTACTCCCGCGAAGGCCTCCGCATCGCCTACGCGGATCTGCCCCGGGCCGAGGTCGCGGCGATGACCGGCGGCAACGCCGCCCGCGTCTACGGCTTCGACCTCGGCCTCCTCGACCCGATCGCGGCACGGGTCGGCCCGACGGTGGAGGAGCTGGCAGAGCCGTTGCGGGAGATCCCGGCGGACGCGACGAGCCCGGCGTTCGCCCGGGGCGGGTCGGTGCGCGTCTGGTGACAGCCCTCAGAGCCGACCATACTTGTCGGTAACAACGTCTAGCCGCAGCCGGACCGCCGCCTCTACGGTGCACCCATGCCGAATCTGCCCGATGTCGTGCTGTGGTCGATACCCGCCTTCGTGCTGCTCACCGTCCTGGAGCTGGTGAGCTACCGGCTCCATCCCGACGAGGACGCCGCGGGCTACGAGACCAGGGACGCCGCCACCAGCATCGGCATGGGGCTCGGCAGCCTCGCCTTCGACCTGCTGTGGAAGATCCCCATCGTCGCGATCTACACCGCGGTCTACGAGCTCACCCCCGCCCGGGTGCCCGTCCTGTGGTGGACGGTCCTGCTGATGCTGCTCGCGCAGGACTTCCTGTACTACTGGTCGCACCGGGGCCACCATGTCATCCGCATCCTGTGGGCCTGCCATGTCGTGCACCACTCCAGCCGGAAGTTCAACCTCACCACCGCGCTGCGCCAGCCCTGGACGACCCTGACCGTCTGGCCGTTCTATGTGCCGCTCATCGCGTGCGGGGTGCATCCGGCGGCGCTGGCGTTCTGTTCGTCCGCCAACCTCGTGTACCAGTTCTGGGTGCACACCGAGCGGATCGACAAGCTGCCGCGCCCCTTCGAGTACGTACTGAACACGCCGTCCCACCACCGGGTGCACCACGCCTCCCAAGGCGGCTATCTGGACCGGAACTTCGGCGGGATCCTGATCGTCTGGGACCGGCTCTTCGGGTCGTTCGCGCCCGAGACCGAGCGGCCCGTCTTCGGGCTCACCAAGAACATCGAGACGTACAACCCGCTGCGGGTCGCCACGCACGAGTACGCGGCGATCGCCCGGGATGTACGGGCGGCCCGCAGCTGGAGCGAGCGCGCCGGGCGCGTGTTCCGCGGGCCGGGCTGGCAGCCGAGGCCTTCCAGGGATGGTGAGTTCGTGGGACGCGCTCAGGAGGGCGGCGCGGCGTGAGCGGGGACGGCGGACCCGGACCCGGGCACACTGCGGACTCGCCTCGCGGGCGCTGTCACGACGTCTGGGCCTGCCACCTGCGGGGCTCCGGTGGCCGAGGCCGACGTGGAGCGTGCCCGTGAGGGCGGGTGGGTGGCGGGAGTCGGCGTACGAATCCTGCCGACGCCGACAGGCACCGCGCGGGTGGCCGTTGCGGCGGCACCGGCCCCCGGGGGACACGGGACCGGGACTGCGGCAGTCCACGCCCGGGTGCCCGGCCGGCGCGGGGTCCGTGGGCCTCGACGTGGAGTGTGCCCATGAGCGCCGGTGGGTGGCGGGGGTCGGGCGTACGAATCCTGCCGACGCCCACGCCCGGGTACCCGGCCGGTGCGGGGGCCCGGCAGACCTGGCGGCTCCGAGGGCCGGGACCGGGGGCCGGGCCGCTGATACGGCGTCCTGGGCTGGCGGCCGCCTTCCAGCCCGACTGCGGGGCCCCAGTGGTCGACACTGACGTGGAGCGCGCCCTATGAGCGCCGGTTGGTGGCGCGAGCGGGGCGTACGAGCCTTGCCGACCCGCGCCACCACCCCGACCGCCGCCTCGCCGCAACTGCTCTACGCCGCCTTCCTCCTCGCCGTCGCCGCCGACCTGGTCTTTCTCGCCGTCGGCTCGGACACCGGGCACCTCGTCTGCAAGCCGCTGCTCATGCCGCTGCTCGCGGCGTACGCGGCGGTGTGCCACGCACCCCCGCTGCTGCTCGCGGCGCTGCTCTGCGGCTGGGGCGGCGATGTCTGCCTGCTCGCCGACGCGGAGTGGGCGTTCCTCGTCGGCATGGGTTCCTTCGCCGCCGGGCACGTCTGCTATCTGCTGCTCTTCCGCCCGCTCCTGAAGCCCGCCCGTACGTCGCCGCTGTCGGCCGCCGGATACGGTGCCGCCCTCGTCGTCACCGTCGCGCTCCTGTGGGGTGACCTCCCCGCCGAACTGCGTATCCCCGTCGCCGGATACTCGCTCCTGCTCACCGCCGTGGCCCTCGGGGCGAGCGGCCTCGGGCTGCGTGCGGGTGCGGGCGGTGCGCTGTTTCTGCTCTCCGACACGCTCATCGCGAGCGGTGTCGCCGATTGGCCGCAGCCGCCCGTACCCGACTTCTGGATCATGCTCACCTACAGCGCGGCCCAGCTGCTGCTGGTCACCACGTGGGCGCGTCCGTTCCCCAAAGACCCGGTGGGCGCGACCAGTTGACCGGACCGCCGGTGAAGGAGACCGCGGGGAGGGCGTGGCGCAGCCGCCCCATCGGGCCGTCCGTCTCCGTGAGCCACGGCCCGGGGTCGTACGCCGACGCTGCCTTCTCCTGGGCGGGGCCGGCGAGGCCGTTCACCAGCCAGGCCGCGGTCTGAGCGAGCGCGAGGCGCACCAGCCTGGCCCCGCCCTCCTCGTGCTGCTCGGTGAGCGCGCGCAGTACGCCCGCCGCCAGCAGATACCCGGTCCCGTGGTCCAGGGCCTGGGCAGGGAGCACACCGGGCCGCTCCTCGGCGCTGTCGGCACCCTCGGCACCCTCGGCGCTCTCGATCGCGGCGATGCCCGTGGCCACCTGCACCAGGCTGTCGAAGCCGCGCCGCTCGCCCCAGGGCCCGTACCGGCCCCACGCGGAGAGCTGGGCGACGACCAGCCCGGGGCGGCGGGCGGCGAGGGCCTCGGGGGTGAGGCCGAACCGGTCCAGGGCGCCCGGCCGGTAGCCCATGACGACCACATCGGCGTCGGCCAGCAGTTCGTCGAAGAGTCGTCGGTCGCCCGGGTCGCCGAGATCGAGCCGCGTCGAACGCTTGCCCATCCCCGTGTCGTTGTGCGCCTCCTGACTCTCCGGAAGCTGGGGAGCGTCGATGCGCAGCACATCCGCGCCGAGCAGCGCGAGCGTACGGGTGGCGACGGGCCCGGCCAGCACACGGCTGAGGTCCAGGACCCGCAGCCCGGCGGCAGGCAGCAGTACGTCTCCGGTCAAATCGGGGAGCCTGCGCGGTGACTGCGGGCCCGCCTCAGCGACCGGTGCGATCGTCAGCAGCGGCGCGGCGGCGGCCAGCGCCCCCTGCGCGTGCGCCGCCCACTGCTCCGGCCCCCGTGCCGCCACGGCGAGCCCGCCCGCCGCGTACACCGCCTCCTCGACCTCCGCCGCCCCGCGTCCGCCGATCGCCTCCGCGACGGCATCCACGCCCGCGTCGCCGGGCAGCCCGAGAGCGGTCAGCAACCGGGCCCTGTGGTGCGGGTAGTTGGCGTGCGTACGGATCCAGCCGTCGGAGGCCCGCCAGAAGCGCGACAGCGGGGCGAACGTCGTCCACGGCCGGCCGTCGACCCGTACCAGCCGGTCGCTCAGGAACGCCGCGGTCACGGCCCCGTCATCGACCCGTACGGGCGGGACCGGCCCGCCGGTGCGGCGCGCGGCGAGCTCGGCGGCGGCCAGCGAGCAGACCGCCACACAGGAGCGCGCAAGCTCCATGACGGGCAGTTGTGCGGGCAGCCCGCCCGTGCCTTCGTACCGGACGCGGTCGAGGAGAGCGGGATCGCCGCCGAGGGCCGCCCACGCCTGGGCCGTACCGCTCGGAGCCGTACCACTCAGTGATGTGTGAACCATCCACGCACTATGGCAAAGGGGGCCGGACGCGGCACTCCGCGTCCGGCCCCCTTGCCTACGCAAGAGCGCTATTACCGGAGTTACCGGCGAACCGCGTCCAGAGCGTCGGCGACGCCCGTTCCGTAGAACGCGTTGTCGCGCGTGCTGCCCTCGCACACCGCGTCGACAGTGCCGTCACTGTTGATGTCGTACGGGTTGGTGCACGCGGTGTCGTCCGCCTGCTTGTAGAGCAGCGCCTTCACCAACGCCGGAGGGGCGTACAGGTGAGTCGACTTGATCAGTGCCACCACGCCCGCGACATGCGGGGAAGCCATCGACGTACCGGCCTTGTAGCCGTACCCGCCGCCCGGCAGCGTCGACAGGATCCGGCCGTCCACAGCCGGAGCGTCCGGCTTCTGGAAGGCGGTCGAGTCGCCGCCCGGCGCGGAGATGTCGATGACGCCGAGGCCGTAGTTCGAGAACGACGACTTCAGGTTCTTCGCACCCAGAGCCGACACGGTCACCACACCCGACATCTGGGTCGGGATGTCCAGGCACTCACTCGGGTCGATGACCCGCTCGACCGGAGTGGTGTCGTTCGGGCTCGTCGTGTCCGTGAGCTCGTCGGCCGCGAGGTCCATCCGCGAGTTGCCGGCCGCCGCGACGTTCACGGCGCCCTTGCGCTCCGCATACCGCAGCGCGCGGGCGTGCGCGTCGATCAGGGCGCTCTGGTCCGGGTCGTTCTTGCAGTTGAACAGCCACGGGTCGGTGTAATAACTGTTGTTCGTCACATCCACGCCGTGCTCGGCGGCCCAGATGAAGCCGCAGACGACAGCCTCGGTGTAGAAGAAGCCGTCGGGCTGAGACACCTTGATGCCGGAGACCTTCACGCCCGGCGCGACGCCGGTGACGCCGACGCCGTTCTTCGCCGCGGCGATCGTGCCCGCGACATGCGTGCCGTGGTCGCTCTCGCCGGGACCCGGACGCCATGCGCCGTCCGCCGTGTTCGGTACGCCGCCCACGCAGCTGACCGACGCCGCGCGGTCGAAGTTCGGCGCGAGGTCCGGGTGGGTGTCGTCGACACCCGTGTCGATGACCGCGACCGTGACCTTCTTGCTGCCCAGCGACTTCTCGTGGGCCTTGTCCGCCTTGATGGCGGGCAGGTCCCACTGCAGAGGCTCCAGCGGGTCCTGGCCGGCCTCCGCCTGCGCCGCCGCGGTCCTGGCCTCCTGGGCCGTGAGCGGGCGCTCCGACTCGATGGCCGTGTCGGACGCCGCGAGCAGCGGGGCCGTACGCGTGGCACCGGCCGACTCGACGCCCCGTACCTTACGGATCGTCTTGGCGAAGTCCGGGTTCTGCGAGTGGACGACGATGACGCCTATCTGGTCATAGGCGATCACCACCGAGCCGCCGGCCTTGGCAATCGCCTTCTTGACCGACTTGGCGGTGGCGTAACCGCCCTTCACGTTCACGACATACGACAGCTTCGGGCCGTCGGTCGCCACAGCGGCGGGTATGTCCTCCGCGGGGGTCGCCGAGGCGGCTCCCGCCGGAAGGAAACCGAGCGAGGCTGTGAGCGCCAGACCGGCGGGCAGAGCAAGTGCGCGCCGCCGTCTGGATCCCAGATGAGCCATGGGTTCTCCACATCATCCGTGACAACCGCCCACACACGGTACGAGTGGGCGGGTACATGACGAATGAAGCTATCGCCGATCATGCTGGCTCATCAATGCGTTCGAGAAGAAATTCGAGAAGAAACACGCAAGAAATGGGCCGATGTTGAACCGGCCCGGTGTGGACTACGTGTCGTTGGCAGGGGGAGGGAGCAACATCAAACCGTCCCCACCGTGAGGTCCTCTTGTCCCAGTCCAACCACACCGCGCCCGCGTCGCGAGGAGATTCCGTGGCCACCGATGCACCGCCGCCCGAGGGCGGTACGGACACCACCACCCCCGCCCAGCCCACGACAGCGTCCTACGTCGAGGTGCAGGAGAGTGCGGAATTCGGCGAACTGCGCCGCGTATACCGCTCCTTCGCCTTCCCCCTGACCGTCGCCTTCATCGCCTGGTACCTGCTTTACGTCCTGCTGTCCAACTACGCGGGCGGCTTCATGGGCACCAAGCTCTTCGGCAACATCAACGTGGCCTTCGTCTTCGGTCTCGCCCAGTTCGCCACCACCTTCCTCATCGCCTGGCTCTACTCGCGGCACGCCGCCGTGAAGCTCGACCCGAAGGCGGAAGCGATCAAGTCCCGTATGGAGGCCGACGCATGAGCGCCGCGTACGCCGCGTATCCAACCATCCAGCTCGCCGCCGCGGGCGACGCGAGCGAACACCGGCCGCTGATCATCTCGCTCTTCGCGTGCTTCGTCGTCGCGACCCTGTTCATCACCGTATGGGCGGGCCGCCAGACCAAGAGCGCCGCCGACTTCTACGCGGGCGGCCGGCAGTTCACCGGCTTCCAGAACGGCCTGGCGATCTCCGGCGACTACATGTCCGCCGCGTCCTTCCTCGGCATCGCCGGCGCCATCGCCCTCTTCGGCTACGACGGCTTCCTCTACTCCATCGGATTCCTGGTGGCCTGGCTGGTCGCGCTGCTGCTGGTCGCCGAGCCGCTGCGCAACTCCGGCCGGTACACCATGGGCGACGTCCTCGCGTACCGCATGCGCCAGCGCCCGGTCCGTACCGCCGCGGGCGTCTCCACCATCGTGGTGTCGATCTTCTATCTGCTTGCCCAGATGGCAGGCGCGGGCGTGCTCGTCTCGCTGCTGCTCGGCATCACCACCGACGCGGGCAAGGTTGTCATTGTCGCCCTGGTCGGCATCCTGATGATCCTGTACGTGACCATCGGCGGGATGAAGGGCACCACCTGGGTCCAGATGGTCAAGGCCGTCCTGCTCATCGCGGGCACCCTGCTCGTCACCTTCCTGGTGCTGCTGAAGTTCAACTTCAACGTCTCCGACCTGCTGGGTTCGGCGGCCGAGAACAGCGGCAAGGGCGCGGCCTTCCTGGAGCCGGGACTGAAGTACGGTCTCACCCCGACCACCAAGCTGGACTTCATCTCGCTGGGTATCGCGCTGGTCCTGGGCACGGCGGGCCTGCCGCACATCCTGATCCGCTTCTACACCGTCCCGAGCGCCCAGGCCGCCCGTAAGTCGGTGAACTGGGCGATCGGCATAATCGGTGGCTTCTACCTGATGACCATCGCGCTCGGCTTCGGCGCCGCGGCGCTGCTCAAGCCCGAGGACATCATCGCCTCCAACAAGGCGGGCAATACGGCGGCTCCACTGCTCGCCATGGAAATCGGCGGCGGCGGAGACTCCGCGGGCGGCGCGATCCTGCTTGCCGTGATCTCCGCGGTCGCCTTCGCCACCATCCTCGCGGTGGTCGCGGGCCTGACCCTGGCGTCGTCCTCGTCGTTCGCGCACGACATCTACGCCAATGTCATCCGCAGGGGCAAGGCCACCGAGAAGGAAGAGGTCCGCGCCGCCCGCTGGGCGACGGTCGCCATCGGCATCGTCTCCATCGCGCTCGGCGCGCTGGCCCGCGACCTGAACGTGGCGGGCCTGGTGGCGCTCGCCTTCGCGGTCGCCGCCTCGGCGAATCTGCCGACGCTCCTCTACAGCCTGTTCTGGAAGAAGTTCACTACGCAGGGCGCCCTGTGGTCCATCTACGGCGGTCTGACCTCGTCCGTGGTGCTGGTGCTGTTCTCGCCGGTCGTCTCGGGCAAGCCCACCTCGATGTTCAAGGACGCGGACTTCTACTGGTTCCCGCTGGAGAACCCGGGCATCGTCTCGATTCCGCTGGGCTTCCTGCTGGGCTGGCTCGGCACGCTCATCTCCAAGGAGAAGCCCGACACGGGCAAGTACGCGGAGCTTGAGGTCAAGTCCCTCACCGGCACCGCGGCGCACTGACCGAATCAGGGCGCGGTCACCTCGTACGAATCCGTGGGACTCCACGGACTCTGCGAGGTGACCGCGCCCTTTCTCGTGCCCAGGGGCCCCCTGGCTGTCAGAGCCCTGGCGTAGGCTCGAACGCATCGAATCAGATAATCGATCAGCCAATCAGGGAGGGGCCCCACAGTGCTCATCGACACTTACGGCCGTGTGGCCACTGACCTGCGTGTCTCGCTCACCGACAAGTGCAATCTCCGGTGCACGTACTGCATGCCGGAAGAGGGCCTTCAGTGGCTGGGCAAGTCCGAGCTGCTCTCCGACGACGAGATCGTCCGGCTGATTCGCATAGCCGTCACCGATCTCGGCATCACCGAGGTCCGGTTCACCGGCGGGGAGCCGCTGCTCCGGCCCGGTCTGGTCTCCATTGTCGAGCAGTGCGCGGCGCTGACGCCCCGCCCCCAGATGTCCCTGACGACCAATGGCATAGGTCTCAAGCGCACGGCGACTGCCCTCAAGGCCGCCGGCCTGGACCGGGTCAATGTCTCGCTCGACACGCTGCGCCCCGACGTCTTCAAGACGCTGACCCGCCGCGACCGGCACCAGGACGTCCTGGACGGCATGGCCGCGGCGCGCGACGCGGGCCTGAGCCCGGTCAAGGTCAACGCCGTGCTCATGCCGGGGCTCAATGACGACGAGGCCCCCGAGCTGCTCGCCTGGGCCGTGGAGAACGAGTACGAGCTGCGCTTCATAGAGCAGATGCCGCTCGACGCCCAGCACGGCTGGAAGCGCGACGGCATGATCACCGCGGGGGACATCCTGCAGTCCCTGCGTACGCGCTTCACCCTCACCGAGGAGGGCGACACGGAGCGCGGCTCCGCGCCCGCCGAGCGCTGGCTGGTGGACGGCGGACCGCAGCGGGTCGGCGTCATCGCCTCCGTCACCCGGCCGTTCTGCCAGGCCTGCGACCGCACCAGGCTCACGGCGGACGGTCAGGTCCGCACCTGTCTGTTCGCGCGCGAGGAGACGGACCTGCGCGGAGCGCTGCGCTCGGACGCGCCGGACGAGGAGATCGCCCGCCTGTGGAAGCTGGCGATGTGGGGCAAGAAGGCGGGCTCGGGTCTCGACGACCCGACGTTCCTGCAGCCCGACCGGCCGATGTCGGCGATCGGCGGCTGATCCGGAGCGGCTGATCCCTAGCTCCGGAGCTCCGAAGCCCGGGCGGGCTCTATCCGGAGCCGGGGCTCTGCTCCCGTTCGTCCCACTGCGGGAGCGTCACAACATCCTTGAGGAAGCCGCGCAGGTCGAGGAAGTGGGAGAGATGCTCGCGATGCTCGTCGCAGGCGAGCCAGGTCTTGCGGCGCTCGGGAGTGTGCAGCTTCGGGTTGTTCCACGCGAGGACCCAGACGGCGTGGGCGCGGCAGCCCTTCGCGGAACAGATCGGGGTCTCGTCACTCACTCTTACGCCTTACCGTCCGTACGGAAAAGGTGACCACATGGCGACGCCGGGCAGCCACGGGGGGAGCTGCCCGGCGTCGGTCCGTCGCTCCGACGGGGGATGCGGAGCGCCTACGAAGTATGTCACGGGGAGTGGGGTGTGGTGCACCGGAACTTCATGATTGATCTGAGCTTTTCTTGAGCTTTGCGCGCATGCTGGATTCAGCTCTGCCCGGTCCCTTGTTGGTCCCGCTCGGTGTTTCCGGCATTCGGCTCGGATTCCCCGGAGACATGCGTGGAAACCGGTGCGGAAGCGGAAGCGGATCCAGCCGTGGACATCGGCGAGATCATCGGCCGGGAAGGCGCGGGCAGGAACGTCGAAGGCAGCGATGGTGTGTTCTCCCGGCCGCCGTTGGCGATAACCACGGCGATGTACGGAAGAAGAACCCCGATCACCAGCGCCACAATCGCCACATGGCGTTGTACGTCCCACAGAACGGCGGCGAGAACCACCGCCACGGTGCGCACCAGCATGGAGATCACATAGCGGCGCTGTCGCTTGCGTACATCGTCCGCCAGGCCCTGCCGGGCGCCCGTGATCCGGAAGACCTCCGCGGTGCCATGCTTCCGCGCCACGCCAACCACCCGATTTCCTGTCGGACGCTCCCCGGTCCGTACCTTTTCCACGGTACGCCGCGCCTGCGGCGGCTACGAGAGCGGGGCGGTCGGGGAGTGTCCCGGCTGCGCCGTACCTCGTATGGCCGCACACAGCATGCGCTGTAGGGCGGCCGAGCCGAGACTGACGGCATACGGCGGACGAGGAGGCAGCCATGGGCTGGTTGTGGGCGATCATTGTGGGATTGGTGCTGGGCCTGCTCGCGAAGGCGATCATTCCCGGCAAGCAGCACCTTCCCCTGTGGCTGACGACCATTTTGGGCATCGGCGGTGCCCTTCTGGGCAACTGGCTTGCGCGAGGGGTCGGCATCGAGGAGACCGAGGGCATCGACTGGGGCCGCCACGTGCTGCAGGTCGTGGCGGCCGTGGTCCTCGTGTTCCTGGGCGATATGGCCTACAACTCGATGAAGGGCAAGCGCAGACACAGAGTGTGAGCCGGTACGGCCGGGGTACGGCGACGGCCGGGGTGGGCAATCACGCCCACCCCGGCCGTCTCCACGTCACCCGGCAGCGACCTCGACCGCGGCCAGGCTCTTCTTGCCCCGGCGCAGCACGAGCCACCGGCCGTGCAACAGCTCGTCCCCCGCCGGAACGGCGTCCTCGGCGGCCACCTTCACGTTGTTCACGTACGCCCCGCCCTCCTTCACCGTGCGGCGCGCCGCCGACTTGCTCGGCGAGAGACCGACCTCGGCGAACAGGTCCACGACCGGGCCGAGCTCGGCGACCAGGGCGTGCGGCAGCTCCGAGAGCGCCGCCCGCAGCGTCGGCTCGTCCAGATCCGCCAGCTCGCCCTGCCCGAACAGCGCCTTCGACGCCGCCACCACGGCCGCGCACTGGTCGGCGCCGTGGACCAGCGTTGTCAGCTCCTCGGCCAGCGCCCGCTGGGCCGCCCGCGCCTGCGGCCGGTCCACCGTCAGCTGCTCCAGTTCCTCGATCTCCTCGTGGGACCTGAAGCTGAAGAGCCGCAGGAACTGGGAGACATCCCGGTCGTCCGCGTTCAGCCAGAACTGGTAGAAGGCGTACGGCGTGGTCCGCTCCGGGTCGAGCCAGATCGTGCCGGACTCCGTCTTGCCGAACTTCGTACCGTCGGCCTTGGTGATCAGCGGGGTGGCGATGGCGTGCACGCCGGCCTCGGGCTCGACCCGGTGGATCAGGTCGGTGCCCGCGGTGAGGTTGCCCCACTGGTCGCTGCCGCCGGTCTGCAGCGTGCAGCCGTACCGCCGGTACAGCTCCAGGTAGTCCATGCCCTGCAGGATCTGGTAGCTGAACTCGGTGTAGCTGATGCCCATGTCGGAGTTCAGCCGCCGGGCGACTGCCTCCTTCGTGATCATCTTGTTGACCCGGAAGTACTTGCCGACATCGCGCAGGAAGTCGATCGCCGACAGCCCCGCCGTCCAGTCCAGGTTGTTGACCATGGTCGCGGCGTACGGCCCCTCGAAGTCCAGGAACCGTTCGATCTGCTCCCGCAGCCGCACCACCCAGTTCGCGACGACCTCGGGCGCGTTCAGCATGCGCTCGGAGTTCGGCTTCGGGTCGCCGATCAGCCCGGTGGCGCCGCCGACCAGACCCAGCGGCCGGTTCCCCGCCAGCTGGATCCGGCGCATGGTGAGGATCTGGACCAGGTTGCCGAGGTGCAGGCTCGGCGCGGTCGGGTCGAAGCCGCAATAGAACGTGACGGGACCGTCCGCGAACGCCTTGCGCAATGCGTCCTCGTCAGTGGAGAGGGCAATCAGCCCACGCCACTGCAGTTCATCGACGATGTCCGTCACTTCTCTCGCGTCTCCTTCGGTACCTGCGATGTGCTTGCGATGCGCTTGCGATGTGCTCGCAGACTCCTTTGAGGTTATACGCCCTGGCTGACTGAACTCATATTGAAATCCGGGATGCGGAGTGCGGGCATCGCCGCCCGCGTGAACCAGTCGCCCCACTCGCGCGGCAGCGTCTTCTCGGTACGGCCCGCCTCGGTGGCCCGCGACAGCAGATCGACCGGTGATTCGTTGAAGCGGAAGTTGTTCACCTGGCCGACGACCTCGCCGTTCTCCACGAGATAGACACCGTCCCGGGTCAGCCCGGTCAGCAGCAGCGTCGCGGGATCCACCTCGCGGATGTACCAGAGGCAGGTCAGCAGCAATCCGCGATCAGTGCCCGCCACCATTTCCTCCAGCGAACGCTCACCGCCGCCGTCCAGAATCAGATTGCCGGTCCCGGCCGCGACCGGCAGCCCCGTCAGCCCGGCGGTGTGCCGGGTGGTGACCAGGTGCTCCAGCTTTCCGGCGCGTACCCAGTCCGTGGCCGACAGCGGCAGACCGTTGTCGAACACCGAGGCGTCGTCGCCGGAGGAGTGCGCGATCACAAAAGGCGCGGACTCCAGACCGGGTTCGTGCGGATCGCTGCGCAGGGTCAGCGGCAGCGGGGAAAGCGTCTCGCCGACCCGGGTGCCGCCGCCCGGCTTGGAGAAGACCGTACGGCCCTCCGCCGCGTCCCGAGCCGCGGACGACCACAGCTGGTAGATCAGCAGATCCGCCACGGCGGTCGGCGGCAGCAGCGTCTCGTACCTGCCCGCGGGCAGGTCGGTACGGCGCTCCGCCCAGCCGAGCCGTACCGCGAGCTCCGCGTCGAGGAGACCGGGGTCCACGTCCTTGAAGTCCCGTGTGGAGCGGCCCGCCCAGGCGGAGCGCGAGCGGTCCGGCGATTTGGCGTTGATCTCCAGCGTGCCGACGGGCTGGTCGTGGCGCAGCCGCAGCCCCGTCGACGTACCGAGGTAGGTCGAGGTCACCTCGTGGTTGGCGAAGCCGTACAGCTCACGCCCGCCGGCCCTGGCCCGGGCGAAGGCCTCGCCGAGCGCCGGCGCGAAGTCCCCGAAGACGGCGGACGAGGTCTCGGCGGGCGCGTCGGTGAAGTCCGGGGACGCGGGGACTCCCGTGACGAGCGGCTGGGCGTCCTCGGCGGGCTCGCTGCCCCGGGCGGCGGCCTCCGCGGCGCGTACCAGCGGCTCAAGATCCTCCGCGGTGACGGCGGACCGGGTCACGACACCGGCGGCGGTGCCCTTGGCGCCGTCGACGGTGGCGATCACGGTGAGCGTGCGCCCGCGGGTGACGCCGTTGGTGGTGAGGGTGTTGGCGGCCCAGCGCAGATTGGCGGAGGAGTGCTCGTCGGCGATGACGACACAGTTGTCGGCGGTGGACAGTTCGAGGGCCCGCTCGACGATCTCGTACGGCTTGCTGCTGTTCCGGCTCATCGTCCGGCCTCCTGCGTGGTGTTGAGGATGTTCACGCCCCGGAACAGGGCCGACGGGCAGCCGTGGGAGACCGCGGCGACCTGGCCCGGCTGGGCCTTGCCGCAGTTGAAGGCCCCGCCGAGCACGTACGTCTGCGGGCCGCCGACCTGCTCCATCGAGCCCCAGAACTCGGTGGTCGTCGCCTGGTACGCCACATCGCGCAGCTGGCCGGCCAGCCGGCCGTTCTCGATCCGGAAGAAACGCTGTCCGGTGAACTGGAAGTTGTAACGCTGCATGTCGATCGACCACGACCGGTCGCCGACCACATAGATCCCGCGCTCCACGCCGCCGATCAGGTCCTCCGTGGAGAGCCCGCCGGGGTCGGGACGCAGCGAGACGTTCGCCATGCGCTGCACCGGCACATGGCTGGGGGAGTCCGCGTACGCGCAGCCGTTGGACCGCCCCAGACCCGTCAGCTTCGCGATCCGCCGGTCCAGCTGATAGCCGACGAGTGTGCCGTTCTTGATCAGGTCCCAGGACTGCGCCTCGACGCCCTCGTCGTCGTAACCGACCGTGGCGAGCCCGTGCTCGGCGGTCCGGTCGCCCGTCACATTCATCACGGACGAGCCGTAGGCCAGCTTCCCGAGCTTGTCCAGGGTGGCGAAGGAGGTCCCGGCGTACGCCGCCTCATACCCCAGCGCCCGGTCCAGCTCGGTGGCGTGGCCGATCGACTCATGGATGGTCAGCCAGAGATTCGACGGGTCGACCACCAGGTCGTAGCGCCCGCCCTCGACGCCGGGCGCGCGCATCTTCTCGGCCAGCAGCTCCGGGATCTGCTCCAGCTCGGCGTCCCAGTTCCAGCCGGCACCCGTCAGATACTCCCAGCCACGGCCCGCCGGCGGCGCGATCGTGCGCATCGAGTCGAACTCGCCGGTCGTGTCGTCGACGGCGACGGCGGTCAGCTGGGGATGCAGCCGCACCCGCTGCTGGGTGGTGACGGTGCCCGAGGTGTCCGCGTAGAACTTGTTCTCCTGGACCGTGAGCAGCGAGGCGTCCACATGCGCGACGCCGTCCGCCCCCAGCAGCCGCCTGCTCCACTCCGCGAGCAGCGCCGTCTTCTCCTCGTCGGGCACCTCGAACGGATTGATCTCGTACGACGAGACCCAGCTCCGCTCCCCGTGCACCGGCTCCGGGGCCAGCTCCACCCGCTCCTCGGAGCCCGCCGCCGCGATCACCTTCGCGGAGAGCTTCGCCATCGCGACGGCCTGGCCCGCGACCCGCGCGACGGCGTCCATCGTCCGGTCGACCCCGGAGGCGAAACCCCAGGCGCCGCCGTGCACCACCCGTACCGCGTACCCGAGGTCCGTGGTGTCCGAGGATCCGGCGGGCCTGGCGTCGCGCAGCCGCCAGGACGCACTGCGTACGCGCTCGAAGCGGAAATCGGCGTGCTCGGCGCCGAGAGCGCGCGCCCGGGCGAGCGCCGCGTCGGCGAGCGCGCGTAGCGGCAGTGCTACGAATGTCTGATCCACCTGATGGGCCACGAAGGGCTCCCTTTCTCTCAAGGTGCTTCGGAGTGAACCATGCCGCGACTCGGCCCTGACGGGCCACACATTCTCAGTTGAGGAAGATGATCGCCCGGGGACCGCTCCGGCGTCGCACTACCTACGGGAGGCTGCTTGGGCGGAGCCACGAGCGAGCCAATCTGTAGGGACCCGACAGTGACTGCGGGTAGGCGCTGTCAGGGACCAGTTCTTCGTAAGCAAGGGTGGACCGATAGATTTTCTATGTGCCAGACAGCTACCAGAAGGGTGAACCGTTGAGCCGCTCGGTTCTCGTCACCGGAGGAAACCGGGGCATCGGCCTCGCGATCGCCCGCGCTTTCGCCGACAACGGCGACAAGGTCGCCATCACCTACCGCTCCGGTGATCCGGAAGCCCTCGAAGGAATGGGGTTCCTCGCGGTGCGGTGCGACATCACCGACAGCGAGCAGGTGGAGCAGGCCTACAAGGAGATCGAGGAGAAGCACGGTCCGGTCGAGGTGCTGGTGGCCAACGCCGGCGTCACCAAGGACCAGTTGCTGATGCGGATGTCCGAAGAGGACTTCGTCTCCGTCCTCGACACCAACCTCACCGGGGCCTTCCGGGTCGTCAAGCGCGCCAACCGCGGCATGCTGCGCGCCAAGAAGGGCCGCGTCGTGCTGCTCTCCTCCGTCGTTGGGCTGATGGGCTCGGCGGGGCAGGCCAACTACGCCGCGTCCAAGGCAGGTCTCGTCGGCTTCGCCCGTTCCCTGGCTCGTGAGCTCGGCTCGCGGAACATCACGTTCAACGTCGTCGCCCCCGGATTTGTCGACACCGACATGACCCGGGTGCTCTCCGAGGAGCAGCGCGCGGGCATCGTCGCCCAGGTGCCGCTCGGCCGCTACGCGCAGCCCGATGAGGTCGCCGCCGCGGTGCGCTTCCTCGCCTCCGACGACGCCTCGTACATCACTGGAGCCGTCATCCCCGTTGACGGCGGATTGGGCATGGGTCACTGATCACATGAGTGGAATCCTCGCCGGCAAGCGCATTCTCGTCACGGGCGTCCTCACTGAGGGGTCCATCGCCTTCCACGCCGCCAAGGTGGCGCAGGAGGAAGGCGCGGAGGTCATCCTCACCGGCTTCGGCCGCCTCACTCTGGTGGAGCGCATCGCCAAGCGGCTGCCCAAGCCCGCTCCGGTCATCGAGATGGATGTGACCAATCAGGAGCACCTGGACAGCCTCGCGGCCAAGATCAGCGAGCACGCCAGCGACGACTCGGGCCTCGACGGCATCGTGCACTCGATCGCCTTCGGCCCGCAGGGCGCGTTCAACTTCCTGGAGGCCAGCTGGGAGGACGTCTCGACCGCCGTGCACGTCTCGGCGTACTCCTACAAGTCGCTCACCATGGCCTGCCTGCCGCTGATGAAGCGTGGCGGCTCGGTCGTCGGCCTCACCTTCGACGCGACGATCGCCTGGCCCAAGTACGACTGGATGGGCGTGGCCAAGGCGGCACTGGAGTCCACCAACCGCTACCTCGCCCGCGACCTGGGCGCCCAGAACATCCGCTGCAACCTGGTCTCGGCCGGTCCGCTCAAGTCGATGGCCGCGAAGTCCATCCCGGGCTTCGAGCAGCTCGCGGACGTGTGGAACCACCGCGCCCCCATCGGCTGGGACCTGTCCGACCCGGAGCCCGCGGGCCGCGGTGTCGTGGGTCTGCTGTCGGACTTCTTCCCGCGTACGACGGGCGAGATCGTCCACGTCGACGGCGGCGTGCACATGATGGGCGCCTGAGCCCTCGTACTCGTAACTCGTAACTCGTACGGAAACGACGCCCCGGTCCCCGCTCCGCGCGGGGACCGGGGCGTCGCCCGTTCGGCCCACGGAGCGCGCGGGACGGCGCGGGGGCGGCGAGGCTGGAGAGGCAATCCCCCTTGAGGTGCCGCCGCGGCCCACCGGGCCGCAGTACAGCCGAGGAGGTCCTGCTTGTGCGTACGACCTGCTGCTCCGCCTCCTGGTGCTCAGCCTCCGCCGCCGCGCTGGCCGCGGTGACAGTCCTGCTGTGGACGACGCCGGTCGCCGTTGGCCGCCCGCTGCCTCCGGAGAAGCCGCCGTCGTACGAGGCCGACTGCGGAGCCTTCGTCGACGGCTCCCGGGCCATCGCGTACTGCCACAACCCCTACCCCGTGACCGACCGCGTCCGGCTGCACGTCGAGTGCGAGCGCTGGTGGGACGTCGACGCGGACAGCGCGCCCGTCGAGATCGACCCGGCCGGGTACGCGCGGCTCACCGAGCGGTGCTGGAAGGAGGTACGCGCGGTCTGGGTCAGCCACCAGTCCCTGCGGGGTTCCGCGGGCGCAGACACATGAGGGCGTAGCTCGCCGCCTCCGCTGCCGCCGCTTCGCCTTCGCCCGCGCGGATCGCGTCGACCAGCACGGAGTGGTCCATATGGTTCTCCGGGCGCAGCTCGCCGCCGACGTCGTCGCGCAGCCAGTGGCGCAGCACATCGCCCAGGTCGGCGTAGAGCTCGGTCAGCACCTCGTTGTGCGAGGCGGCCACCACCGCCAGATGGAACGTCGTGTCCGCGGCGACGAAGTCCTCCACGACACCCGTGGACCACGCCGCCTCGCGGCGGGCGAGCAGGGTGTCCAGCTGCGCCAGATCGCGGTCCGTGCGCCGCTGCGCCGCGAGCCTGGCGGCCGAGGACTCAAGGGTGGAGCGGAGTTCGGCGATGTGCCGGGGGTCGGCGTCGGCGAAGCGGCGGTGCATGACTCCGGCCAGCTCGCTGGTGGCGATGACGTACGTCCCTGAGCCCTGCCGGATGTCCAGCAGGCCATTGTGCGCGAGCGCGCGTACCGCCTCGCGGACGGTGTTACGGGCTACGCCCAGCTGCTCGACGAGTTCCGGTTCGGTGGGGATCCGGGAGCCGACCGGCCACTCGCCCGAGGTGATCTGGTTCCGCAGCTGGGCGATCACCTGGTCGGAGAGGGCGGAACGCCGGGGTGAGGTCAGCGCCATGGAGCTCCTTCTCGCGGCATTGGACAACCAATCATCCCATGATTCTATGATGGATTCATGCCTGACGAGACCGATACCGATACCGATACCGACATCAAGACCGACATCAAGCCCGTGTCCCAGCGCCCTGCCGCGGCCGGCTCTCCGGCCGCGCGGCCCTCCGTCTGGCTCACCCGGCTCGTGGTGGCCGGGATCGTCCTCGCCGCGCTCAACCTCCGCCCCGCGATCACCAGCCTCGGCGCGCTGCTGGAAGAGGCGCGGGTTGGGCTGCACATGAGCGGCAGCGTGGCCGGTGTCCTCACCTCCGTACCGCCGCTCTGCTTCGCGATCTTCGGGATCGCGGCGCCCCGGCTCGCCCGCCGCTTCGGCTCCGGCGCCGTCGTCTGCGCGGGCATGGCCGCCATCGCGACCGGGCTGCTGATCCGGCCCTTCGCCGGCGGCACGGCCGGTTTCCTCGCCGCCAGCGCGCTCGCGCTGATGGGCATCGCCGTCAGCAACGTCCTGATGCCGGTGATCGTCAAGCGGTACTTCCCCGACCGCGTCGGCTCCATGACCGGGCTCTACTCGATGGCGCTGGCACTCGGCACCGCAGCAGCCGCCGCCGTGACCGTGCCCGTGACGCAGGCGCTGGGCGGCAGTTGGCGGCTCGGCCTCGGGATCTGGGCGGTCCTGGCCGCTCTGGCCGTACTGCCCTGGCTCGGGCTGGTCCGCGACCGCGGGGCCGCCGCGCACACCGAGGCGCACACCGGGGCGCATACGGAGGCGCATACGGAGGCGCGGGCGCCGGGCGGGCAGGCGTCGGCCGGGCAGGCACCGGTCACGGCTCCCCGGATCACCCGGTCTCCCACCGCCTGGGCGCTCGCCTGCTACTTCGGCCTCCAGGCCACCGGCGCGTACATCACCATGGGCTGGATGCCGCAGATCTTCCGCGACGCGGGAGTCCCGGCATCCACCGCCGGTGTGCTGCTCGCCGTGATCATGGTGATGGGCGTGCCGCTTGCCTTCGTCATCCCGCGACTGGCCACCCGGATGAAGACCCAGGGGCCCATCGTCGTCGCACTCGCCCTGTGCGGACTGACCGGCTACGCGGGCCTGCTCCTCGCGCCCGCGGCCGGAGCCTGGGTCTGGGCGGTACTGCTGGGCATCTCCAACTGCTCGTTCCCGCTCGCCCTCACCATGATCGGCATGCGGTCGAGGACCGGCGCCGGTGTCGTACGGCTCTCGGCCTTCGCGCAGTCCACCGGCTATCTGATCTCGATCCCCGGCCCGCTGCTGGTGGGCGTGGTCTACCAGCACAGCGGCGGCTGGGAGCTGCCGATCGGGCTGATGGCGGGGCTGCTGCTGCCGCAGATCGCCATGGGTGTGCTGGCCGGACGGGACCGGAGGATCGAGGACGAATGCTGAGATGCGAGACTGGCGCCATGCCTGTCCTCGACCCGAACCCCCAGAACGGCCAGAAGAAGCTCCTCCTCGTGTTCGGAGCGATGATCGCCATTACGGTGGTGATCGGCGTGATCGCGTCCATCGCCTCACCCTGACGCGGGCGTTGAGCGCCCGCCCGCGGCCTCCATGGTGGTGCTGGCACCACCATCCCCTAGGGGGCCAGGGTCAGGGTGAAGTGGGTAGTTCACCGGATGGGCCCGCGAACCGGTGATCCGTAGATTTGTGGCATCAACCGCAGACCTGCAGACCTACGGAGGCGGCCATGTCGGCCCACGCGCACACCCGGTCCCACCCCCAGGCCTCGGGCAGCGTCGGCACCCGGCTGCCGTGGTGGGCCCTCGCGCTGCCCATGCTCGCCTTCGTCGTCCTGCTCCTGCTGATAGCGGACTCCGGCCATGCGCAGGCGGCGGCCGGTGACCCGGCGCACGATCCGGCGGTCGGCCAGCTCTTCGAGCGCGTCCAGGAGACACTGTCCCGCTGACAGCCCGCCGAGACGGATTCACCTCCCTGGCGGCTCAGGGCCGGCTCGCACCGGCCCCGCAATGGCCCCGCGCCGACTCTGCGGTGGCCCCGCGTGGGCTCCGTAACCCCACGCCTGTTGCTTCATTTCATGCGAAGCTGGGGTGCATGAGTGCCGCTGTGTCTTCCGGGGGTACACCCCCAGGAACCCCCGAATCCCGCAGGCTCGTCCTCCTCCGGCATGCGAAGGCCGACTGGCCACAGGTGTTGGACTATGAGCGTCCGCTCGCCGAGCGCGGTCGCAAGGACGCCCCGGTGGCCGGCCGCAAACTGGCCGATACCGGTATCGCCTTCGACCTGGCTCTGTGCTCGACCGCAGCCAGGACCCGCGAGACCTGGAAGCTGGCGGTGCACGAGCTGCCGCACCGGCCCAGGACGGTGTACGAGGAGCGGCTGTACGAGGCGACTCTCGGCGATCTGCTCGCGCTGCTCAACGAGACCCCGGACGAGGTGACCAACCTCCTCGTCATCGGCCACAACCCCGGCATGGAGGCGCTCGCGGACGCCCTCACGGCCAGGGCGGAGGGCGACGCGCTGGCCAGGATGACGCAGCGCGGCTTCCCGACGGCGGCGCTCGCGGTCATCGGCTTCAGCGGTTCGTGGAAGTCCCTGGAGCACGGCGTGGGCACGCTGCTCGATTACTGGGTGCCGCACCCGTAAGCCCCTGCGAGCCCCTGCGGCCTCTGCTGCTTCTGTCAGGTAAGTGAAACGGCCCCGGTGCGGAGAGCGCGCCGGGGCCTTCGTACGTACGTGGGTCTGGTCCGTCCGTCAGTGCTCCGCACCCTCGTCGTCGGCCGCCTCGACCTCTTCGCGGGTGATGCCCAGCAGGTAGAGAACCGTGTCGAGGAAAGGCACATTGAGTGCGGTGTGGGCGGCCTGGCGGACTATGGGCTTGGCGTTGAAGGCGACGCCGAGACCCGCCGCGTTGAGCATGTCCAGGTCATTGGCGCCATCGCCGATCGCGACGGTCTGCGCGAGCGGAACGCCCGCCTCGGCGGCGAACCGGCGCAGCAGCCTGGCCTTGCCCGCGCGGTCGACGACCTCGCCGACGACGCGGCCGGTGAGCTTCCCGTCCACGATCTCCAGCGTGTTCGCCGAGGCGAAGTCAAGCCCGAGCCGCTGCTTGAGGTCATCGGTGACCTGCGTGAATCCGCCCGAGACGACGCCCACTTGGTAGCCGAGCCGCTTGAGCGTACGGATCAGGGTGCGGGCGCCGGGGGTCATCCTGACCTCCGCCCTGACCTTCTCCACGGCGGAGGCGTCGAGCCCCGCCAGCAGCGCCACGCGCGCGTGCAGCGACTGCTCGAAGTCCAGCTCCCCGCGCATGGCGGCGGCGGTGACCTCGGCGACCTCGTCCTCACACCCCGCGTGCGCGGCGAAGAGCTCGATGACCTCGTCCTGGATGAGCGTCGAGTCCACGTCCATGACGACCAGACGCTGGGCACGCCGGTGCAGTCCGGCCGACACGACGGCCACATCGACGCCGATCTTGTGCGCCTCGATGGCCAGCGCGGTGCGCAGCGGCGCGGTCTCCGTACCGGACACCGCGAACTCCACGGCGGTGACGGGATATTTCGCGAGCCGGAAGATCCGGTCGATGTTCCCGCCGATGGCGGTGATCCGCCCCGCTATGGCGGCGGTCGACTCGGCGGTGAGCGGATGCCCGAGCACGGTGACATGGGAACGCCCGCTGCCGCGCGGCCGGTTGTCGCCGGTGCCCGAGATGATCTCGGCCTGGAGTTTGAGCGACTCGGCCCAGCTGTGCACGGTGGCCCGCAGCTCACCCTCGGTGGTCCCACCGGCGGTGGGCGAGGTGACAAGCGCGCAGAGGACGAGACGGCCTCGGGAGACGACCTGCTCGATATCGATGACGTCGACGGAGTAGGCGGCGAGGGTGTCGAAGAGCCCGGCGGTGATCCCGGGACGGTCCTTGCCGAAGATCTTGACGAGAAGGGTGGGGATGTCGGGGGTCTGCGATGCGCTCATGGTGTGTCCACCGTATAGGGAGGGGGTGCGGGGAGAGGAGTGCGTCCGAGCACCGGACAGGCGGGGAGCCAGGGTGCGGGGCGCGCCTGCGGCGGACTTCCCCTTACCCGCCCCTTCCCGTAGCCAAGGGGCTGCGCCCCCTGGACCCCCGTACGGCCTTCGGCCGTGTCCTCAAGCCCGTCCGGCGATTGAGGCGCGGGGTTCGGGGCGGAGCCCCGACAACGGTCTCAGCGTCGTCTCCCGCCCGGAACCCCCGGAGGAGGCGGCCCCTCCTCCGGGGGATCCGCGTCCTCCGGGTGGTCACGCGGGGGCGCGGGCGGCAGCGGCCCCGCGAGCGTCGGGGCGCTGTGGATTTCCGGGGGCATGCGCAGATACGGGTTCGTGTCGGGGTTCGGCGGGCGGTACGGGGCCGCCGGCCGGTACGGCCCCGGTCCCGGCCCCCGCACGACATCCGGAGCCGGAGCCGGGGCCGGGGCAGAGGCAGCCCCAGCCGCAGGCACACGCGCCTCTGGCCGAGACACCAGGCGCACCAGCAGCGCCCCCGCCCCGCCCGCCCCAGCTCCCCACGCCGCACCCAGCAGCAGCGCCATCCCCGCCCGGCCGCGCAGCTCAATGCCCGCGTCCACCGCGTCGATGCCCAGCACCGACAGCGACGCGTCCGCCGAGACCTCCGTCAGCCACACCAGCAGCGGCAGCGTCAGCGCCGTCACCACGCCCAGCCGCACCGCGCACCGCCCCGCGAAACCGAATGCCCCCCGGCCCTCCGACCGCGTACGCGACGCCGCCAGCACCCCCGCGTACAGCATCGCCACCGCCGCCGCGATCGCCAGCAGCCACACCCGCTCGTCCAGCTCCGCCAGCCTGCCCACCGTCACCGGCTCGTCCTCCGACACCCGCAGCAGTTCGTCCACCGGATCCGGCAGCAGCTTGGCCAGCTCGCCCGTCGCCTCCCCGTCCCACGGCACGAACAGCCCGAGCGGAATCCCCAGCCACACCCCGTTCGGCGCTCCGAGCAGCGCCGCGCCCGCGATCCGCTTCGGGTGGTCGTCCCCGATCGCCGCGTACGAGGCCGCCGCGTACCCCGCCAGGACCGTGACCAGCAGCATGCTCACGATCGCGGACACCGCCGGACGTACCGTCCGCCGCAGCGTCTCCCACACCGCGCCGCGCGGCAGCGGCGTACGGCGTGACGTGAGGAGCGCGATCGCCACCACCCCGAGCACCCAGAGCAACGCGCCCGCGAGCGAATCCGCGGTGTTCACGCTGAACCCCACCGCCGCATCCGCCTCGACCAGGTCCCCGAGCCGGTCCGGCAGTAACCCCCCGATATCACCCACGCCGGGAACCTCGACGCCACCACCGCCCCCGCCACCCACATCGTCCAGGCCCAGCGCCGCCCCGTCGATCGTGATGACGTCGTGACCCGCCCATGCCAGCCCGCCGACCATCGCGACGAACAGGGTCACCACTCCGCCCACCCGTGCGGCGAGTTCGGTCGCCGAGATGTACGGCCCGGCCCCACGCAGTGAACGTAGAAAGAAGTACGCAAGGAACAGCGCCCCGATGAGCCCCACACCAAGTGGCGTGATGTCGACGGCCGTCTGAGCCTGTGTACCTTCCAACCCGAACGCGGACACATCACCTGTGGGGGTAACGGTTCCGCCGACCGCGAGCACCACCACGGCCGCCGTCATGGGCCCGAGCGCCCCGGCCGCGTCCGCTCCCAGCAGGTGCAGCCCGAGTGCGGCGGCGCCCGCCATTCCGACGAGTGCCCAGCTCACCGCAGCGATCGACCCCAGGAGCACATCGCCCCAGCGCACCCTTCTGCCGCTGTCGACCGCGTCCATCCGGACCCCCCGATCCCCATTGGGTTTGCCCCAGTTACCCCTATTCGCGCATGATCCATACGCACTCATGCCTACTCATGGGTGCTTACCACTCTCCGGGCGTGTTTCGTCCGCGTCAACGGTCATCCCGAACGGGGTCTTCACAAGGCCCGACTTTCGGATAGGTGACCGGGCCTGAAATAGTTCCTCACGATGTTCGCCATCCCTAGACTCCCTGTGATGGGGGTAACTCGGGGGACAAGTAGTGGGGCATGGAGTGCCGGAACTCGTACTGGAATTGAACGGAAGTACCTGGACGCTCGATCCGTCCAGGTCGTACACCCTTGGCCGTGATCCGCAGGGCGACCTGGTGATCGACGACCCCAGGGTCTCGTGGCGGCACGCCAGCATCAGCTGGGGCGGCCGCAGTTGGGTGATTGAGGATCACGGCTCGACCAACGGTACATATGTGCAGGGTCAGCGGATCCATCAGCTGGAGATCGGGCCGGGCTCGGCCGTACACCTGGGCAACGCCACCGACGGGCCGCGGCTGAGCCTGTCCGGCGTAGCCGCCGCCGCGTACAGCGCCCAGGCAGCCGCGCCTCAGCAGGCGGCCGTACAGCAGGCCCCACCCCAACAGCAGCAGCAACATCCACAGCCGCACCCACCGCAACAGCAACAGCAAGGCTGGCAGCAACAGCCACAGAATCAACCGCCACCCACCCCGTTCCCTCAGCAGCAGGGACCAGGCGGCGCAGGCGGTGTCGGCGGTGTCGGCGGTGTCGCGGGGGCCCCGCCGGTGTACGGAGACCGCAGCCCGACCACCTTCCATCAGCTGGCCCTCGGCCGGGTGATGCGCATCGGTCGTGCGCTGGAGAACGAACTGGTCGTTTCCGACCTCCAGGTCTCGCGCAACCACGCGGAATTCGTGGCGACCCCGGACGGCCGCTGTGAGATCCGCGACCTCGGTTCCCACAACGGCACCTACGTCAACGGTCAGCCGATAGCCAAGTCCGGCACCGTACTGCTCGGCCCGAACGACATCGTCGGCGTCGGCCACTCGACGTTCCGTCTCGTCGGCGACCGGCTCGAAGAGTTCGTGGACACCGGTGAGGTCTCCTTCTCCGCGCGCCACCTCACGGTGACCGTCGACGGCGGAAAGCAGATCCTGCGGGACGTCTCCTTCGGCGTACCGGAGAAGTCGCTGATCGGCGTCATCGGCCCCTCGGGCTCGGGCAAGTCCACCCTCCTCAAGGCGCTCACCGGCTACCGGCCCGCCAACGAGGGCGACGTCCTCTACGACAACCGCTCCCTCTACAAGCAGTTCGCCGAACTGCGCCAGCGCATCGGTCTGGTCCCGCAGGACGACATCCTGCACACGGAACTCACCGTCCGTAAGGCGCTCAAGTACGCGGCCAAGCTCCGCTTCCCCGGCGACACCGCCGAGTCCGAGCGTGAGGCGCGTATCGGCGAGGTGCTGCGCGAGCTCAAGCTCGACGTCCACAAGGAGAAGAAGGTCAGTTCGCTCTCCGGCGGCCAGCGCAAGCGCGTCTCGGTCGCCCTGGAGCTGCTGACCAAGCCGTCGTTGATCTTCCTCGACGAGCCGACCTCGGGTCTCGACCCGGGCATGGACCGCGATGTCATGCAGCTGCTGCGCGGCCTCGCCGACGACGGCCGTACGGTACTGGTGGTCACCCACTCCGTGGCCGAGCTCGGGCTCTGCGACAAGCTCCTCGTGATGGCCCCCGGCGGCTCGGTGGCGTACTTCGGCCCGCCGGAGGAAGCGCTCAACTTCTTCGGCTACACCACCTGGGCCGACGTCTTCTCCGCGTTCGAGAACTACCGCGACTACGACTGGGCGGGCCGCTGGCGCGGTTCGCAGCACTACCAGATGTACGCCGCGGACATCGACGCCGTCGCCGCGCAGTCGGTGTCCATGCCGTCGCCGCAGCAGATGCGCCCGCCGAAGGCGCAGAGCTGGGGCTCCCAGCTGTGGACGCTGATCCGCCGCTACTCCACGGTGATCGCGTCCGACAAGGGCTTCCTGGGGCTGATGGTGATTCTGCCCGCCGTCCTCGGCGTGGTCAGTGTCGTCATCCCGGCGAAGTTCGGCCTCGGCCCGGCCGTGGCGCCGAGCAAGTTCAACGCCGACGCGGGCACGATCATGCTGATCATCGCGGTCGGCATGTGCTTCTCGGGCGCCGCCAACTCCGTACGAGAGCTGATCAAGGAACGGGTCATCTACGAACGGGAACGGGCCACCGGCCTGTCCCGCTCGGCGTATCTGATGTCCAAGGTGATCGTCCTCGGCGTGATCACGGCCATCCAGGGCGTCATCATCTGCGGTATCGGCTTCGCCACCCGCGATCTGCCCGCCGAGGGCCTGATCATGCCGCCGGCCGTCGAGATCTGCCTCGTGGTCATCGCACTCGGCTTCACCTCGATGATGTTCGGCCTGGTGATCTCCTCGCTGGTGAAGACCGCCGAGAAGACCATGCCGCTGCTGGTCATGTTCGCGATCGTCCAGGTCGTCTTCACCGGCGTTCTCTTCCAGGTCTACAGTTCGCCCGGCCTGGAGCAGTTCGCCTGGCTGATGCCGTCCCGCTGGGCGATCGCGGGGGCGGGCGCGACGCTCGACCTGGGGCACCTGATGCCGCCGTGGGACCCGAACAAGCCCACCGACCTGGATCCGCTGTGGGAGCACTCCGCGGGCCAGTGGGGCCTCAACATCACGATCCTGCTGGCGATCGGCGTCGTCTGCGGCATCGCGGTCGCGCGGCTGCTGCGCCGCCACGAGCCCGAGGTCATGCGCAAGTAACGCGCGGCTCGCGCACGCCAAAGGGCGGCACCCCTTGTGGGGGTGCCGCCCTTCACCGTATGCCTCGGTCAGGTCAAGCAGGTCAAGCAGGTCAAGCGGCGGAGCGGGTTCGCTCAGTAGGCGCTGTCCACGTTGTCCATGGAGCCGTAGCGGTCGGCCGCGTAGTTGCAGGCGGCGACGATGTTGGCGACCGGGTCGTACTGGTTCTTGGCCGTGCCCGCCACGTGGTACGCGTCGAACGTCGGCTTGATCACCTGCAGCAGGCCGATCGAGGGGACACCGTTGATCGCGTTGATGTCCCAGTTGTTGATGGCGTTCGGGTTGCCGCTGGACTCACGCATGATGTTGCGGTGAATCCCCTCGTACGAGCCGGGGATGCCGTGCTTCTTCATGATGGACAGGGCCTCGCGGATCCAGCCGTCCAGGTTGTTCGCGTACACCGGCTTGGCGGCGGCCTTCTTGGCCGGGGCGGCCTTGGCGGCGGCCGGCTGCGCGGTAGCGGCCGGGGTGGCCACGGCGGCGGCCGGGGTGGCCACGGAAGCGGAGGTGCTCGCTCCGGTCGTCACGGTGTCGGCGGAGGCGCTGCCCGGGACGAGCGAGAGCGCGAGGGCCGCCGCTCCGGCGGTGGCGATACCGGCGATGGAGAACTTCTGGGTCTTCAGGCGGGTGAAGGCAGGGGTGCGGAACGTAGGCATACGGGGCGTACCTCTTCGAATAGCGGAAGTCGCAATCAGGCCGGGTGCGGCGCTGCGCTCCTCGGCGGCGACGTTCGCAATTCTTAGCGGCAGCAAAATGATGTGGCAAAGGTGTGACGTACTACCCGTAATAGTGGATCAATAGTGGATCAGGGCCTTGGTGAAACCCCATTTTTCCCGCGCAATTCCGCCCAGTCCCTGTCCAGAAGGCGGTCTCCTGCCCCTTATATGTCCACTATGCGGGTTCGTACGTGATGTACGCCCTATGTGCGGGCTCACATCGCGCGCCCGGCGACTTCACGACGCGTTGCGTCAGCAATGCAAAGAGTGAGGGCTCTCGTCCGGAAGTATGAGGTGGGTATCGCCGAACTCATGCCAGAGGTAAAGACGGCGCAATGCCTCGGTATAACTACGGCACAACGCCTCCCGTCCGGCGATCGCCTCCAGCATCAGAAGATGGGAGGCCTCGGGCTCGTGCAGCCCGGTCAGCAGCCCGTCCACGGCCCGCACACCACGCCCCGGCGTGATGACCAGCCCCGTCCATCCCGAGGCCGCACGCACCACCCTGTCAGGGCCCGTGGCCGACTCCAGGGCGCGTACGGCGGTCGTGCCGACCGCCACGATCCGGCCGCCACCCGCCCGCGCCGCGTTCACCAGCCACGCCGTCGTCACCGGCACCTCGAAACGCTCCGGATACGGCGGCTCGTGCGCCTCCGCCGACGCCACCCCCGTATGCAGGGTGATCGGCGCGAACTGCACGCCCCGGCTCACCAGCTCCGCCACCAGCCGCGCCGTGAAGGGGCGCGCCGCGCTCGGCATCTCCGCGGAGCCCGCGCCGTCGGGGGAAGGGAGCGCGAAAACCGTCTGATACGCCTCCAGGGGCTGGTCCCGCGCCGTGTACCCGTACCGGATCGGCCTGCCGTACCGGTACAGCAACCCCCGCACATCCGCCGGCCCCGACGCCCACCACAGCCGGTCCGCGCCGGGCGCGAGCGGCTCCTCCAGTACGAGCCGCTCGCCCCCGGGAAGCCGTACGACCGCCCCAGGGGGCCCGCCGGGGCGCGGCAGAGTGGTGCCGGAGCCGTCCGGGCGGCGCAGCTCCACCGCCCACCGCCCGTCGTCTCCACGCGTCGAGAAGTGCACGACGACCGCCTCTCCGCCGACCCGCCCGCTGACGGCGGCGGGCAGCGTGGCCGACGTATTGACCACGAGGACGTCCCCGGCGCGCAGCTGTCCGGGAAGGTCGCGGAAGGCGTGGTGGGAGACCTCGGTCCCGCGCGAGACCATCAGGCGTACGTCGTCCCGCCCCGAACCGCGCTCCTCGGCGGGCACCCGGGCGGAGAGCTCCTCGGGCACCCACAGCGCCTCCAGCACGTTCACCGCTCGTCCAGGGCATCCAGGGCATCCAGGGCGTCCTGCGCGTCAGCGGCCACGTCCAGCAGCGCGGGCGCCGCGTACCGCCCGCTCACCGGCCGCTCGTCCAGCAGCCGCAGGAATCCCGGCACCACCGCTTCCGGCGCCGGGCGCGGGCCCTCGTCGTCCGGTACGGCCGCCGCGTACAGATCCGTACGCATGTCACCCGGGTCGACCGTCCACACCCGCAGTTCCGGCTCCTCGACCGCGAGGACCGCCGCGAGCTGGTCGAGCGCCGCCTTCGACGCTCCGTAACCACCCCAGGTCTCGTACGCCTCCGCGGCGGCGTCCGAGCTGACCGCGATCAACGCGCCCGCGCCGGAGGCCCGCAGCAGCGGAAGCGCCTCCTGTACGAGTCCGAGCGCGGCGACCACATTGGTCTCCAGCGCCGCCCGCAGGCCCTCCAACGGCAGCGCGTCCAGCCGCACCAGCGGCTCGGCGCCCAGCGCGCTGGCACTGCTGACCAGCAGATCGAGGCCGCCGAGCCCGCGGGCCGCGGCCACCAGCTCCGTACGGTGCCCCGCATCGGTGACATCACCCGCCACCGCCGCCACCCGTGTCCCGTACGTCTCGCCGATGTGCCGCGCGCTGTCCTCCAGTACGCTCGCGGTCCTGGCACTCAGCACCAGGTCCCAGCCCCGATGGGCGAGGCCCGCCGCGAGAGCACGTCCCAGGCCTTTTGACGCTCCGGTGATCACTGCAACCGCCATGATTCCCATCCCCTTGCTCGGCTTGCTCCGCCTGCTTCCGTCCGGCCCCAACCTAGGAACGCGGCAGCGACCGCCGCTTCGTGCGAGAGGCCCCGTCCACCAGGGAATTCGACCTAGGTCCGCAGCCCTGAGCAGGTGCCGTCTCCAGCCCGATACGGACTGTCACACCACGCCGGTACGGTGAGTTCATGAGTCATCGACCAAGCTCCGGCCTTGCCGCCGTGAGCACCGCGCTCCTCGCGATGAGCAGGCATCTGGAGGTGCGTGACGTGCTGAAGACGATCGTGGCCTCGGCGCGCGATCTCCTCGACGCCGAATACGCGGCGCTGGGCGTGCCCGACGATCACGGCGGCTTCGCGCAGTTCGTGGTCGACGGCGTCAGCGAGGCGCAGTGGAGGGCGATCGGCCCGCTCCCGCGGCAGCACGGCATCCTGGCCTCGATGCTGCGCGACGCGAAGCCGGAGCGCCTCGCGGATGTGCGCAAAGATCCCCGCTTCGAGGGCTGGCCGTCCGCGCACCCGGACATGTCGGATTTCCTCGGCGTTCCGATCAAGGACGGTGACGAGACCCTCGGCGCGCTCTTCCTCGCCAACAAGAGGTGCCCGAAGCCGGAGGGCGGTTGCGGCTTCACCGCCGAGGACGAGGAGCTGCTCACGATCCTCGCCCAGCACGCCGCGATAGCCCTCACCAACGCCCGGCTGTACGAGCGCAGCCGCGAGCTCACCATCGCCGAGGAGCGCTCGCGCCTCGCCCATGAACTGCACGACGCGGTGAGCCAGAAGCTCTTCTCGCTGCGGCTGACCGCACAGGCCGCGACGGCCCTGATAGACCGCGATCCGGCCCGCGCCAAGGGCGAGCTCCAGCAGGTCGCCGCGCTCGCCGCCGAGGCCGCGGACGAACTGCGGGCAGCCGTTGTGGAGTTGCGCCCCGCCGCGCTGGACGAGGACGGCCTGGTCAACACCCTCCGTACGCACATCCAGGTCCTCGACCGGGCACACGCCCCGCGGGTCACCTTCGACAGCTCCGGCGTCCGGGCGCTGCCCGCGGCACAGGAGGAGGCCCTGCTCCGGGTCGCCCAGGAGGCCCTGCACAACGCGCTGCGCCACTCCGGGGCGGACGAGGTCGCTGTGGTCCTGCTCCGCCGCGGCCAGGGCGTGGCCCTCAGCATCACCGACAACGGCAAGGGCTTCGAACCGAGGTCGGTCCGCCGGGCCGGCCGCCACCTGGGACTGGTCTCGATGCGAGACCGGGCGGGCGGGGTCGGCGGCAGGCTCACGGTGGAGTCGGCGCCGGGCAAAGGCACCACGATCGAGATGGAGGTCCCCGGTGGCTGACACCGCGCCCAGGTCGACGACCGGCATCAAGGTCCTGCTCGTCGACGACCACCAGGTGGTCCGCCGGGGCCTGCGTACGTTCCTGGAGATCCAGGGCGACATAGAGGTGGTCGGGGAGGCGGCCGACGGCGCGGAGGGGGTCGCCCGCGCGGAGGAGCTCAAGCCGGACGTGGTCCTCATGGACATCAAGATGCCGGGCATGGACGGCATCGAGGCCCTCCGCAAGCTGCGTGAGCTGGCCAACCCCGCCAAGGTGCTGATCGTCACCAGCTTCACCGAACAGCGCACGGTCGTCCCCGCCCTGCGCGCGGGCGCCTCGGGTTACGTCTACAAGGACGTCGACCCGGAGGCGCTGGCGGGAGCCATCCGCTCGGTCCACGCGGGGCACGTCCTGCTCCAGCCGGAGGTCGCGGGCGCCCTGCTCGCCCAGGACGACCCGAGCAGCGGCACGGGCCGCGGCTCCAACCTCACCGAGCGGGAACGGGAGGTACTGGCCCTGATCGCCGATGGCCGGTCCAACCGCGAGATCGCCCGGGCGCTGGTCCTGTCCGAGAAGACCGTCAAGACGCATGTCTCGAACATTCTGATGAAGCTGGACCTGTCGGACCGCACGCAGGCGGCGCTGTGGGCCGTCCGGCATGGCCTGACGGGCTGACCGGACCGTCTCGTTCCGATCTGAGATTCATACTGTCGGGTGTATGTCACCCACTCGGCGCATCCTGAGGGGCTGAGGGCCGTTCTTCATGGCGTGCTGCGGCGGTAGGCCGCGGCGAACGCTCAGGAGGATTTCGAAGTGAAGAACCTGAAGAGGGCCGCTGCTCTCACCATGGTCGCGGGCAGCCTGGTCGCGGCGGGCGCGGGTGTGGCGTCCGCCACGTCGGGCACGGGCGCGGAGGCGCATGGGGCGGCCGTCAAGTCCCCGGGCATCGCCTCCGGCAACCTGGTCCAGGCCCCGGTCCACGTCCCGGTGAACGTGTCCGGCAACACGGTGAATGTGGTCGGCGCGCTGAACCCGACGTTCGACAACGCCGCCTACACCGACTGACAACCGGGCCCTTGGGCGTTGCGTGGGGGCTGCGCCCCGAGGCCGCGTGGCGGGGGACTTTGCTCCGTGACGGGGGGTGTTTCCCCCGCCCCGCCTCCGGGTGCTCCGGCGGTTCCCTGGCGGGAGGGGGGAGGTTACGTGGGGGCTGACACCCCCACACCCCGTGCCCCGGACCGGAGAGAAGATACGCGGTGGCGCGTGGGGCCGACGCCCCAAGGTGCTCCGGCGGCTCCGCCGCGTAGGGGACGGGCCCGTCGTCCGTGCCGGCCAAGCCGGCCGACCTCGTGCCCGGGGGCACCCACCCCGTACCGGGCGAGACCGATGGCGACCTGTGCCCCGGCCATACGCCACCCGCGCCGAGCAGGACGGGGTCAACCCCGTGCCCCAGGCCACACGGGCCCGCACCCGTGCCGGGCGAGACCGGCGGCGACCCGTGCCCGGGCCGCATGGGCCCGCGCCGAGCAGGACGACAGGGCACACGGCCCCCGCCCGTGCCGGGCGAGACCGGCCGCCACCCGTACTCCCGGCCACACGCCACCCGCGCCGAGCAGGACGGGGTCAACCCCGTGCCCCAGGCCACACGGGCCCGCACCCGTGCCGGGCCAGACCGGCGGCGACCTGTGCCCCACGCCACACGCACCCGCACCTCACCCGCACCGCACCCGCACCGCACCCGCGCCAAGCGCACAGGTCACACGTCCCGTTCCTGCGCCTCCACATACGCGTTGTACGCCGCCACCTGCGCCCGTCTCGCCACCCGCTCCACCGGCCGCAGCGCCTCCCCCCTCGCCGCCATCTCCGACGCGCTCACCGCACCGCCGGGCCCCTTCTCGTACGCCACCGAGACCAGCAGCCTCACCCGCTGCGCCAGCTCCAGCACCCGCACCGCCCGCGGCGGATACCCCGGAGCCAGCATCTCGCCCGGGCCTCGCCCCGCCCGTGCCCGGTACGCGTCCACCGCCGCCTCCGCCACCGGGCCCGACCCCGCCACATCCAGCCGGGTCAGCGCGGCCGTCGCGTCCCGCAGCGCCTCCGCCAGCTCACGTTCCGCCTCCGAGAGCGAGGGCACATCCGCCGGCGGCGCCTCCCGCACCGGCAGGCAGCGCCAGACCACCTCCACATGCACGTCCCCGGCCGGCCCCGCCTCGTCCACCTCCGGCACCAACCCGTACGCGCCACCCGAGGCGACGACCGCCTCCTCCGCGTCAAGGGCCCGCGCGTTGAACTCGGGCGGTCCGCTGAGCCCCAGCGGATGCCCCGGCGCGGGCAGCGCCACCCGGTACCCGGTCACCCCGAGCGCCCGCAGCCGCCCCAGCGCCAGCGTGAGCCCCACCGGCCCCGTCTCGCCCGGCAGCCCCTCCACCCGGTGCAGCGCGTCGTCGCCGACGATCGCGTGCGCCGCGTCATCCGGTGATACAAATCCGGCCAACAGGGCATTTCCCCATGCGGCCAGCCG
This sequence comes from Streptomyces sp. NPDC052236, assembly GCF_044548015.1. Lineage (NCBI taxonomy): Bacteria > Bacillati > Actinomycetota > Actinomycetes > Kitasatosporales > Streptomycetaceae > Streptomyces > Streptomyces sp. NPDC052236. The sequence continues at coordinate 6,875 of NZ_JBIUBL010000007.1, read as the reverse complement.
TCCTGAGCGTGGTTCCGAGAGCATGGACCCAGCCTAGAGACCGGGCCTGCGGGCCGGGCCACCCGACCGGTGGCGTAGGTTTTCCCTGGGAGCCGCGCCCACAGGCGCACGAAAGGCCCCAATACCTCACCTCAAGACGAATGCATGGGGAGACAACGCGCTCATGAGCGATGTACTGGAGCTGGTGGACGTATCCGTGGTCCGCGACGGACGCGCTCTGGTGGACGACGTCTCCTGGTCGGTCAAGGAGGGGGAGCGCTGGGTCATCCTCGGCCCCAACGGCGCGGGCAAGACCACCCTCCTCAACATCGCTTCCAGCTACCTCTACCCGACCACGGGCACGGCGATGATCCTCGGCGAGCGGCTCGGCGCCGTCGACGTGTTCGAGCTCCGCCCCCGTATCGGCATGGCGGGCATCGCGATGGCCGAAAAGCTCCCCAAGCGCCAGACCGTGCTGCAGACCGTGCTCACCGCCGCGTACGGCATGACCGCCACCTGGCACGAGAACTACGAAGCCGTCGACGAGGAGCGCGCCCGCGCCTTCCTCGATCGCCTCGGCATGACCGACTTCCTGGACCGCAAGTTCGGCACGCTCTCCGAGGGCGAGCGCAAGCGCACCATGATCGCGCGCGCGATGATGACCGACCCCGAGCTGCTGCTCCTCGACGAGCCCGCCGCCGGCCTCGACCTCGGCGGGCGCGAGGACCTGGTCCGCCGCCTGGGCCGCCTTGCCCGCGACCCGTATGCCCCGTCCATGATCATGGTTACGCACCATGTCGAGGAGATCGCTCCGGGCTTCACCCACGTCCTGATGATCCGTCAGGGCAAGGTGACGGCCGCCGGTCCCATGGAGACCGAGCTGACCTCCCGTAACCTCTCGCTCTGCTTCGGCCTGCCGCTGCTGGTCGAGCAGAACGGCGAGCGCTGGACGGCGCACGGCCTCCCCCTCGGCTGACGCCGAACGCCGGACGCCGAACGCCAACCGCGGAGCACCGGAGCACCGGCGTATCCGGGACCGACCGATCTCGCCCCCTGTCCGACCATGACGGGCGGAACTACCATGATGACGTGGACATCGACGCATGGGTGTGGTGGCTGATAGGCGCGGTCGGTCTGGGCATTCCGCTCGTCCTCACCGCGATGCCCGAATTCGGCATGTTCTCCGCGGGAGCGGTGGCCGCGGCCGTCGTCGCGGCAATCGGCGGCGGCACAGTGGCCCAAGTGCTCGTCTTCGCCGTGGTCTCCGTCGCGCTCATCGCGGTCGTACGTCCCATAGCGACCCGGCACAGAGTCCAGAGCCCCCAATTCGCCAGCGGCATCGACGCGCTGAAGGGCCGTCAGGCCGTCGTCCTCGAACGGGTCGACGGCAACGGCGGCCGGATCAAGCTCGCCGGTGAAATCTGGTCCGCGCGCTCACTCGACGCGGACATGTCCTTCGAAGCCGGCCAGCAGGTCGACGTCGTGGAGATCGACGGCGCCACCGCTGTGGTCATGTGAGATAACAGCCCGAATACCCCCCACTCCAGCCCGTGTTCTGACAAACTCGATCATCAGAATCATCCGGCAGCGAAGGGCACAGGGAACGCGATGCAACCGATCATCATCGTCCTGATCATTCTGGTGGTGCTGGTCTTCATCGCCCTGATCAAGACGATCCAGGTCATCCCGCAGGCCAGCGCCGCCATCGTCGAACGGTTCGGCCGCTATACGCGCACCCTCAACGCGGGCCTGAACATTGTCGTCCCGTTCATCGACTCGATCCGCAACCGCATCGACCTCCGCGAACAGGTCGTGCCCTTCCCGCCCCAGCCGGTGATCACCCAGGACAACCTCGTGGTGAACATCGACACCGTCATCTACTACCAGGTGACCGACGCCCGCGCCGCGACGTACGAAGTCGCCAGCTACATCCAGGCGATCGAGCAGCTCACCGTCACCACCCTGCGGAACATCATCGGCGGCATGGACCTGGAGCGGACACTGACCTCCCGCGAGGAGATCAACGCGGCCCTGCGCGGCGTACTGGACGAGGCCACCGGCAAATGGGGCATCCGCGTCAACCGCGTCGAGCTCAAGGCCATCGAGCCGCCCACCTCCATCCAGGACTCGATGGAGAAGCAGATGCGCGCCGACCGCGACAAGCGCGCCGCGATCCTGACCGCCGAAGGCATCCGCCAGTCCGCGATCCTGACCGCCGAGGGTGAGAAGCAGTCCGCGATCCTGCGCGCCGAAGGTGAGGCCAAGGCGGCGGCGCTGCGCGCCGAGGGCGAGGCCCAGGCCATCCGTACGGTCTTCGAGTCCATCCACGCCGGAGACGCCGACGAGAAGCTCCTCGCCTACCAGTACCTCCAGATGCTTCCGAAGATCGCCGAGGGCGACGCCAACAAGCTCTGGATCGTGCCGAGCGAGATCGGCGACGCGCTCAAGGGCCTCAGCGGGGCCATGGGGAACATGGGCCCGATGGGCGGCGGCTCGGGTGGCGCCATGAAGAAGTCCGGCACCAGGGGCAACGGCGGCAACGGCGGCAACGGTGACAACGGCGGCAGTGGCTCAGAACGCCGCGAACGGCCCCCCATCGACTGAAGCGGAACGCTCTCATGCATGATCGGCGGTGGCCCCTCGACCTTTAATGGCGGGGAGGCGACTCGCTGAGCATGTAAGGAGATGGCTTTGTCCATCTGGGAAGCACTCGCCGTCTTCGGCGCGGGCATCGGCGCAGGCACCATCAACACCATCGTCGGTTCGGGAACGCTCATCACCTTCCCGGTTCTTCTCGCCACCGGCCTCCCGCCGGTGACCGCCACCGTCTCCAACGGCCTCGGCCTGCTCCCCGGCGCGATCAGCGGAGCCATCGGCTACCGCGCGGAGCTCAAAGGCCAGCGCGCCCTCATCCTGCGGCTGTCCGCCGCCGCCGCGATCGGCGGCATCAGCGGAGCCGTGCTGCTCCTGACACTGCCATCGACGGCCTTCGAGACGATCGTGCCCGTACTGGTCGGGCTCGCGCTCGTCCTGGTGATCCTCCAGCCGTACATCACGAAGGCGGTCCAGCGCCGCCGCGAGGACAACGGCACCCACGCCCACCCCAAGGGCGGCCTGCTCCTGCTCACGGGACTGCTCTTCGCCAGCGTCTACGGCGGCTATTTCACCGCGGCCCAGGGGATCATCTACCTCTCCCTGATGGGGATGTTGCTCGACGAGAGCCTGCAACGCCTCAACGCCGTCAAGAATGTTCTCGCCGCCGTCGTCAACAGCGTCGCCGCGATCTTCTTCCTCTTCGTCGCGCACTTCGACTGGACGGCGGTCCTGCTGCTCGCGGTCGGCTCCGCGATCGGCGGCCAGCTCGGGGCCAAGGTCGGCCGCCGCCTCCCGCCGACAGCGCTGCGCGTGCTGGTCGTGGTCGTCGGCACGGTCGCGATCGTTCAGCTGCTGCTGCGCTGACGCACGAGAGCGCCCGCCTTCGCGTACGAAGACGGGCGCTCTCACCAGAACCTGCGGGCTACGCGGCGGGCTGCGCCGCCAGCCACTGCGGCAGCTCCGACCGCTCACCGGCGCGCATCCCGAGCAGCATCGCCTGCGCGGGAGACGGTATGAACGGCTCGCGCAGCAGCGGCATCCCCGCCTGCTCCGGCGTACGGTCCGCTTTGTGGTGGTTGTCCTCGGCGCAGGAGGCAACCGTGTTCAGCCAGCTGTCCGCACCGCCGTGCGACCGCGGCACCACATGGTCCACGGTCGTGGCGCGCCTGTCGCAGTACGCGCACCGGTGCTGGTCCCGTATCAGCACGCCACGTCTTGACCACGGGGCCTGTCTTCGAAACGGCACCCTGACATAGCGGCAGAGTCTGATCACCCGGGGCACCGGAAGATCGACCGCGGCGGCGCGCATACGGAGTCCGGGGTGGGTCTGCTCGACGACGGCCTTGTCCTGGAGCACCAGCACCACCGCCCGGTTGAGCGTCACTGTCGACAGCGGCTCGAAGCTCGCGTTCAGTACCAGGGTGTCCCGCATCTCGCCCACCTCCCGTTCGCCGGCCCAGCCCATGTGCGGGCCGTCGGCTTGGATCAACTCTCGCCGGGCGCGCCGAAATGGACAACGCAATAAAAAATGCCCTGCCCTGATCTCTCCAAGACCAGGGCAGGGCAAACAACGAACGAACGCTCGGCTCCTACGAGGAGGGGCCCTCGTACTCGCCGATCAGCTGAGCACGGGCCAGCGTGTGGAACCGCAGATTGAAGCCAACAGCCGCGGGCGAGGCGTCCGCGTCCGGGCCGAGCTTCTCGCTGTCCACCGCGTACACCGTAAACACATAGCGGTGCTTCTCACCGGCGGGCGGCGCGGCGCCGCCGAAGTCCCTCGACCCGTAGTCGTTACGGACATGCGCGGCGCCCTGGGGCAGCCCCTCGAACTTGCCGCTGCCCGCACCCGCCGGCAGCTCCGAGACCGACGCCGGGATGTCGAAGAGCACCCAGTGCCAGAACCCGCTGCCCGTCGGCGCGTCCGGATCGAAGCACGTCACGGCGAAACTCCTGGTCTCCGCCGGAAAACCGTCCCACCGCAGGTGCGGCGAGGTGTTGCCCGCCGCGTAGACCTGGGCGTCCTTCAGCACCGACCCTGGCGCGAGGTCATCACTCACCACCGTGAACGACGGCACCGCCGGGTGAAAGTCGTGCGGAAGGGGCGCCCTCTTGAGCTCGGTCACGTCTCAACCTCCGATTTCGGCTGCCTGGCTGCCTGGCTGCCTGTACGTGGGACTGTAGAGGCCTAGAGCCAGTTACGACGCCCGCCGACATCGGCGAGCCACTGGTTGAGGTACGCCGCCCAGTCGGTCGACTGGAAGTCGTGGTGCCCCACCGTGAAAGCCTTGTACGAGTCACTGCTCTCGCTGAACAGCCCCGGCTTCTTGTCCATCTCCAGGATGACGTCCATCTCGCGGGCGTCCGCGACGAACGTCAGCTCGATCTGGTTCAGCCCGCGGTACTGCTGGGGCGGGAAGAACTCGATCTCCTGGTAGAACGGCAGCTGCTGCCGCGTCCCCCGGATGTGCCCCCGCTCCATGTCCGCGCTCTTGAAGCGGAAGCCCAACTGCACAAAGGCGTCCAGGATGGCCTGCTGCGCCGGCAGCGGATGCACGCTGATCGCGTCCAGGTCGCCCGAGTCCAGGGCCCGCGCGATCTCCAGCTCGGTGGTCACACCGATGTTCATCCCGCGCAGCTGCTGCCCGGCGATGCTCGTGACCGGGGTCTCCCACGGAATCTCGAGCCCGAACGGCACCACGTGCACCGCCCCCGCCTTCACCTCGAAGGCGCCACCGAGCCGCTGCTTGGTGAACTCGATGTCCTGCTTGACCTCCTGCTGGTCACCACCCTCGACCTCGACCTTGGCCTGCAGACCGACGGAAAGCCCCTCGATCTGCTGATCCACCGAGCCGCCCTGGATGCGCACCTCGCCCTGCACGACACCGCCCGGCACGACGTTCGCCTCGGTCAGCTCCGTCTCCACGGAAGCACCGCCGGCGCCCATGCTCGCAAGCAGCCTCTTGAAGCCCATGTCTGTCCCCTTCTCGGTCCCGCTGGTTTCTGACCTCTACATACGCGTCTACATACGCGCGACGACCGTGGCCGGTTCCCGTGGCCGGTTCCCCGGTACCCTCGGGCGTCATGATCGAGAGCCCCGACCGTACGCCGCTCGCCCGGGAGTTTTTCGACCGCCCTGTACTGGAGGTCGCTCCCGAACTCCTCGGCTGCACCCTGGTACGCCTCACCGACGACGGACCCATCGAGGTGCGCCTGACCGAGGTGGAGGCATATGCGGGCGATCTGGACCCGGGGTCCCACGCTTTCCGTGGTCGCACAGCGCGCAACGACGTGATGTTCGGCCCGCCCGGTCACGCGTACGTCTACTTCACCTACGGAATGTGGCACTGCCTCAACGTGGTGTGCGGCCCTGAAGGCAGGGCGAGCGGGATCCTGCTGCGCGCGGGAGAGATCCAGCGAGGTGCTGAACTGGCGCACAAACGTCGATTCTCGGCCCGCCATGCGAGAGAACTGGCCAAAGGCCCCGCCCGCCTGGCCACGGCCCTGGACGTCGACCGCACCCTCAATGGCACCGACCTCTGCGCAGGCCCCGCTGCACCTCTGTACCTACTGACCGGTACGCCGCCGGAGCCTGACCAGGTGCGCAGCGGCCCTCGTACGGGAGTGGGCGGAGCCGGGGCCCACCACCCCTGGCGGTTCTGGATCGACAGTGACCCTACGGTCAGTCCCTACCGGGCACACATCCCGCGCCGCAGGGCAACTTGACTCGCCTCGCGGGGACGCCTAACGTAGCCCGAGCCGCTTGACACGGGCCCTGCTGTTCAGCAACCCGAAGTGGCCATCCACTACATATGACGAACCCAACCGGGTGCGGTTTCGCTATGTCGAAATTCAAGCCCAGTGACTCGATTATGAGTCACCCGGTAAATCGGTTAACGTAGTGAACACGCCGAAAGGCAAAGAGGCTCTCCAACAGCCACTGAAATCGAATTCCGAAGCTGGTAACAGAAGCGGAAAAGGTTCTGGTAAAGTTGGAATCGCCGGAAAGCCGAAAGGCTGGAAAGTGAAACCCCGCCGACTGGGGAATCGGACACGAAAGTGTCTGGTAGAGTCGGAAACGCAGGACCGAAGGGAAGCGCCCGGAGGAAAGCCCGAGAGGGTGAGTACAAAGGAAGCGTCCGTTCCTTGAGAACTCAACAGCGTGCCAAAAGTCAACGCCAGATATGTTGATACCCCGGCCTGATGCAGTCTGTGTCAGGTTGGTGGTTCCTTTGAAGAACAAAACATAGCGAGGACGCTGTGGACAGTCGGGCTTATTCCGCCCGGTCTGTCCCGCTCTTGTG